>JAJKIV010000066.1 GCA_021154285.1 Gemmatimonas sp. | reverse complement strand
GTCGCTGCGATCAGCAACGCGCCACCCGCCATGACGGCGCGGCCGAAAAACCGATGCATGTGATTCTCCTGTGAAAGGGTCACGCGGTCAACGGCGACCGCGCAGCGCGCGGCCGAGCGACTCACGCGCGTTAGGCAACCAGTGTCTCGGACGGCCAGAGTCGCCGTCCTTCCACCTTGAGACGACCTTGGCGGGAAAAGGTCGCAACGGAATCACGGTGATTGCGCCGGACACTGTCACGCCGCCGACGCTCACTGTCACCGCATAACGCGAAGCCCGCGCGAACGTGCGGTGCATCACAGCCGATGCCCGGCAAAGCGCACGGCCGCGATTCTCTCTGACGAGAATCGCGGCCGTGGCCGAGTGTTCGTGGTTCCGTTCCGATGATGCGCGGGCCGGTAGCCTCGGCCGCGCCAGCTTCCTTCGCTAGAACTTGATGCCGAAGGAGATCGGGATGAACTTCGTACTGCTGTTGTCGGTAAAGACCGAGTGGAAGCGCGCTTCGACAAACGTGTCGAAGCCGCTCAACGCAAACTCGAAACCGCCGCCGACGTTGATGCCGAACTTGGTCTGCGAGTCGCTGATGTCGATTCCCTGGTAGGTCGCCGTCGCCTTCAGCCGGTAGAGCCCGAGGCCGCCGATAATGTACGGCCGGGCAGTCTTTGCCTTGTCACCGAACGGATAGACCGCGTTGGCGATGAAGTTGACCATGCTGAAGTTGCCGCTGAGGTTCCCGACCTCGGGCAGCTGGTTGGCGAAGTAATCGTCCTTCAGGCCATTGCGGTGATACGTGAGCTCGCCGCGCCACGAGACCGGCAAGGACGGCTGCTTGTACTCGAACAGGCCACCCAGATGCCATCCAAGGTCCGCGCCGTCGCTGAAGTCGCCGAGCGGGATGGTCGCGCCAAGCGCGCCGCCAATCTTCCACGGCCGGGCGGGGGCGTTCGACGTCCCCTGCGCTTGTGCTGCGGTTACTGCGATGAGCAACGCGCCGGTGCCTGCGAGCAGGCGGCCAAAAAAACCGGGCATGTAATATCTCCTGTCAAAGGTTTGCGCGCTCCAATCGTCCGCGCAGCGCGCAATATAGTGAATCAGGCGCGTTAGGCCACTGCTTCCAGGTGACAACATGAGCGGTTGCCGGTTACTCTGGGCCTACTTCGAGATCGTGAAGTAATCGATACGGCCGGCCGTGAACCGCGGCACCGCGAGAACATTGCGCTTCGTATCGACGCCGATGTCTGCCGGACCGTCCACGTTCGCGACGACCTTTCGGAGTGCGCCGTTCGCGATCACGTTCACCGACGAATCCGTCCAGCTCGAGACGAGGATCCGTCCGTCGCTCAGCACCTCGACGCCATCATACGCGCCAGAGCCGGTGGCGATTGGAGTGACGGTCGAATCACCATCCTTCCACGCCGAGACAGCTTTGTCGCCGAACGGGCCGAGAACGAACCGACCATTCGCGCCGTCCCACGCAATGCCGTTCGGGCTCTTGAGCGCCGAGTCGCTCTTGATCGCGACGGAGACCTTACGTCCGACGACCTTGAAGATCTGGTCCTGACCCGGGTGGGTCGTGGCGCCCTTGGCGTCGAACTTGACGCCGGTATCAGTGATGTAAACGACGCCGTTCGGGCCGGCGACAACGTCGTTGAGGAACGTGGCCTTCATCGGACGGAGGTCCAGGTTCGCGATCACGGCGCCGGTGCGCTTGTTGAACGCGCGGACGGCGTCGATGTCCGCGACCCAGAGCGTGTCCCCCACGACCGCCAGCCCCTTCGGCGCGTTCAGCGTTGCGCCGTTCTTCCCGCCTTGCACCAGCACCTTCACCGACGACGTGTTGCCGGCGTCGACCTGCACGATGAATCCGTTGCCGTCCTTCACGGATGGGTTGCCGTTGATGTTCGACACGAAGTACGCGTCGAGGTCGGCGTCATACCGGACGGACTCCGGCGTTTTCATGCTGTCGGTGGCGCCGGCGCTCGCGAACATGGCAGGGGCCGCATTGGCAGCAGCGGCGGTGTCGGCTGTTTTCGCGGCGACGCTGTCGGTGCTCGCCTTCTCGCCGGATGAGCAAGCCGCCAGTGCGAGCGCCACCGGCATGAGAGCAATGGCGGTGTCGCGGGTGAGCGCGTGAACCGCGGTTCCAACAGGACCACTACTGCGCATGAGTTCCTCGGGTTCTCGAGACGGATGAACGTTATAGACCTGTCAATTGGCGGGGCAGCCCGGTCTGCGGAGCACGGGACACCTTGCCGCCTCCCGCAGGTCTGACTACATCGGATCGTCCCGCTGTGAGATCCCCTCCGGAGGAGTGGAATGACCGTTTCGTCGCTTGTGCGCGCGCTGAGCGTCGCGCTGATCGCATCCGCAGCTCCGCTGGCTGCGCGTGCGCAGGGTCCCTTCGACACCACCGCGTTCGCGGCGCTCAAGTGGCGTGAGGTCGGCCCCTATCGCGGCGGCCGATCGGTCGCTGTGGCGGGGTCGGCCCAGCGCCCACTCGAGTACTGGATGGGCACGGCCGGTGGTGGCGTGTTCAAGACGACCGACGGCGGCATCAACTGGCAGGCGACGACCGACAAGTACTTCAGCGGAACCATCGGCGCCATCACCGTCGATCCGAAAAATCCGGACGTCGTGTGGGTTGGTGGCGGCGAGACGTGCATCCGCGGGAACGTGTCGCACGGCGACGGCGTGTGGATGACGAAGGACGCCGGCAAGACGTGGAACTACATGGGGCTCAAGGAGACGGAGCAGATCGGCGCCGTTGCCATCGATCCCCGCAACTCCGACGTCGTCTACGTTGCCGCGCTCGGCCCCACGTTCCTCGCGAACGAGCATCGCGGCCTGTTCAAGACCACCGACGGCGGCAAAACGTGGAGCAAGATCCTGTTCGTGAACGACTCCACGGGCGCCGTCGACTTTCAGTTCGATCCGTCGAACCCCGACGTCATGTACGTCGCCTTCTGGCAGGCGGGTCGCACGCCATGGTCGCTGTCGAGCGGCGGTGCGGGCAGTGGTCTCTACAAGAGCACCGACGGCGGCAAGACATGGGCGAATCTGACGAAGACTGCGAAAGGATTCCCGACGGGTATCTACGGCAAGATCGGCATCGCCGTCTCGCCGGTAAAGCCGAGCCGAGTGTGGGCGCTCGTGGAGCACGATTCGGGTGGCGTCTATCGGTCTGACGACGCCGGCGCCACGTGGCAGCTCGTGAACAGCGAGCGGAAGCTTCGCCAGCGCGCGTGGTATTACACGCACATCTACGCCGACACACGCGACACCAACATGGTATACGCGCTCAATGTCGGCTTCTTCCGCTCGCGCGACGGCGGCAAGACGTTCCCGCAGTCGCTCAACCCGCCGCACGGCGACAACCACGACATGTGGATCGCGCCTAACGACCCGAATCGCATGATCGAGGGGAACGACGGGGGCGCGAACGTGTCGTTCAATCAGGGCAAAACTTGGAGCGAGGAGGATTTCGCGACGGCGCAGTTCTATCACGTCGCCACGACGAACGAGTTCCCGTACAAGATTTGCGGCGCGCAGCAGGACAACTCCACGTTATGCGGGCCGAGCCGCAAGGCTGGCGCGATCGCGACCTCGGATTGGGTCGACGCGGGTGGCGGCGAGTCCGGCTACGTCACCCCGCACCCGACGAAGCCGAACATCATCTTCGCCGGCAGTTACGGCGGGCTCATGACCCGGAAGGACCTGAACACGGACTACCAGCGGGACATCACGGTGTGGCCTGACAACCCGATGGGCTACTCGTCCGAGGACATCAACGTCCGCTTCCAGTGGACGTACCCGATCGTGTTCTCGCGCCACAACTCCAACGTGGTGTACGCCGCCGGGAATTACCTGTACCGATCGACCAACGAAGGCGAGAGCTGGACGCGCGTGTCGCCGGACCTGTCGCGGCATGACTCGACCACGATGGGCCCGTCGGGCGGTCCGATTACGAAAGACCAGACGGGCGTCGAGACCTACGCGCTCATCTTCGCCTTCGACGAGTCGCCGGTCACGCCGGGACTGCTCTGGGCGGGGACGGACGACGGCTACATCTGGGTCTCGCGCGACAACGGCGCGAACTGGACGAACGTGACGCCGAAGGACATTGGCGATTTCACCCGCATCTCCATCATCGAGCCGTCGCACTACGCCTCCTGCAGCGCGTACGTCGCGGCAAACCGCTATCAGCTCGGCGACAAGAGCCCGATCCTGTACCGCACGGCCGATTGCGGGAAGAGCTGGACGAAGATCGTCACGGGGATTCCGGAGGCCGAGTTCACGCGCGTGATCCGTGAAGATCCGGTGCGTCGCGGAATGCTGTACGCCGGGACGGAGCGCGGCGTGTGGGTGTCGTTCGATGACGGCGGGCGGTGGCAGTCGCTGCAACGCAATCTGCCGCCGGCCCCCGTGCACGACATGACGATCAAGGAAGGCGATCTCATTGCCGCCACGCACGGACGCGGTTTCTACGTCATGGACGACCTCTCGGCCCTTCGTCAGATGTCACCAGCCATCGTCGCGAAGAGCGCGTACCTGTTCAAACCGCGCGATGCCTACCGGATCGATTGGGGGGGTGGCTTCTTCGGCGGCGGAGGTGGCGGAAATCCCACCGGCGCTAATCCGCCGTCCGGCGCGACCGTCTACTACTGGGTCGACAAGGCGAACCAGGTCGTCATGCTCGACTTCCTCGACGCGCAGGGCAAAGTGATCCAGTCGTTCACGAGCAACCCGGACTCGTTGACGCTCGCCGACAGCCTGCGTGGTGACCAGCAGAAGGCGGCGCGTCGCGACAGCCTCACGAAGGCCGGACTCTCGGGCGACAGCGTCGCCAAGCTGCTCGCGACGCCGGCCGCGGAAGGCGGGCCGCCCGCGATCGACTTCGAGGTGCTCGTACGCATGGGGCCGCGTCCGCCGCGCGTGCCTAACAAGCTCGGGCTGAACACGTTCACGTGGAACCTGCGGTATCCTGACGCTGCGCGCTTCGAGAACCAGATCATGTGGGCGGCGAGCACCACCGGCCCGATCGGCCCTCCGGGGACGTACCAGGTCCGCCTGCGCGTCGGCGGCCAGACGCAGACGCAGTCGTTCGTCGTGAAGAAGGACCCGCGCTCGACGTCAACGCTCGCCGATTACCAGGAACAGTTCCGCTTCCTGATGAAGGTGCGCGACACGGTAACCGCAGCGGATAACGCGGTGCGCACGGTGCGGAACGTCCGCTTCCAGGTGGATGACCGCGGTGCCAAGATCGCGGGCAAGCCGCAGGCGGCGGAATTCCAGGAGCTCTCCGGGCAGCTGATGGACAAGCTTGGCTCGGAGGAGAAGGAGATTTATCAGGTCAAGAACCAGAGCAGCCAGGACCCGCTCAACTATCCGATCAAGTTGAACAACAAGATCGCGGCGCTTTCCGGCGTGGCGAGCGGTGAGTACCGACCGACGAAGCAGACGTACGCGGCGTTCGACACCCTCACGAAGGATCTCCGCGTTAGGTTGACGAACGTGAAGTCGGCGATGGACGATCTCCTGCCGAAGATCAACGCGCTGCTCAAGGCGGCGGGGCTCGAGGCTATTGTCCCGAGCACGCAGGAGCTCAAAAAGGAGAAGCCGGTGGTCGCGAGCTGAACTGCCGGCGACTGGCGGCTGGCCGCCAGCCGCCAGTCGCCAGCCGCCCGCAAATGCCTTGACTCTCTAGGTAACGCCGCCTAGCATACACCTAGTCTAACTAGGTAAGCACCATGGCAGTGGCGGCAAAGGATCTCCACGGCACGTTGGACGCGCTCATCCTCAAGACCTTGAGCTGGGGACCGCGGCACGGATACGCCATCGCGCGGTGGCTCGAGGACACGAGCGCCGACGAGCTCGTGATCGAAGAAGGCTCGCTCTATCCGGCGCTCTATCGCATGGAGCGCAAAGGATGGATCGAAGCCGAGTGGGGTGAGTCGGAGCTTGGGCGAAAGGCGAAGCTTTACCGCCTCACCACCGTTGGGCGCAAGCAGTTGCGCGCCGAGACGGAGGAATGGGCACGGTTCGCGGGTGCCGTGTCGCGGATCCTCCTCCCCGCCTAACGGGCCAGCCGCGCCCAGCGCGAGACATGCCTCGCCCGGGGACGTTCGGTCGCCAGCTGCGATCCCTGCTGTGGAAGGCGAGCGTCGCCGACGAGGTCGACGCCGAGCTCGCGTTCCACGTCGAGATGCGCACGCGCGAGTACATCGCGCGCGGGCTCGACCCCGAGCTTGCGCGCGCCAAGGCCGTTGGCCGCTTCGGTGACCTCAACCGAGTCAATGACACCTGTCGCCGCATTGGCGAAGGAAGGGAGCGGGATATGCGCCGGGCAGAATGGATCCACGAGTTCGTGCAGGACGCGCGTTATGCGCTGCGGCAGCTCGCTCGGATGCCGGGGTTCACGGCCGTCTCGGCGCTGACGCTGGCCATTGGGATTGGCGCGACGACGGCGATCTTCAGCATCGTCAACGCGGTCGTCCTCCGCCCGCTGCCGTTTCCGGAGCCGGATCGCCTCGTGCGCGTGTACACCAACCGTCGCGGCGTCGATGGGAGCGCGAGTGCCGCGAACTTTGTCCGATGGCGCGAGCGCTCCCATTCGTTCTCGGAGCTCGTGCCCGTGGAGTACCGCAACTTCACGCTGCTCACCGGCGATAGACCGGCGGAGCAGGTGACCGGACTGCGCGTCTCCGCGGACTTCTTTCCGGCGCTCGGGCTCACGATGCGGCTCGGCCGGCCGTTCTCGAACGAAGAAGATCAGCCGGGCCACGACAACGTGGTCATTCTGAATGAGCGGTTCTGGAAATCACGGTTCAACGGCGACTCGGGCATCATCGGCCGAAGCGTTAGGCTCAACGCCGTGGAGCACGTGGTCATCGGTGTGATTTCGCCGGCGGCCGACGTCATGACCGCCGATGCGAACATCTGGGTACCCATCGCATTCACGACCGAGGAGCGTGCCGATTCGCGCAAGGGGTACCTCGATGTGTTCGGGCGCCTTGCACCGGGGGTGTCGATCGCGCAGGCACAGAGCGAGATGTCGGCAATCGCGAAGCCTCTCGAGACGGAGCTGGAGGAAAATCGTGAGAACGGCGTCCGCGTCGCGTCGCTCATGGAGGTCTACGTCGGTTCCTACCGGTCACGGCTCTTCATTCTGCTCGGCGCCGTGGCGTTTGTGCTGCTCATCGCGTGCGTGAACGTGGCGAACCTGCTGCTCGCGCGCGGCGCGGCGCGAGGGAAGGAGATCTCGATCCGTGCCGCGCTCGGCGCCGGTCGGGGCCGAGTTCTCCGGCAACTGTTTGCAGAGAGTGTCGTGCTCGCGGGAATCGGTGGCACGATCGGCCTCCTGCTTGCTTTCTGGGGCGTGCGTGCGCTCAAGGCCGTGGCGCCGAGTGAGGTGCCGAGGCTCGATCAGGCGGGACTGGACTGGCTCACCGTGGCCTTCGCGCTCGGCGCCACGGTGCTGAGCAGCATCGTCTTCGGTCTGGTGCCGGCACTGCGAACGGCTCGCTCGGATTTGCAGGGCGCGCTGCGTGAAGGCGGGCGTTCGTCGAGCCTCGTTGCGCGCGACCGCGTTCGCCAGCTGCTCGTTGCGGCAGAAGTTGCGCTGTCCCTCATGCTGCTCGTGGGCGCGGGGCTGCTGATTCGAAGCGGGATCATTCTTCAGCGCGTGGAACCGGGCTTCGCGACCGCTCGCGTGTTCTCGGCCTGGCTGGCGCTGCCGCCCGCGCAATACGAGAGCGTCGAGAGCGTTCGGTCGGCGTACGACCGGATTCTGCAGGAGGTCCGCGCCGTGCCTGGCGTGGAGTCGGCAGCGGGCATCACGGTCATTCCCATAACGGGGCTCTCCGCGCAGGGAAATTTCATTCCGGAGGGTCGTTCCGAGGATCCGGCGAACTCGATCTCGTTCAACTTCCGCGTCGCGACACCGGGTGTGTTCCAGACGCTGCGGATCCCGGTCAAGCTGGGGCGCGACTTCGACGACCGCGACGTGGCCGGGAGCCCGTGTGTGATCATCGTGAACGAAGCCGGCGCGAAGAAGGCCTGGCCTAACGAGAACCCGATCGGCAAGCGAATACCGGGACGGCGGGAGCCCAACGGGCAGCGGACCATGTGCAGCGTCATCGGCGTCGTGGGCGACGCGCACGACGATGGGCTGCGTGAGGCGGTGCGGCCGCAGATCTATTTCGCGAGCGCGCAGGCTCCCGAGGCGTTCTGGTTCGCGATGCAGCGGTCGATGTTCATTCTCGCTCGTACCACCGGAGACCCGCGCGCGATGACCAAACAACTCCAGGCGGCCGTTGGCCGCGTGGACCCGACGCTCCCGATGTTCGACATCCGCACGATGGACGAGCGCATTTCGGCGTCCCTCGCGACGGGGAAGTTCAACACCATGCTGCTGACGACCCTCGGAGCGATCGGGCTGTTGCTCGCTGCGGTCGGGATCTACGGGGTGGTCGCGTATTTCGTGACGCAGCGGACGGGGGAGATCGGACTCCGGATGGCGCTCGGCGCGACTCCCGGCAGTGTGCTGCGGCTGGTCGTGGGGCAGGGGATGAGGCCCGTAGTGCTCGGGATCGTGGTGGGCGTAGGACTCGCTGGTGCCGCGAGCCGCTTGCTGGCCAGCCTCGTGTTCGGCGTCGGGACCAGGGACCCACTGACGTTCGTGGCGGTGCCGGCGGTGCTCGGGGTAATCGCGCTGGCAGCGAGCGTGTTGCCGGCGCGGCGCGCGATTCGGGTGGACCCGACGAAGGCTTTGCAGAGCTAGGCCAGGCTGATCGCCTGGATCGCAACCGCCTGCCGGCACGACGCCGGCAGGCGGTTGTCGCATCCATGCCGTGGGCGCCCGACTTCGGAGCGGTGTGTTAGGCGGTTAAGTGTCGAGTGGTGATCCGTCACGCTGACCGATGACCGGACAATTTGTCGGGCCCGCGCGTTGTCGGCCTCCGATGGCGAATTGACACGTCTGTCACACGGTCGTGGTGTGGCGGCTCACCATCGATGCTAGGGCGTCCACGCGACATCTAACCTCGCGCCTCCCCATCCAGCGCTGATTGGTTAGAACACCAACCAATTTGTTAACCCGCTGTAAGACGCGGCGTTGACGATCGAGACGGCGGGCATGCGGCGCCGCGGTGCGCGGGTTGCTTTCTGTCCAGGCCGCTCTCGGGAGCGAGGCGACGTCGCTGCCATCTCGAGGCGTACAGCACTCGTCAGGCAACACGATCGAGCAGTCACGACGACCGACGCACATGCGCCCGGTCATCGCCGTTGTCCTCCATTCCTTCGACAAAGGCACCCCGGTCGTGAGGCCGGTCCGCAAAGCCAGGGGTCTCGCC
>JAJKIV010000065.1 GCA_021154285.1 Gemmatimonas sp. | reverse complement strand
CTTGAATTCAAGCGACTCTGACCCCTTTGATCCGAAATTCAAGGGCTCTGACCCCTTGAACGGCTCTGACCCACTCCGTCGCGCGGAATGCGTTTCTTCATGGAGAGCACTCTCCGGCGTCGTCACCTCGCCAGGACACAGCCTCCATGACCCCCGAAGAGATCCGACTCGTTCGATCGTCGTGGTCGATGATCGCCGAGCGCTCCGACGCCTTCACGGCGCGGTTCTACGACCACCTGTTCGTCATCGACGCGGGCGCGGCACAGCTCTTCAACGGCGTCGACATGACGATCCAGCAGTGGAAGCTCGCGCAGACGCTCGGGGTCGTCGTCCAGGCGCTCGATGACCTCGACACGCTGCTGCCGGCCGTTGCGGCGCTCGGCCGGCGGCACACGCGGTACGGCGTCCTCCACCATCACTTCGATAGTGTGGGCGCGGCACTGCTGCAGGCATTCGTCGATACCTTAGGCCAGCAGTTCACACCGGCGGTCCGCGCCGCGTGGGTGCGCGCCTATGCCCTGGTTGCCGCCGAGATGCAGAAGGGACTGGAGAACGCACCACCGACGCTGCGGATCTTCAACGACCGGGATGCGGCAGGGTGATCGGCACTACCCCATTGCGCTCCTCGAACCGAGATGGGCAAGATCCACAGATGGATCCTGCAGAACCGAGCACAATCGTCAAAGTCGCCGATAACGACGTCGACACGATGGCGTCTTTCCCATTGTTCGAGTCCGTGCCGCGGGCGGAGCTGGAATGGCTCGCCGCGCGCGGACACGTGGAGCGGTTCGCGGCAGGCAGTGTCATAACGGAAAGCGGGTCGCCGATCGATGACATGTGGATCGTGTTCGCCGGACGCGTGGCGGCTCACGCCCCCAACGCGGGCAGCTTGCGCAAGTATCAGGATGTCGGGCCAGGCTACATCGGTGGCACCATGCCGTTCTCACGCTTGCGGACAGGGCCCCTCAGGGTCGTCGCCGAGGACGACACGACGTTGTTCGCGCTGAACCGCTCGGACTTTACCGACCTCGTGCGGGAATGTCCGGAGCTCACCGCGGCGCTCGTACACCAATTGATCGACCGTTCGCGTGACTACCGGACCGCGCAGATTCACGACGAGCGGCTGCGTTCGTTAGGTCGGCTGGCGGCCGGTCTCGCGCACGAGTTGAACAACCCCGCATCGGGGGCGTCGAGCCACGCGCGATCGCTCCCCCCACTGCTGGACGATCTGCACGCGGGGTCGACGGCGCTGGCGCGGGCGCGCCTGACCGACGGGCAACTCGAAGCCGTCGATGCGGTCCGGCGAATGTGTAACGACTCGTGCGCTCCGAGGAGCCCACTCGAGTCGGCGGACCGCGAGGAGGAATTCTCCGAGTGGCTGGTTGCGCATGACATCGATCCAACGGCGGCGGCGGCGGCGCTCGCGAGCGCAAACGTGAGCCTGGCCGCGCTCGAGGGGCTCGCCAGCGTGCTTCCGGCAGAGACGCTGGGTGTGGCCATCGGCTGGGCCGCAAGCGACGCGGCCGCCCGTCAGGCCACGGCGCACATCACGGCGGCGACGGATCGCATCCACGCACTGGTCGGCGCCATCAAAGGGTTCACGTTCATGGACCGGGAAGGCGTGCGCGAGGATGTCGACATCGCGCGTGGCCTCGCCGACACGGTCGCGATGCTGGAGAGCAAGTCCCGCTCGAAGTCGGTGCGGGTGCGAATCGATACGGCGGCGGACCTGCCCACGGTCTTCGGCTTCGGCAGCGAGCTCAATCAGGTGTGGGAGAAGCTGATCGACAACGCGATCGACGCGGCGCCCGCAGGGGGCAATGTGACGCTCACGGCGACGAAGCGTGGCGATTTCGTCCTGGTAAGAGTGATGGATGACGGGGCTGGCATTCCGGAGGAGCACCGCTCCCGCGTCTTCGATCCGTTCTTCACCACCAAGCCCGTCGGATTTGGCACGGGGCTCGGCCTCGACATCGCGCGCCGCTTCACGCACCTCAACGACGGCGATCTCGACTTCAGCTCGAAGCCGGGGCACACCGTGTTTCGTGTCAGCTTGCCCGTCGCCGGCACGACGGCGCGGATGCCGCGCGCGTAGCGCGTCAGGGGCGCGCTGGATCAGCCCCTGGCGTCTCGACCACCCAATCCAGCACGCGCCGAGCCCGAAGCGTGAGCCAACGATTCGGTTCGCCAACCTCTCCGGCGAAGTCCGTGTGAAGCGCGTCACGGTGTCGCACGTCGAGCAGCCAGTGGCCATCGGCCTGGCGACGTTCTCGCACGATCGCGACGGCCTCATCGACTCGTGAATCCGGCTGCACGCCAGCTGCGCGCAGATAGTCCAGCCCACGCAGCACGTCGTAATGCCACAGCGGTGGAAACGCGAGCTGTGTCCACTCCGGCTTGATGATCTCGCCCGTCGACAACCTCCGAAGCAGACGTCGCTCGAGGAGATACTCCTCCCCGCGCCGCCGCGCATTGGTCACCGCCGACGTCGCACCGAACGCCTTCTCATACGCGAGCAGCCCCTCGAGCACGCAGATCGTCGTGTGGAACGACGAGCGCACCGAACCTCGCTCCGCCTCGCAATTCCAGCCGCCATCCGCGAGCTGCTCGCTCAGCAGCCGATCGACGAGCCGATCGCTCCGCACGGCGAAATAGGCGCCTAACGCCACCACGCGACCGTTGATGCACGGCTCGACCTCGCCCTCGAAGAAGGGAGAGTTACCGAATTCAGGGCCCCACGTAACGTTGTTCCTGACGAGGTCGATCGCCGCCCGCACGCGGCCGCTCGCGGGGTCGACCCCCAGGTCGCGCAGGAACAGCAGCGTGTACATGTTCGTCCACCAGAACGGGTGGACGTCACCGTCGCCCCACTGGCCATCGGGACGCTGCTGCTCGAGCAGCGTTAGGCCCCAGCCCTCCAACGCAACGCGCGATCGCTCGGCCGCGATAACCTGGGCCGGCGTGTGGGTGAGGTCTCGCATCACCTGCCAGCGGATCGACGGGTCGCTATCGAGGAGCCAGTCGATGAACGCGTCGCTCGAAAAGTGGGTCATGCGAAGGGAATCGTCTCGCCCGAGGGGCCGACCGCCTGAGGCGTTTGATGACGCGACGCCGAGGACGCAACGACTGGATTCCCGAGCGCTCCGATGCGGTCGATGCTGACCTCCATCCGGTCGCCCGGTTTGAGAAACACCGGAGGCTTCCGCGCGAACCCGACACCAGCTGGCGTGCCGGTCGCGATCACGTCCCCCGGCTCGAGCGTGATGCTGGCCGTGATGAATGCGATCAGCTCCGGCACACGGAAGATCAACTGACTCGTGTTCGAGTCCTGCATGACGGTGTCGTTGACCGTGAGCGAAATGCGCAGCGAATGCGGATCGGGGATCTCGTCCGTCGTCACGATCGTCTGGCCCATCGGCGCGAATGTGTCACACGACTTGCCACGCTGCCATTGGCCGTCGCCGAACTGGAAGTCGCGCGCCGTGACGTCGTTGAACGCCGTGTAGCCTAACACGTAGTCATAGGCGCGGTCGGCCGGTACGTGCGACGCGCGACGCCCGATCACGACCGCGAGCTCCGCCTCGTAGTCGACCTTCTCACTGGCGGGAGGAATGACGACGGGCTCGCCCGGCGCGATCACACAGCTCGAGAACTTCGAGAAGATCACCGGCGTCTTCGGCACCGCGAGACCACTCTCCGCCGCGTGATCGCGGTAGTTCAATCCGATGCACACGATCTTTCCCGGCCGCGGGACCGGGGCGAACCAATACGCATCCTCGCTCGGCACGAGCCATCCGCTCTTGCGCGCTTCGGCGAGCGCGCTCGCGTCGCGCTCGAGCCGCTCGGCGATCTCGCGGGCTCGCCGAAGCCACGGGCCGTCCATGTCGAACCATGCGAGCGGATTCGACGGCCGCTCGGTCGGCGCGAACAGCTTCTCGCAGTCGAGGCGATGCCCGCTGTCCTGCCCGTTCGTGTGGAGGATGATCCCCAATCGAGGAGTCTTCCACTCCGTGTCCTGTGTGGCGAAGGAGATGATTCGCATTGTCGAGAAGCCGGAGGATCAAAAGGCGATCAAGGGGTCAGAGCCCTTGAAAAATTGTGATCGCTAGATCAAGGGGTCAGAGCCCTTGAAAAATTGTGATCGAAACGAAACTCGAGGTCCGGGATTTCAAGGGCTCTGACCCCTTGAAACCGCGTTCAAACGATGAAATGCGAGTCTGACCCCTTACGGAGCATAACCACGCCAGAGCCACTCCAGCGCCGCCGGGAGCGTCTGGTTCCTCGTGTCGCGATCGACGTGCCCCGCATTGCGGGCGAAGACGTACTGGTAGCGATATCCCTTCGCGGCGAGCGCGCGCGCCATGTTCTCGCTCGCAAGCACCCAGTCGTGCATCCCGTCACGCATGACGTTGGGGTTGAGAAAGTCCCGGTCACCGACCGCCAGCCAGACGCGAATCGGCTTCGCAGGACTCGTCGGGATGAGTCGCTCGTGCAGCTCCCACGCGCCGTGCGGCGTCTCGTCGCTATGCGGCCACTGCTGGTTGATCGCCGTGATCGAATAGGCAAGCACTCGGTGGTAGAGCTCCGGGTGGTACCACGCCATGATGAAGGCCGCGGACCCTCCCGAGCTGCCACCCATCGTTGCCCGTCCCTCGGGATCCTTCGTTAGATGCACGCCGTATTGCCGCTCGACCAGCGGCAGCACCTCGGTCTCGACGAACTCGGCGTAGCGACCCGACATGGTGTCGTACTCGAGTCCGCGCTGGCTGCCCTGCGCGTCCCCGCCGCCGTTGCCGATCGAGATGGCAACCATGACCGGCACGCGCTTCTGCGCGATGAGATTGTCGAGCGCCCTGAACAGCGCGTTGTCAGGTCCGTCCGCACCGACGATGAACGGCACGACCGTGCCGGGGACGTATTGTGCGGGGACGTAGACGGCGACCGTGCGCGTGTACCGAGCCGGGTGGCTGGTCGTCACGATCAACGTTGCCGGGTCGGCGGGGCTAACGGTGCCGAACGTCCCGGAGTCCCGAG
>JAJKIV010000064.1 GCA_021154285.1 Gemmatimonas sp. | reverse complement strand
GCCACGAGCTCCTCGACGGTCGAGCTGCGGAACGTGGACTCTGTGCACGCGGAGATGAAGGAGAAGGCGTCGCGCGCGGTGCGGAATCTCGCGAAGGCGAAAGTCATGAAGGTCGCGGAGCCGCTCGAGGCCGGGCTGCATGCAGTTCCCCCGGCGTCGCTCGCGTCGCTCGCCGGCGTTCCGGGGATCAAATACGCGAACGAGACGGTCACGTTCTCCGCCCCCACCTATCGTGCCGCGTACGACGGCGTGCTCGGACTCGTTAGGGCCGCAACCGCCGGATACTCGAGCGTGCTGGTGGAAAACGTGCGGAAGCTGCCCGAGGGCAAGGAGATCATGGCCAACTTCTCGGACTCCCTGTTCATGCGGTGGATGGACTACGAGTCGGGCCGCTGGAAGCCGCCGGTCCCGCCACCCGCGACCGCCAAGACATTCCACGGCGACCGCTAGCGTCGCCGGAGAACGATCGTGTACGGCATCGCGCCGGTCACCCATGGTGTGACGGACCAGACGGCGAAGCTCCGTGGCATTCGCCTCACGGAGACGTCGCACGGCCCGGATACTCGAATCGGGAGACATCGGCACGCGTATCCCGCCGTCACGCTGGTGCTCCAGGGCGGCTTTCTCGAGGACTTCGGCGCGAGCCACACACACGAATGCGGCGCGATGTCGGTGCTCGTGAAACCGGCCGACGCGCCGCATTCCAACCGCTACTCGAGTCGCGGGGCGCGGTCATTCATCCTCGAATGCGCCAGCGAATGCGGCGCGTTCGACGCACTGGAACGGGCCGGCCCACAACCCGGCCTCGCGCGCGTGGTCGTGCCGCTGCTCGAGCTGTACGCGGCGTTCCGCGCGGCCGCGCCCGAACGACAGGTGCTGGCCGAAGAGGTGGCGTTCGAGGTCGCACGCCAGCAGCGGCCGCAGCCCGGTTGGAAGACTGCGAAACGACCGGGATGGCTGAGTCGGATCGCGGACGCGGCAGCGGCGGGGTGTACGCACCCGCTCAGCCTAACGTCACTTGCTGCCGACGCTGCCGTTCATCCCGTGTACCTCGCCCGCGTCTTTCGCCGCCACTACACGCAGTCGATCGGCTCGTTCATGTTGCAGAGCCGCCTTCGGTTGGCCATGCGCCGCCTGGCGATGACCGCAGAGCCGATCGCGCAAATCGCGCTGGAGTGTGGCTTCGCCGACCAGTCGCATCTCACGCGACTGCTCCATCGGGAAACCGGGTCAACGCCCGCCCGGTTTCGCCGCGTCGCGTGCGCCGTCACTCGCGAGCAGGCTTGAGCAGCCTCGCACACGAGCAAGCCGTCATTCCGAGCGAGCGGCAGCGAGTCGATGAATCGCCGTCCTCCCAGCCTGCCCCGAGCGAAGTCGAGGGGTAGAGAGGCCAACCCCTCGGTCGGGACGACGGCGATTCCTCGCTCCGCTCGGAATGACACTCTCGTCGGGGTTTAGATCGTTCAAGAACTGCGTTAGTGAGTTCCCTGATCTTCGGGCATGACCTCCGTCGTACGTTGGCTCGCGGCGCTAGTGGCATTCACGGTGATCGAAGCCACGGCGCTGGCGGCACAGAACCCCGTGCCGCTCCCCATGGACTCCGTTCGACGCGCTCTCGCCGACTATGCCGAGCGGGCCGAGGCGCTGGGAGTATCGGGAGTGCTGCTGGTTGCTGTCGGCGACGACGTGCTGTTGCACCACGCGTCGGGATGGCGCGACCCGGCGCGGCACGTACCTAACGACACGACTACGCTGTTCTACATCGCGTCGATGGAAAAGCAGTTCATCGCGACGGCCATCATGGCGCTCGAGGACGAGGGGCGACTGCGGACGAGCGACACGTTGCCGTCGTTCTTCGATAACGTTCCGCCGGACAAGCGCGCGATTACCCTCGGCCAGCTGCTCTCCCATACCTCCGGCCTCGGGTTCTACGGTTGGGACCCGGTGCGGCGCGACTGGCTCGTCCAGGGACGCGATCAGGTGGTGCACGGCATTCTGCAGCGCAGGCTGGCACACCAGCCCGGATCGCAGTTCGACTATCAGAACGCGAACTATCTCTTGCTGGCGGCGGTCGTCGAGCGTGTGAGTGGACTCGCCTGGGACTCCTTCGTTCAGCAGCGCTTTCTCGAGCCGCTGGCGATGCGAAACACGTACGTTGGGTGGGAGCCGCGAGCGCTCCGCGAGAGAATGGCCTGGAGCACCGGCGACGAAAGCGAAGCGTTCACGATGGCCGACCGCCCCGCGAGTTGGCTTCGGCTCGGACGCGGTGTCGTGATGACCGCGTCGGACCTTTTTCGATGGGTCCGCGCCATCGACAAAGGCGTCGTTCTCTCGACGGCAGCGCGCGCGAAGCTGTTCACGATTCACGCGTCGCTCGGCACGGGCTACGGGTACGGTTTCGGGTGGTTCGTGCGCGCCGATTCGTCTGGCGTGCCCCGCGTCGTGTTCCATGGTGGCGACTACGGCGCGTATCACAGTGAAATGCGCCTCTATCCGCCGTCTGGGCGCATCATGATTGCACTCACGAACGCGGGGTATCGCGGACGGTCCATCACGGAAACGCTGCTGAACGGAGCCGTCATGGTTTCGCGTGGCTCGCCGAGCCCGCTGCCATTGCTTGCGGCCCGCGGCGAGATCGCCGACGATTCGCTCGCCGGCGAATACGAATCTCCCTCGGGCGGAACAATGCTGGTGACCACGCTCGCGAGGTCACTCGTGGTGACTCCGGCGAGTCAACGCGCCGTCGACTGGTTGACGCGCGGCGACACGGCCGGATCGGGCGCTCGTGGGCTCGCCGGGCGCAACGCGCTGCGGTTGATCGAAGGCCTCAAAGCCGGACGCGCCGACCTGGGCCTCGGCGAGGCGGTGCCGGCCGAGCTTCGACGTGAGCTCGCCGCGGAGTGGTCAGGCCTGACGCGCGCGGGCGGTCGTCTCAAGAGTGTGCAGCTGCTCGGCACCACGGCGGGGAGCGACCGCAACGAGCAGTTATCGGTGCTGCGGCTCAAATTCGAACGTGACAGCTTGCTGTATGGTGTGGGCTGGAAGGACGGAGCGCTGACGTATACGCTGCCCGGAACCCGGAACGTGATCGGCACGACGATGTTCGCCGCGGCAGGACCTGGCGACTGGCGCGCGTACGACTGGTCCGCCGATGGTCCTTTCCCCGTCACGCTCACCGGAGGTCGCGCCAGTGCGAACGCGCCGTCGCTCGTTCTCCATGCGCTGGACGGCGACGTCGTGTTCACACGGCGACCGTAGCAGGCCGTGCCGGCGGGCGCGGCCCTCCGGACGGCCTAACGAGCTGTGACCGTACGCCACCACGGGTCGACCGGTGGTGGCGACGACGGTTCGATCGACTGACCGAGCTTCGGCATCACGAGCGACACGCCCGCTGACTGCGCGGCGGCGACTACACGATCCGCCGGTTCATCCCACCGGTGGAACGCCAGGTTGAACGTTCCCCAGTGAATGGGGAACAACACCTTCCCCTGAACGAGCGTGCACGCCCGCACCGCTTGTTCGGGGGTGAGATGAATGTCGGGCCAGGTGTCGTCGTACGCGCCGATCTTGATGAACGCGAGATCGAACGGTCCGTAGCGCCGCCCATTCTCGGCGATGGCGTCGAACGGCCCGGTGTCGCCACTGTGAAAGACGCGATGCGTTGGCCCGATGATCGACCAGGACGCCCACAGCGTCCGGCTTCCATTCGTTAGGCCGCGACCGGAGAAGTGGCGCGCGGAGCCGGCGGCAATGGTCAACGCTCCCACCCGCACGGACTCCCACCAGTCGAGCTCGACGATGCGCGACGCCGGCACGTCCCACTTCTCGAGGTGGGCGCCGACACCGAGCGGCATGATGAACGGCACCTTCTCCTGCGTGACGCTTCGCACGAGTGTGCCGATGGAGTACATGTCGAGGTGATCGTAATGGTCGTGCGTGAGCACGATCGCGTCGAGCCTCGGCATCACATGAAGCGCCATTGGCGTCGGATGAAACCGCTTGGGGCCGAACGCCTGCGACGGAGAGATGCGTTCACCCCATACCGGATCCACGAGGATCCGGTGCCCGTCGATCTCGATCAACGTGCTGGCGTGGCCAAACCACGTCGCGCGGAGGCCGCTCGCGGGCGGCGTAGAGAAATCGGCGGGCGTACGCGAGACGACCGGGAGCGGCCCTGGCGGGACACGCTGTTCCTTGCTCGAGAGCTGACGCTTGAGCGAAGACCATAACCCACCTGGCGTGCTCAGTGCCGTCGGGACCGGGTTCTGGAACTTGCCGTTGCTGTACTGCGGCGAGCGCTGCATCCGAGCGAGCCGGTCGCCGGTTGCGCTGGCGCCGAAGGCGGCGAAAAAAGCCATCGGGGAATCGGGAATCGGGAATCGGGAATCGGGAATCGACGAGCGGGTCGCCAAAATACTGGACGAGTTGCTGGTCGCCCGATAGAGATTGAAACACAGACCGGTTCGTGGACCCCGGTTCCCTGTTCCCGGTTCCCTCTCTTCCCGATTCCCGATTCCCTATTCCAGATGCTGGTCGCTGCCGCTCAGCTCAGCCCAATATTCCTCGACCGTGAGGCTACCGTCGAGCGGGCGATCGGTGCGATCCACGAGGCATCGGCCCGTGGCGCCAGACTCATCGTGTTCCCCGAAGCCTTCATCCCGGGCTACCCAATGTGGGTTTGGTTCATCCCCTCGGGTGACACGCATGGGCTCCGCGCGCTTTACGTGGAGCTGCTTCGGCAAGCCGTGTCAGTGCCAGACGAGACCACGGAACGTCTTTGTCGTGCCGCGCGCGACGCGCGGATGTTCGTCGTCATCGGGGTGAACGAGCGAAACCGTGAAGCCAGCAACACGTCGCTCTTCAACTCCGTCCTGTTCATCGATGCCGATGGCCATCTCCTCGGCACGCGTCGCAAGCTCGTTCCCACGTCCGGGGAGCGATTGGTGCACGCCATGGGCGACGGCTCGACGTTCCGCACGTACGACACGGCCCTGGGCCGGCTCGGCGCGTTGATCTGTTGGGAGAACTACATGCCGCTCGCGCGCCACGCGCTGTACTGCGGAGGACTCGACGTGCTTGCCACGCCCACGTGGGATCGCGGCGAGCCGTGGATCTCGACGCTGCGCCACGTCGCAAAGGAAGGGCGCGTGTACGTCGTCGCATGCGGGAACGCGGTCCGGATCGCGGACGTGCCCGACCGGTTGGCGTTCAAGGCACTGATCGAGCCCGACGATGACGGCTGGGTGAACCCTGGCGACAGCGCCATTGTGGACCCCGATGGGAAGTTCGTGACGGGTCCATGTCATGGCGTGCAGGAGATTGTCTACGGCGAGATCGACCCCGACAAGGTCACCGGCCCGCGATGGCAATTGGACGTCGGCGGCCACTACAGCCGGCCGGATGTGTTCCGGCTGCTGGTGAACCGCGAGCGGCAGGAGCAGATGGCAATGACCGACGAATCCGGCGCGGCCTTCCGCGCCGTGCCGGATCCGTCATCGCCGCATTCACGTTAGGCGGCAGCGACTCACCCGAGCCCGAGCTTCTGCGCGAGACCGATCCGCTGCAGCTTCCCCGTCGCGCCGACGGGAATCTCCTTCAGGATCAGGATCTTCTTCGGCACCTTGAAGTCCGCCAGACGCACGGACGCGAACTGCCGGAGCTCGCGATCGTCGCACGCGATGCCTTCCTTGAGCACGATCGCCGCCGCCACCTCCTCGCCGAGCATCTCGTGAGGCATCCCGAACGTCACGCACTGATGAACCGCCGGGTGCTCCATGATGATCTCGTCCACCTCGCGCGGTGAAATCTTCTCGCCGCCGCGGTTGATGATCTCCTTGAGCCGCCCGGTGATCGAGACGTAGCCGTCGGCGTCCATGGTGCCCTGATCGCCCGTCCGGAACCAGCCATCGAAGAAAGCCGTCTCGTTCGCCGCGGGATTGTTCTCGTAGCCGCGCGTGACGTTCTCGCCGCGGATCACGATCTCACCGGTTACGCCTGCCGGTAGCGTGTTCCAGCGGTCGTCGACGATGCGCACCTCCGGTCCCGCGTTAGGCCCCACGGTGCCGGGCTTGCGCGCACGCGGCGGCAGCGGATTGCTCGCCATCTGGTGCGCCGCTTCCGTCATGCCATACGCCTCCACTACCGGCGCCCGGAACACGCGCTCGAGCTCTGCGATGACCGTCGGCGGAAGAGCCGACGACGACGACCTGATGAACCGCAGCCGGCTCCCGGCCACCACGTCCGCGTTCTTCGACGCGCGCGAGAGAATCGCCTGATGCATCGTCGGCACGGCGGTGTACCACGTCGGCTTCACTTCGGCCATCCATCCGAAGACCTTGAGCGCGTTGAAGCCCGGCGAGCAGCACACCTCGGCACCTGCGGACAGCGGCGCGAGTAGCGACGCGATCAGCCCGTGGATGTGGAAGAGCGGCATGATCGACAGGTTGCGGTCGTCGGGCGTGAGCTGGAGCGTCTGTCTCACGTTCCTCGCCGACGCGCACACGTTCCGCTGCGTGAGCGGTACGATCTTGGGCCGCGACGTCGTTCCCGATGTGTGCAGCACGAGCGCGACGTCGTCGGGATTGGCGAAGTCCGCGCTCGCCGAAGACGATGCACTGCGCTTGCCGTCGAACTCGAGCGAGAACGTTCCCGCGCCACGTTCAGGGTGCGCCACAAGCCGCGCGATCGGCACGCCGAGCTTCGTGGCGACATCCACGGATGGCGAGTCCTTTCCCTGCGCGACGATGAGCAGCTTCGCGCCGAGGTCCGTGAGGTAGAACTCGTACTCGTCCGCGCGGTACGCCGGATTGAGTGGCGCGGCGGTAGCGCCAGCGGCAACGCTCAGGAACGTCGTGGCAGCCTCGGGCCCGTTGTCGAGCACGTAGGCGACGCGATCGTTAGGCTTGATGCCACGCGCCCGAAGGCTCCTGACCGTAGCAGCCACGAGCGACCGCAGCGCGTCATACGTAAGCGACACGCCCCCGGGCGCGCTGATGGCGGGGTGGTCGCCGGCACCGGCTTCGAGAAGCTTCGCGATCGTCGATACCGAATCAGTCATTGCTCTGTCTACTAGCTGGAGTTGATGGCTACCCAGGCATCCAGATACAGGTAACACGCGGAAACTGCCGGAAATTGCTGATCAAAGGGATAAACTATGGAATCGCGGTGTGGGAAAGGCACATCCGTTTGATCAGCTTTTTCCGTTGAATCCGCGAGTTCAATGGATCTGGATGCTCATGTGGTCCGACCATCACGCATGCGCAACGGCGAGACGGTTGCCTTGCGCCAACGCCGTCTTCGACAGCAGGCTCGTACACGCATACACCGCGTCGATGTGCGGTGTTGGCGTATTCGTCATGCGGCCCAGCTCTACGACGGAGCCCACGAGGGCATCGAGCTCGAGTGGCTTACCCTGCTCGAGGTCCTGCAGCATCGACGTCTTGTGCGCGCCCACCTTCTCGGCGCCGGCGATGCGGCGGTCAATGCCCACCCGGAACGTCACGCCGAGCGCGTTGGCGATCTGCTCGGCCTCGCGCATCATGGCGATGCACAGCTCGCGCGTGAGCGGATACGTCACGAGATCGACGAGCGTCGCTCCCGTCAGCGCGCTGATCGGGTTGAACGACAGGTTGCCCCACAGCTTGAGCCAGATCTCGCTGCGGATGTCGTTCGTGATCGGCGCCTTGAGCCCCGCCTTCGTCAGACTCGACGAGATCGCCTGGATGCGCGGCGTCTCCGTGCCATCCGGCTCGCCTAACGTGAACCGCTTGCCTTCCACCACGTGCACGACCCCAGGCGCTACCAGGTTCGCCGCCGGATAGACGACCGATCCGATAATGCGTGCCGGGTCGATCGACCGCGCGATTGAGCCGTCGGGATCCGCGGCCTTCACCGGCCGGCCGTCGTACGGACCGCCGAGCCGCTGGAAGTACCACCATGGGATCCCATTCTGCATCGTCACGATGCTCGTGCTCTCGTGACACAGGTGATGCAGCTCGGGAGCGATCGGCGTCACCTGATGTGCTTTCACGGTCAGGTACACGACGTCCTGCAGTCCGGCCTCGCTCGGGTGCTCGCACGCCGTCGCGTTGCCGGCAGCGACTTCAGTTCCGTCCTCGAGCACCACCTGCATCCCGCGCTGCCGAATCGCGTCGAGGTTCGCGCCGCGCGCGATGAACGTTACGTCCTCCCCGGCAGCGGACAGCAGCCCGCCGACGTATCCGCCGATCGCGCCGGCTCCAACGATTGCGACCTTCACTTCGCTTCCTTCATGCTCGGGGCGACGACCGACGCCGTGAGCGCCGAGCCCGCGGCTCGCATGTGCGCACGGAGCGGCTTGAGGACGAACAACGCCATCGCCGCGGCGAGGAAGTTCGACACGCTCGCCGCCAGGAACACGGTGCGCCACCCGCCGCCCGACCCGGCGATCACGCTCGTCAGCGGGACGAGCAGTGCCGCAGTGCCCTTCGCCGTATACAGCAGGCCCGCGTTCGCGCTCGCGAACTTCGCGCCGAACGTGTCGGCGCAGGTGGCAGGGAACAGGCTGTAGATCTCACCCCACGCGAAGAACACGAGCGCCGACAGCAGCACGAACATCACCGGGCTCGCGCCCATGCTTCCGAGCAGGAGAATGCCGCACCCCTCGAGAGCGAAGGCGAGAAACATCGTGTTCTCGCGGCCGATGCGATCCGAGATCCAACCACAGACAGGCCGCGTGACGCCGTTCAAAACGCGGTCGATCGAGAGCGCGAACGTCAGCGCCGGGAGGGTGAGGCCGAGGATCGACACCGGGACGTCGGCCACCTTGAAGTCATGCGCGATGGGTGCGAGCTGCGCGGTCGCCATCAAGCCACCCGCCGCCATGAGCACGAACATCACGTACATCACCCAGAACGCTGGAGAGCGCGCCATCTCCACGGGCGTGCGATCGGGAACGGCGCTGCGTCGAGCGCCAAGCGCGGCAGCCACGCGCGCGAATCGCTCCGGAGGCTGTCGCAGAAACCAGCCGAGCACGAACACCGTGAGCCCCTGCCCGATCCCGAACACGAGAAAGGCATGCTCGTATCCATGCGCTTTGATCGTTGCCGAGATGGGCACGATCGTCAGCGCTGAGCCCGCGCCGAACCCCATGCTCGTGAGTCCCGCCGCGAGCCCCCGTCGATCGGGAAACCACTTGAGCGCGTTGCCGACGCAGGTCCCATACACCGCGCCGGCACCGATCCCGCCAATCACCGCCGCGAGGTATAGCGCCGGAAGCGAGGTCGCGTAGGCATTCATGACCCACGCGATCCCGACAAAGAGTGACGCGGAGACGACGACGATGCGGGGACCGAAGCGATCGACCAGGTAGCCCTCGATCGGCACGAGCCACGTCTCGGTCAGGACGAACAGCGTGAACGCAACCTGGATCGCCGCACGCCCCCACCCGTGCTTGGCGCTGATCGGGGTGACGAACAGCGTCCACCCGTACTGGAGGTTGGCGATCATCGACATGCACAGCACGCCGACAAGGAGCTGCCACCAGCGGCCATGCGACGCCGAACGTGTTTCGTCGTCGAGAGTTACGGTCCCAGCGGTCATGACGGGTCCTCTTCGCGTTGCGGCCGATGATCGGTCATAGTACCGACTCGTGCAAGGCCGCCTTCCTCGGCCACGTTCTTGGGTCTATACTCGGCGTATGTCCAGCATCACGCCGGCGCGGGTCTCGAGCGTCGACGACTACGTCACGGCCCGCACCCTCCTCGCGGATCGGTACACGCTCGACCGCGAGATCGGGCGCGGCGGCATGGCCACGGTCTACCTGGCCGAGGAGGCGAAGCACAGTCGGCAGGTCGCGATCAAGGTGCTGCGCCCGGAGCTCGCCGCCACGTTAGGCGCCGAGCGCTTCCTGAGGGAGATCGGCATCGCGGCGCGGCTGTCGCACCCGCATCTCGTTCCACTCATCGATTCAGGGGACGCGGGTGGGCTGCTCTACTACGTGTCGTCGTACATGCCGGGTGGCTCATTGCGCGAGCGCCTGCAGCGCGAGGGCACGCTGCCCGTTCGCGACGCGCTGCGGATCGCGCACGAGTTGGCCACCGCCCTCGACTACGCGCATCGTGCCGGCTTCGTTCACCGCGATGTGAAACCCGAGAACATTCTGTTCGCCGACGGTCACGCACTTCTGGCTGACTTCGGTGTTGCCCGCGTGGTGTTTGGCGAGGGCGCAGAGGATCAGGTGACGGCGGCCGGCCTCGCGATCGGCACGCCGGAGTACATGAGTCCCGAACAGGCGAGCGGCGGCAACGTCATCGATGGCCGCGCCGACATCTATGCACTTGCCTGCGTCGTGTACGAGATGCTCACGGGCGCTCCGCCATTCCGTGGCGACACGCGCGCGATCATGGTCCGCCAGGTGACGGAGACGCCGACTCGCGTGCGCGCGCTGCACCCGGAGATTCCCGCGGCCGTGGACGACGCGATCGCGCTGGCCATGGCGAAAGACCCGGCCGCGCGCTTCGGGTCGGCGTGCTCGTTCGTCAGCGCGATGGAAGCCGAGTCACGACCGCGAGGTCGAGTCTTCACCGGCGCGACACGTAACATCGCTGTGCTGCCGTTCGTGAACGCGAGCCCCGACCCCGACAACGAGTATCTGAGCGACGGCATCACCGACGAGCTGATCGACGCGCTCGCGAAGGTGGAAGGCATTCGCGTCGCGTCGCGCACGTCGGTGTTCGCGCTCAAGGGCAAGCCGCAGGACGTGCGAGCCATCGGTGCCCTGCTGGACTGTCCGGTGGTGCTCGAAGGGACCGTGCGGCGCTCGGGCAATCAGCTGCGGATCACCGCCCAGCTCACGTCCACGGATGACGGTCATCTCATCTGGTCGCAGCGCTACGACCGGCGAATGGATGACGCGTTCGCCATCCAGGACGAGATCTCACAGACGATCGTGAACACGCTACGAGCGAGATCGTTCGCCGATGTCTCGCCGCCGGCGCGACGACGGCAGACAGAGAACGCACGCGCGTACAGCCTCTACCTGAAGGGACGGTACGAGTGGAATCGGCGCAATCAGGAGGGCGTCGCCGCCGGCATCCGATACTTCGAACAGGCGATCGCCGAGGACCCGCGTTATGCGCTCGCGTATACGGGCCTCGCCGATTCTTGGGCCCTGCACGTGGACTACCGTGCCGTTCCTGTCCGCGAAGGGTTCGAGAAGGCGAAGGCCTACGCTCTCAAGGCCATCGAGCTCGATGACTCGCTCGCCGAAGCGCACGCATCGCTCGCATGGGTGCTCTTCATCTACGATTGGGACTGGGAGGGAGCGGAATACGAGTTCCGCCGCTCGATCGAGCTCGATCCGCGTTATGCAACGGCACACCAATGGTACGCGTTCCTGCTCTCGACGAAGGGCGCGATGGGCGAGTCGCTCGTGGAGGGCCACACGGCGGTCGAGCTCGACCCGGGATCGGTATCGGCCCGTCGGACGCTTGGCATCAACTACTGCTACGCCCGCCGGTACGACCAGGCACGTTACCATCTCGAGCGCGCGATCGCCATGAACCCCAACGCCGAGGAGACGTACCGGATCCTCGGCCTAACGCTGGCGCTGGAAGGCCAGCTGGACGAGGCGTTGCGGGTGCTGCGTGAGACCGTGGCGATGCCCGATTCGGGGACCTACTCGCGCGCGACGCTCGCCTATGTACTCGGGCGAATGGGCCAGGACGCGGAGGCTCGGGCGATTCTTGCCGAGCTCGAGACGAGGGCGGCAACGGAGTACGTCTCCCCCGTGGCATTCGCGACGATTTTCATCGGACTCGCCGAGTACGATCGGGCGTTGGACTGGACGGAGAAGGCGGTGGACGCACGGCGCGGGTGGGTCGCCTACCTGAACGTGAATCCGATTCTCGACCCCATGCGCGGTCACCCGAAGTTCGAGACGCTCGTGAAACGAATGCACCTGCCCACGCCGCAGCGCGAGCCCGCCGCTTAGCACGACGGGCGGCAGGCGACGATCCGAGCTCTGCTGGTTGCATGCAGCTGGCACTGCATTCGCGGGAGGCTGCTCTGTGCCGTGGGGCCTGACGTTGCCCCTGAGCGGCGCATCCCCCACCGCTGTCGGCGACGGCAACGGTGCCCTGACGACCATGCAGCGAGAGGTATCCCATGGGCATCTTCGACAAGCTGAAAGAGAGCATTTTCGGCCACCACGACGCCACGCCAGCGACGCCGGCCGGCCCACCCTCCGCCGGCATTGTAGCGGGCGGGTCGTCCACTGCTCCCGCTGCGCCACCGGCCGCGGCGCCATCGACGCCGGCCGCCACCATGCCCACCGTCGACGTCGCGGCGATGCTCGATGGGAAGGCGGCGAAGACTGGGCACAAGGTGAACTGGCGCGAGTCGATCGTGGACCTCATGTCGCTCGTCGGCATCGACAACAGCCTCGCTGAGCGGCGCGCACTCGCCCGCGAGCTCGGCTACACCGGCGACCTGAACGACACCGCGCCGATGAACATCTGGCTGCACAAGCAGGTGATGCGAAAGCTCGCCGAGAACGGCGGCAAGGTTCCGCCCGAGTTGCTGGACTGAGGCTGCGCTGCTGGCTGCTGACGGCTTTACGGTCAGCATCGCTGTCTTGTCGGCGGGGTGCCGAGACTCGACACCCCGCCTCCTGCCGCGCTAGGGCCTGACCGTCGGGAGCCAGCGGCACGGGCGCGCAGCGCCCGCCGGGCGCGTCCCCTTCCACTGAGCGCGCGCCACACCAGCTTGTTAGGCGCGCCCGGGCGGGGCGTTCGCGTCGCGGAGGTGTCGAGATCCGGGCGGGGCCAGCGAGCACTCTCTGGGTCGAAACGGGTGCCGACAGGCGCGGGCGCTCGGCGTGACCT
>JAJKIV010000063.1 GCA_021154285.1 Gemmatimonas sp. | reverse complement strand
GCGAGCTGTTCCGGAAAGTCCCGCCAGAGCTCGACGCACCCGAGGGAGTCGTGGAAGAGGACGATCGGTGCCGCCGCCTCGCGAGGCGCGTGTCGCGGCACCCAGCGTCTCGCGAACAACGTTCCCTGCTCCGTGCCGACCCGATGATCCGTCGTCGACACGGCGTTGTTGCTACTCGACGCCACCGCCTTCATTGAGGCGGACCCACCTTCAGCTCGGCGGCGAACAGCGCAAGCAAGGTCTCCCAGTGCCTCGCCGTCGCGGCCTCATCGTGCACTGGCGTGTCACGCGGCACGAATCCGTGCATTGCGTTGTACGTCTCGATCCTGTGATCGACCTCCGCTTCGGTGAGCGCCTGCTCGAGTCGGGCCTTCTGCGCGTCATCGAAGTTGGGATCCTTGATCGCACCCGCGACGTAGACGCGCGCGGTCATGTGCGGCGCGAGACGATGCGGACTGTCGGGCGCGTCCGTCGCGAGGCCGCCGCCGTGATACGAAGCGGCCGCAGCGATCCGATCGCCGAAGTGGCCCGCTGCATACACGGCGAGCCGACCACCCATGCAGTACCCCGTGACGCCAATGGGCGCATCGTTTACCTCACGCTGTGCCGCGAGATGCGCGAACAGCGTCTCGGTGTCGCGCATGACGTTCGCGGCACTGGCTGACGGCATCACGCGCGTCATGAGGTCTTTGCGAAGGTCGGGGTCGGTGAAGACCTTCATCCCGTTGCTCGCGTCGAAATCCACGCGATAGAACAGGTTCGGCAACAGCACATAGTAGCCGCTGTTCGCGATGCGCTCGGCGATCTCCATCAGTGCCGGCCGCATGCCGATGCCGTCCATGTACATGATCACGCCGGGCCAGGGACCACTGCCCGCGGGATGATACACGTGAGTCGGACAATGACCGTCGGCGGTCTCGATCTGCAGTTCGGTGTGTGACATTGGCATCTACTTTGCCCGCGGTCTACGCCACGCTCGTTACTTCCGACGATTCGCGACGGAAGTAAGCGACGAGAACATCCACGAGTGCCTCGATGCAGCGCTCCCCCAACTCCGCCGAGAGACCACGTGCATCGCCGAGAATTCCGTTCGGCGCGATCGCGCGCATTCCGTGAGTGAACAGGCGCTCAACCAGCTCGGGGGTGAGTGGCCCAGGATGACCCGCCTCGGCCGCTTCGGTTCGGACGAGATCGGGATGCAGCGCGAGCATCACGGAGCTTTCGGCGATGTCGGCGTGTCCGGCCACGCGCTCGCCGACGCCCAGCTCGCCCGCAACGCGCACCCACGTATTGATGACCGCGGGCAAGTCCGTGAACGCCACGACGTGCGCGCCGCCCGCGGCCTCGCGGAGCATCGGCAGGGCGTGCGTCACGGGCGCGAAGTTCCCGCCGTGCGACGGAATCACGCAGATACGCTCGAAGCCATGGCGAGCGAGACTTCGCACGTAATCCCGGAGTACCGCCGCGAAGGTAGACTCTTCGAGCGAGATCGTCCCGGGAAACGCCATGTGATGCTCGGAGCAGCCCACGCGCACCGTCGGCGCGACGAGCGCGTCGCCGAGCTCCATCGCAACACGACGGGAGAGCTCGCTCCCGTGTTCCGCGTCTGTGAAGAGCGGAAGGTGCGGTCCGTGCTGTTCCACGGCCCCGCAGGCAAAGACCACAGTCGTGCGTCCTGCATCGAGCGCCGCGCGAACTTCCGGCCACGTCATACGCTCGAGCTCGAGCGTCGGGTCGCTTGTCATGCTTTCTCCGTTACCGTGATTGACCAGAGGTAGCTTCACTATGCGTGCAACACTCATGTACGGCGCGGGTGACGTCCGTGTCGAGACCGTTCCCGACGCGCGGCTCATCGAACCGACCGATGCCCTCGTCAGAATCACCCGCGCGTGCATCTGCGGCAGCGACCTTTGGCCATACAGGAAGATGCCGGCCACCGACTCCGGGCGGCGCATGGGCCACGAATTCATTGGCGTGGTCGACGCCGTGGGGCGTGATGTCCGGACCGTCAGACGCGGCGACCTGGTCGTCGCGCCGTTCGTGTGGTCCGACGGCACCTGCGTGTTCTGTCGCGAGGGACTTCAGACGTCGTGTCTGCACGGCGGTGGATGGGGCAGTCCCGACGTTGACGGTGGACAGGGCGAAGCCGTGCGCGTGCCGCAGGCCGACGGCACGTTGGTCGTGCTACCTGTTGGCCGCGATGATGTGTTGATGCCATCGCTGCTCACGCTCTCCGATGTCATGGGCACCGGGCATCATGCGGCGCTCGCCGCCAGAGTGGAACCCGGCAAGACCGTGGCGGTCGTCGGCGACGGCGCGGTCGGTCTCTGCGGCGTGATCGCCGCGCGACGACTGGGCGCCGAGCAGATCATCATGCTAGGCCGTCACGCCGACAGGATTACACTCGCTCGCGAGTTCGGCGCGACCGATATCGTGCGTGAGCGCGGCGATGAGGCGATCGAGCGAGTGCGCGAGCTCACCGGCGACCTCGGTGCGCACTCCGTCCTCGAGTGCGTAGGCTACGAGGAGTCCGTTCGGACGGCGCTGAGCATCACGCGTGCTGGCGGTGCGGTCGGGCGCGTGGGCGTGCCGCAGGATCCGTCGATCCCCTTGGCGAAGGAGTCCTTCTTCGACAACATCACCATCGGCGGCGGGCCAGCACCGGTGCGGGCCTACATCGAAGAGCTGCTGCCGGACGTCCTCGAGGGCAGAATTCAGCCTGGTCGCGTGTTCGATCGCGTGACGAACCTCGAGGGAGTACCTGACGGGTACCGGGCGATGAACGACCGAAAGTCGATCAAGGTGATGGTCGAGCCGTGAACCGCGGCGATCCTAACGATTACTGAGAGCGCAGAGGAATTCCACCGATGCTGCCTACCCGCACACTTGGCACCCAGGGACTGAACGTCTCCGCCATCGGGCTCGGCCTGATGGGGATGAGCCAGTCCTATGGCACGCCTGAAGAGCGCGACGAGCGCGAATCCATTGCCACGATCCATCGCGCCATCGAGCTGGGCCTGACGTTTCTCGACACGGCCGAAGCGTACGGGCCGTACAAGAATGAAGAGCTGCTGGCGCGCGCGCTGAAAGAGCTCGGGAGCGGCGCCCGCGATCGCGTAATCATCGCCACGAAGTTCGGGTTTCGGTTCGGCGAGGCAGGCATCACGGGCGTGAACAGCCACCCGGACCACATCCGCCAGGTGGTCGACAGCTCGCTGCGTCGTCTCGACACCGATCGCATCGATCTCCTCTACCAGCACCGTGTGGACCCTTCGGTGCCGATCGAGGACGTGGTCGGTACGATGGGTGCGCTCGTCGACGAAGGGAAGGTCCGCTTCCTCGGGCTCTCGGAGGCCGGCGAGAAAAACATTCGCCGCGCGCATGCCGTGCACCCGATCTCGGTGCTTCAGAGCGAGTACTCGCTGTGGGAGCGCAACCTCGAGCCGCGGATCATTCCCCTGCTCCGCGAGCTCGGCATCGGCATCGTCCCGTTCGCGCCGCTAGGCCGCGGATTTCTTACGGGCGCCGTTAGGCGGGCGGAGGAGTACCCCGAGGGCGACTTCCGGCGGGGCGATCCGCGATACCAGGGCGAGAACTTCGACGCGAACATGCGGGCCGCGAACGCGGTGAAGGAGCTGGCCGCGCGGAAGGGCGCCACGCCAGCCCAGATCGCACTCGCATGGCTGCTCGAGAAGGGACCGGACATCGTGCCGATTCCAGGCACCAAGCGCCGTAAATATCTGGACGACAATCTCGGCGCCGTGGACGTGCGGCTGACGCGTGAGGACATGGCGGCACTGGACGCCGCACTCGCGCCGGGCAGGGTTTCGGGGCCACGCTACAGCGAGCGACAGCAGGCGATGGTCGATCGTTAGGTGATGTGACCTGGATTGCGCGTTACGACTCGCCGTCCGTCCGCTGGCCCACCCTGAGGAACTGGCCCCAATCGAGCTCCGCCCAGTCCAGCTCCTCCTCGACTCGCTGGAATGCGGCATCGCCGATCGTGCCGTCGGCACGGAGCGCAACGAGACGGCGACGCTGCGCCTGCGTGGCAGCTCGGACGACAGCCGCGTCGGAATCCGCCTCGTGGCCGTCGTCTGTGTCTGCTTCCACCAGTGGGATGTCCGCAGGTTCCGCCGGTGCATCGCCGTTTGTGCCAGCCGCGGCATGCGCGACGTCTTCCTCAGCTCGGCGCAACTGCAGCTCGTAGCGATGCCTAACGAGATTCGCGGTCTCGGCCCCCGGACCGCTCGAAGCTGCCGCCACCGCCGCCCGTAGCGTCTCCACTCGCGCAAGGCCAACCTCACGGTCGACCGAGCCGTCGTCCTCCAGCCCGAGCCGAAGCAGCAACGGGCGAAGGGTCAGCCCCTGCAGCACAAGCGTGCCGAGCACGACGCCGAAGGCCGTCACGAGGATGAGATCGCGGAAGGGAAACGGCGTGCTTCCGTCAAGACCGGCGGGCAAGGCGAGCGCCGCCGCCAGCGTCACGGTGCCGCGCATGCCGCACCATCCCACTACGGCCGCGCCCCCCGGAGTGAGGGCGACCGCGTCCTTGGGGCCGGGCATGCCGTTGTCGCCAGGTCGGCAGCGCCACCGGCTGATCGCCGCCGCGCCAGTGACCCACACGATACGGGCGGCGATGGCCGCAACGCACACGGCCACGGCCACCACCGCATAACGCGCCCCCGTCCCGCCGGTCATCCGCTCGCTGATCGATTTGAGCTGGAATCCCACGAGAACGAACGCCAGCACGTTCAGGACGAACACCGCAACTTCCCATACCGCGTACGACGAGATGCGGATGCGCGCCGGGATCAACTCAGGTGCACGCCGCGACGCCGCCATCGCGTAGACCACCATGGTGATGATCCCCGAGAGATGCAGTTGTTCGGCGAGGATCCAGACGAGGAACGTCCCGGCGAACTGGAATACCACAGCCGTGGCGACATCGCTGATACGCGAATTCACGGCGAGTGTCAGCCGCGACAGCACGAGCGCGAGCACGATGCTGCCGACGGTAACGATGAGTAGCGTCGGCACGACACTCCAGCCGGAGATGAAGCCGGTAGCGGTGGCGCCGACGGCGAGCCGATAGACGAGCAGCGCGCTGGCGTCGTTGAACAGACTTTCGCCCTCGAGAATCACGAGCAGGCGGTGGGGCGGCCGAGGGCGAGGCTCGTGACGGCACGCCAGTTCGCGCGGAGGTCTCGGGGGGATGAGTCGAACGCCGCGTCGAGGAGCACCGGCGCGACAAAGAGCGCCAGTGCCAGCTCGGGATCGAGCACGAGCGTCGGCACGCCGGGAATGAGCGCGAGCGCCGCACCGGCCAGTGCCACGAGGGCCGGGTACGGCGCACCGATGCGCCGCGCGACCGCGGCGAGCGCCGCGCCGCCCACGAGCAGCGCGATCACGACTTCGAAGACTCTCATCGCCCTCCATGTCCGGAAGCAGTTGAGCGGATCTTAACCGCTCAGTCGCCCAAGCCGGATGGAGCAGGCTATAGAGCGTTCCCTAACGTCGCCGCCTCGGCCTCGTCGGACTTCAGGTCATCTGGCGCTCGCGAGCCAGCGGTCGTGAGCCGGTGGCGGGACGAGGGTGCCGGCGCGTGCGCAGGAAGGCGTCCACGCTGTACGGTCCGGCTCCTGTAACGAAGAGGTACAGGAACACGAAACAGAAGAGCACGACGTTCTCGCCGCCGTTGAGTACCGGCCAGAAGTTCCGCGGAAAGTGCGCCTGGAAGTACGCGACCGCCATCTCACCCGAGAGCAGGAACGCCACCGGCCTGGTGAAGAGACCGAGCACGATGAGGATTCCCCCGAAGACCTCGAGCACGCCGGCAAACCAGAACTGCGAGAAGACCGGCGGCGGTCCATTCCACGTCTGGCTGGCGCTCACGAGCAGGCCGAACAGCTTCTGGACCCCATGCTGAATGAACAGCGCCCCGGTGATCACCCGAAGCAGGGAGTGAATCGCCCCGGGCCATCCGGGCCGCTGCGTTTCGTCCATTTGACTGAAGATCATCTGTCCTCCAACAGGTTATTCTCGACGTCGCCTCACGCGCTGGGCAGCGCTCGACGCCTGGAGGACGCTTATGCCATGCCTCGGACGCTCGGTACGGAACATGTTACGAGCTGCACGCCGGCCTCTTAGGATGCGAGCGTGACCTGCCGCAGGTAGCGAATGCTCGCGCCGAGCTGCGGGCGCGGGTCCGCCGCGAGATCCTGCTCGACGTAGAAATGCTCGACGCCGTTCTTCTGCGCATGC
>JAJKIV010000062.1 GCA_021154285.1 Gemmatimonas sp. | reverse complement strand
TGTCGCCTGTCGCCTGTCGCCTGTCGCCTGTCGCCTGTCGCCTGTCGCCTGTCGCCAATCAGATCACGTCATCACCCGAGGCCGTTATGCTGCGCCGCCTGCTTCTGCTCGCAACGATTGCTGGACTCGCCGCCTGTCAGCGGGCGCCGTCCGCGAAGACCATGGACCTCGTGAGCGAGGCACACGCCGAGTCAGTGCCGACTCGCGGACAGGCGCCATACGTCCACGCCCTGGAGCGGATGGATGGCTCGCATCTCAAGGTCACGGTGGTCGAGGTGAGATATGGCCCCGGTGAGTCATCGAAGCCGCACAGTCACCCCTGTCCGGTAATCGGCTATGTCATCGAGGGCGCGTACCGCACGCAGGTGCGCGGCGAGAAAGAAATGGTGTACACCGCCGGCCAGAGTTTTTACGAGGCGGCGAATGGCGCGCACGTAGTGTCCGCGAACGCCAGCGCTGACAAGCCGGTGCGCTTCCTCGCGTACTTCACCTGCGACCGCGACACGCCACTCATGCAGCCGGTGCCCGATTCGGCCCACGCCACTCGGCCGTGAAGCCGTCAGCCAAGCAATCCTAACGAGACACGGAATCATGCGTCCCCGGATCAACTACTCCGCCGCGGCGCCTGGCGTCTACGACGCCATGGACGCCCTCGATCAGTATCTCGCCGAGTCTTCCATCGATCGACGATTGCTCTACCTCGTGCAGCTTCGCGCGTCCCAGCTCAACGGATGCGCCTACTGCATCGACATGCACTGGAAGGATCTCCGCGCCCTCGACGAGACCGAGCAGCGACTCTACTCACTCGAGGTGTGGCGCGAATGCCCGTGGTACACCGAGCGGGAGCGGGCAGCGCTCGCGTGGGCCGAGGCGGTGACGTTCGTCGCGACGGGCCACGTGAGTGATGCGGTGCACGACCAGCTTCGTTCGCAGTTCAGTGAACGGGAGCTCGCGGATCTAACGCTGGCCGTCGCAACCATTAATGCGTGGAATCGCCTGTCGATCGCGGCGCGGCTGACACCGGGGACGTACAAGCCAGCGCTGGTGGAAGCGGCGGCTACCTGACTCACGAACAGAAGCGGCTGGCCTACGGGGACCTCATCGGCTCCATGACGAGTCGTGAGATTCTCCATTGTCCGTCCGCTTCGCGAGCCCACGTCGCGTGAAACGCACCGCGATATTCGGCCGGTGGCCCGCCCTTCGGTCCAGCCACCTGGCGATAGTGACCGGTTGACCGGGCGACGTTGCCTGTGACGGCGATGCTGTCGGACCGCATCTCGGTAGCCGAAACCGATACCGCAGACGCGAGCGGGCCGAGAAAGTCTCGAATTGCCTTGCGTCCCTTGAGCGTGCCAACGCCCGAGATCTCCAGCTCTCCATTCTCCGTGTACGCGGTTAAGACCGAGTCCACCGGCGCACCGCGAATGAGCCCGGCGTAGCGCTGCGTCGCCGCTTCCACGCGCGCGCGCTCGTCCACGCCCGATGCCGGCGACGGAACGGACGCGCACGCCGCGGCAACCATGACGCCGCCGATCCCCACTGCCTGCCGAAAACCCGCGCGAAGCATGATGACGCTGATCCTGCGTTCGATGGCGGTCAATGGTGCGGGCGGCCGCCACCGAAATCAATCACGGAAGCACGCAAACCATCCGCTCACTCTGCGAGTCTAAGGGAAGCAGTTTATCGCGTACCTAGATCGGCATAGGGAGCGCATCCTGTGCCGAGCTCGCTCGCCAAGACGAACGGAGGTCCCGTCGTGTTCGCAAAGGAAGCAGGTCTGCTGCAAGGCACGCTCGAGCTCCTCGTCCTCAAGACGCTGTCCTGGGGACCGATGCACGGCTACGGCATCGCCAGCTGGATCGAGACCGCCACCGACGACGTCCTGCGCGTGGAGGAGGGCTCGCTTTACCCGGCGCTTTACCGGATGACGCGGAAAGGCTGGATTGGCGGGAAGTGGGGCACCACCGAGAACAACCGACGCGCGAAATACTATCACCTCACGAGCGAAGGCCGCCGCCAGTTCGTCGAGCAGAGCTCGGGTTGGCAGCGCTTCGCGTCAGCAGTGAGCCAGGCGGTCGCGTCCACGCGCGCGCCGAGCTGGGCGAGGTAACGGAGGCAACCATGCGACTACAACTACCGTGGCGCGGCCGTCGCCCGTTCGAGCGTGCGCCCCAGGCGGAGGTGGACGACGAGATCCGCTTCCACATGGAGGAGCGCGTCCGAGAATATGTCGCGCGCGGGATGGATCCCGCCGCTGCACGAGCCGCAGCGCTCGAGCGTCTCGGAGATCTTGGCTCCGTTCGCTCCGAGTGCACGCAGCTGCTCGCTGAGGATCGTATTGCCGAGGCGCGGCGCACCTGGTTCGATGATTTGCGGCACGATCTGCGGTTCGGCATCCGGTCCGCGGTGCGGACACCGCTGTTTTCGCTCCTCGCGATCATCACGCTGGCACTCGGGATTGGCGCGAACGCGGCCGTCTTCGGCGTCGTCAAGTCGGTGCTGCTCAACGCGCTGCCGTTCGGCGATGCCGACCGCCTGGTGCGGATCTATGCCCGGATGGAAGACGGCTCGATGGAGCGGTCATCGATGAGTGCCGGCGTCACGATGGACGTTCGAGAGCGTCAACACTCGTTCGCGCAGCTCGCGACGTTTTTCCAGGGCGTCATCGACGTGACGTATGCCGGCGACGCGACCCCCCGCGTGGTCAAGGCCGCCATGGTCGGCGAAGGATTCTTTCCGACCCTGCGCGTGCCCGCGGCACGAGGCCGAACGCTGACGGACGCCGACACGAAGACCGGCGCGCCTAACGTAGCCATGCTGAGCTGGCCGGCCTGGCAGCGGGAGTTTGGGGGTAGCACGTCGGCCATCGGCAAGTCAGTGCGCATCGATGGGGACTCTTATGAGATCGTCGGCGTGCTTCCGCGCGGCTTCGTGGGGCCTATGGGCTCGGCAGAGATCTGGATGCCGCTCGACATCGGCCCGGCGCTCCGCGACCCGGTTCGCGCGCGGAAGCAGCACTGGCTTGCGATGATCGGGCGACTCACACCGGCGACCACGCGGGAGATGGCCCAGCGCGAGATTGGACGACTCGGCGCGGACATCGCGCGCGAGCATCCCGAGTCGCAGGGCGGCATGGCGCTCTGGACCATCCCGCTGCGCGACGACATGGTCGGCGACACTCGGACGCCGCTCCTCGTGCTCATGGCGAGTGCCGGGCTCGTGCTGGTGATCGCGTGCGCCAACCTCGCCGGTGCTTTGCTGTCGCGTTCATTGTCGCGACGGAAGGAGTTCGCTGTCCGGATCGCGTTAGGCGCTGGACGTGGCCGGCTCGTGCGACAGCTGTTGACTGAGAGCATGGTCCTCGCGATCGCTGGCGGCGCTGCGGGTCTCGCGCTCGCTACGATCGGACTGCACGCCCTCCGCCAACTCGCGCTGCGGGCGCTCCCTGCGTACGCGGACCTGACGTTGGATCCCCTGGCCGTGCTCGTGACCACCGTGATCACGCTCGTCACCGGCGTCGCATTCGGCGTGGTGCCGGCGCTGTCGGTCGGGCGTGGGAACATGCAAACCGTTCTCCGCGACGAAAACCGGGGCACGAGCGAAAGCCGACCTACGCGGCGCCTTCGCGGCCTGCTGGTGGCCGGCCAGATCGCGCTGTGCGTGAGTTTGCTCGCGGGTGCCGGCCTGCTCGTGCGAAGTCTTTGGGCCATGGCCACGGCCCCGCTGGGGTTGGACGCCAACGGCGTGCTCACCGTGGCCGTCCAGGTGCCGTCGAACGCATACAACCAGAATGACGTGCGCGCGCGCTTCTTCGATCGCCTCGAGGAGCGTCTCCGAACGCTTCCCGGCGTCTCCAGCGTGTCCAGCACTGGCGAGCTGCCGGCGCCCAGCATGAACCGAAACGGCCTGTCCATCGAAGGCGTCACGTGGCCGAACGGAGAAGGTCAGCCGTTCATCGCGTACGAGAGCGTATCCGACGACTACTTCAAGACGCTGCGGATCCCGCTTCGCGAAGGACGCACATTCGGGCCGCAGGATCGGCCCGGTTCGACGCGAACGATCGTGATCAGCGAAGCGATGGCGCGGCGCTACTGGCCCAAGGGCGGTGCCGTCGGGACGCGGATCAAGCTCGGGCCTAACGAGGTAATGCCGTGGATGGAGGTGATCGGGATCGTGGGCGACGTCCGGGCCGATCCCGCGCGCGTCCAGGCCGAACCGATGACCTACGCGTCCAGTCGCCAGGACCCCTGGGGCATGCGGACGCTTCTGCTGCGCACGAGTGGTGATCCGCTCGTGCTCGTGAAGCCGGTCCAGCGCGAGCTCGCGGCGCTCGACCCCGCGTTCGCGATGCACGACGCGAAGCTGCTCGATGACATCATGTCCGATCGCCTTGCGGGGCGGCGACTTCCAGTCGTGCTCATGATCGCGTTCGGCGCGCTCGCCCTCGTGCTTGCATCCGTGGGCGTGTACGCGATGTTCGCGAGCATGGCCGCAGCCCGCGAACGCGAGTTCGGCGTGCGCGTGGCCCTCGGCTCGAGCCGCGCGGCGATCGCGGGTCTCGTGCTGCGCCAGGGCGGTGTCTGGATGCTGGTCGGCCTCGCGGCGGGTGCCGTCGGGACGGTGTTCGTGTCGCGATCGATCGGCGAGCTGTTGTACTCGGTGCGGCCGTTCGACCCGATTGCGTTAGGCGCTGCCGCCGTGATCCTGTGCTCGTGCGCGACGGCGGCGCTCCTCGTGCCCGTGCGTCGCGCAACGAAGGCTGATCCCATCACGGTGCTGCGGTAGCGCCTGCTCTTGGAACCGATGACTAAAAACCAATAACCCAGCACGAAGAACCGATGACTGACCAGGACATCGCGAGACGTCCTGGCCCGTCATGGGTGATGAGTGGTGGCTTATTGGTTTTCTGTTCTCTGTTTTCTGTTGTCGACTTTCTGGGAGGCATGCGGCTGTGTCTCGACATTTTCGTCCTCCCATCGACAAAACTGCTGCCAGCTAGCCATCCTCCGGCGATTCCGTTGCCCCGCAACCCGACTTCGCCTCACCGATGGTTCTCGCGTTTCTCCTGCTCGCTCTCCAGCAGCCAGTTGCTGCCGACTCCGGTCTCCGTGGCGCACGCGATCCGGCCTACGCTGCTGACGGCCGGCTCGTCGTCTCGATCGACGGTGATCTTTACGTCCAGGCCCCGAATGCCGGCGCGTGGACTCGCCTCACGAGCGGCCCGGCCTGGGACCGCCAGCCGGCGTGGTCCAGGGACGGCAGCAGCATCGTCTTCTCGTCGGACCGCACCGGAGGATTCGACCTCTGGCGCATCTCGGTGCCCGCGAGTGGTGCCGGCTCGGCACTCAGTGAGCCCGAGCGTCTGACGACCTCGCCCGAGCCGGACGGGGAGCCGTCGGTTGGTATTGATGGCCGCATCATCTTCGTCCGAGGCCTTGGTGCGATGGCCCGCCTCTGGTCGCGTGCGCGCGACGGGACCGAGCAGCGCCTCACGCATGGTCAAGTTGGTGAACGCTGGCCGACTGTGTCGCCCGATGGGGCGAAGGTCGCCTACGTCGCGGTCACGGAGACGGGCCGACGCCTGCGCGTTCGAGCGCTCGCCGGCGACTCCGCTCGTGCGGCCGACAGCGTGGTGATTGCCGATCGCGACGTGGAACGGCCCGCATGGTCTCCCAAGGGCGATCGTCTCGCGTTCACCACCGGCGGGTCGCGTGCTGGCGTGTACATCACGCCCGTGGATGGTCGTTATGCGAACCTGGTGAGCACGCGACACGCCGCGCCCGCGTGGGCTCCGAGTGGACGGGCCCTGACGCTCGCGGAGCTCGGGGCCGATCCGCCCGGCTACAACGGCGACCCCGCGCGCGTCGCCGACCATGACGTAGCCGAAAACCTTGCCGGCACCGGACGACTGTGGACCGTTGCCGTGCCTAACGCACCAGACGATGCGCTCGCGGTGGAGCGCGTCACCGCGGACAGGCCGCGCCGAGATCGAAACGCCGAAGCGTTCGATCGCGTGTGGACGCGTTCGGCGGAGCTGTACTTCGCGACACCCGACGCGAAGGCGCGCCGACAGCGCTGGACCGCACTCAGAGACCAGTATCGGCCGAAAGCACTTGCCGCGACGACCGACGCCGCGCTCGACGATGTCATCTACGCCATGGTGCGCGAGCGACCGTCGCTGCGGGAGCCGGTGACTGGACGTGCCGCGGTGTCCAGCGCGCATCCGGTCGCCACGGCTGCCGGGCTGGAGATCCTTCGGAAGGGCGGCAATGTCGTCGACGCCGCGGTTGCCGTCTCGTTCGCGTTAGGCGTGGTCGAACCCGACGCCAGTGGACCGGGCGGCTACGGCCAGATGCTGATCCAGACCCCAGGGGCTCAGCAGCCGGCGCTCATCGAGTTCATGACGCGGGTGCCCGAGGAGGCCACGCTCGCCAACGCGGCGCTCATGACCGATGGCCGCTACCCCGATGACGGCCCCGTGCTCGCGAACGTCCCCGGCACGGTGGCCGGCATGTACTCGGCTTGGAAGCAGTTCGGCAGCAAAAAAGTCCCGTGGGCCGACCTCCTCGGCCCAGCGATTCGGGCGGCGAAGGAGGGGTTCATCGTGAGCGATGGTCTCGCAACGACGCTCACCGTCGAGCGTGAGCACTTCGCGAAGTACGAGTCGAGTCGGGCGCTGTACTTCCGCAACGGCGAGCCAGTGCACGCGGGCGACACGCTTCGCAACGCGGATCTCGCGTGGACGCTCGAGCAGATCGCCAAGGGCGGCGCCGACGGGTTTTACAAGGGCGAAGTCGCGCGGCGGATCGTCAACGATCTGCGAGGGAAGGGCAATGCGATGCGGCTCACGGATCTCTCGCGCTACTTCGCCGCGAATCGCGAGCCGGTCGCGTCGACGTATCGTGGCTACACGATCTACTCGAGCGCGCCACCGGTGTCGGGCGGCGCGACGCTCGCGGCGCAGCTCAACCTGTTGGAGCTATGGAAGTCGCCACACATCTACGTTGACGATCCGTCAACCGCCCACGCCATGATCGCCGCATGGCAGCTCACCCCATCCGCTCGGAACCGGATTGCCGATCCGGGGCTCTGGCCCGTGACGGTAGAGCCGTTCGTGAACAAGGACACGGCGCGAGTGCGCTGGCGCTGCTTCGATCCCGCGCGCGCGCTGACCCCCGAAGCATTTCGAGGGGACACGCTCGCATGCACTGCCGACCGCAAGGCGACGACGGACGGAACCTCGAACGGTGCCGATGCCGGTTCGCTCGACCTCGCGCTCGAGGGACGGGCGGCCTGCGGAAGCGTCGCCGAGCATGCGCGCGAGGTCGAGGCGTGTCACTCGTCAGGCACGACGGCGTTCACGGTCGCGGATGCCAACGGCAACGTCGTCGCCGTAACGCAGACACTGGGTACGTGGGGCGGGAACTTCTACGTCGCGCCGGGCCTCGGGTTCATCTACAACGACAAGCTCACATCGTACGGCACGGACCCGTCGCAGTATGGCGCGCGACTCCCATACGCTCGGCACGGTAGCACGCTCGCGCCCACGATCGTCTTCCAGGGCGCGGGAAGCGCGCGACGGCCCGTGCTCGCCGTCGGTGCGGCCGGGAACGCGTGGATCACATCGGCGGTCTATGAGACGCTGGTCGGCGTGCTCGACTTCGGTCTCTCACCCCAGCAGGCGCTCGAGCTTCCGCGGTTCCTTCCGCAGGGGCGCACGACCGGTGGGCGTCGGGAGCTCGTGGTCGACGTGGAGGGCGGATTCGCCCCGGCCACATTGCGACGGCTCCGGGAGATGGGGTACATCTTCAACGTGATCTCGCTGGACGGCGAGCCGCGGATGGGCTACGGTGCGGCGATTTCGTTAGGCAAGGGAGCCGTGACCGCCGGCGCCGATCCCCGTCGGAGCGGGACCGCCGGCGCGATCCCGTGAGGCGCGGCGCTTGACGGGTCGCCGCGCCGCGGCCCCGGTTACCGTTTGCGCAGGGTGACGCCGCCGTTGGTGGTCGTGACCCTGATGAGCGGCCCGCCGCTGCCGAGTTGAGTCGTTAGGCGGCGGTTGATCCTGCCCTGGACCGTGACCGGGAATCCGATGTCCATCCCGCCGTTCACCGTGCCGGTCTCGAGCCGCGCGTTGTAGCTCGTCGGGATCGCTACGTCCACGCCGCCGTTCGTCGTGCGCACGTCGAGTCCCGCGCCGGACCAGCGGTCACCCGTCAGCTCGACGTCGACGCCGCCGTTCGACGTCGACCCGCGCACGTCGCCCGCGACGCCTGTCAACGAGATGCCACCGTTCGTGGTCTCAAACTCCATTCGTCCGTCGACGTTCTCGATCGAGATGCCGCCATTCACCGCGCTCAGGTCCAGGCTCATCTTGCGCGGCACCTGTATCTCGTAGCTGACCGACCACGACGACTGCCAACGCTTCGACGGCCCGTCGGCGCGAATCTCATCGCCAACGTCGATGCGAATCTCGCTCGCGATGTTCTTCGCGTCGCTCTCGGAGCCGGCCTGGGTCTGGATCTTCGAGATGACGAGGATGTCCTTGCGGTCCGAGCCGACGATCTCGATGCCACCATTCTCGCGACCATCCACACGGAGTTGCGAGCGGCCAGGAATCGTCTGCTCGCGCACATCGCAGTACTGCTCGCGGTCGTGGTCACCCGAGTAGTGCCCATTGCGGCACTCGTCGAGCCAGCGCTCCGCGCTTCGCGACCGCTGTGCGAACGCTTGGGTTGTGGTGACGACTACGAGAACACCTGAAAGCAGACGGTAGCGCATAGGAGATCAGTGTGGAATTGGACACTGATGAGACAACTAGAGGTCCGCGATGGTTTCGTTTGCCGGCGACCGGCGAACTGCCGGGGACGGGCGACGGACGACGGGAACGGCGGCTGGTAGCTGGCTGCTGGCTGCTCGTGCTGGTTGCTGGCTGACGAGACGGCTCGCAGGCGTAATAGCAGCAGCTTGCAGCAAGCGGCAGTAGCGAGCAGGCGTCGGCCGTCGGCTACCAGCCCAGCAGCCGCAAGCAGCGAGCAGCAGCCGTCAGAACTTCCATTCTCGAGATAGGAACGTCCCGAATACGCCTACGCTCTTCGGCGTGACCACCTCGAGCGTCGAAGCCTGAGGCACATACCTCGGCGTGAAGCTCGCATCCAGCGCGAAGCCCTTGCCCATCCGGCGATTGATGCGAACGCCCGGCACCGCGCGGTCATTCGGGTTGCTCGCGAACGAGCTCAATCGCGCGTTCACCGCGACGAACGTGTTCGGGTCAGTGTACTTCCCGACCTCCACCTGCGTCCCCTTGAAGAAGCCCGCGAGCTGGCCGCTCTGCGCGAGCTCGGTATAGAGATCCGCCGGCGTCACGTTCACGTAGGCTGCGCCGAGCGAACGCTGGGCCGACGCCTCGAACTGGTCGATGAACACGCCGAGCGCAACGGCCGCGAGCTGCTGCGTCACGAATTGGGCGCCAGTGCCCGCGAGGCCGGTCCCGCCACCGCCGCCCGCGAGCGACGATCCACCGAACTGGAGCAACGAGCTCGACGTCCGACCGAACGCGAGGTAGCTCAGAAGATCCGACTGTGACAGCGGCGGCTGCGCGTCACTGTCGAGCGAGATGCGCGGGTTGCTCAACGTGCCGCCAATTTGCACGCGAATGTTGATGGCCTGGCTCGCGGCGAGTTGGACTTCATATGCAGCCGTGACCTGCAGGCTTGGATCCGGCTTCTGTGTACCGACGAACATCGCGGACCCACGTTGGACCTGGAAACGCTTGCTGAGGAACTCGTACTCGCCGCGGTCCGTCGCAACCTCGCCGTCGAGCACGATCGATTGACGACGTCGGTCCATGCGAATGGCCAATGGACGGTCGGGCGGCGTGTAGATCTCGACATTGGCCGCGCTGGTGCGCACCCAGGTGTCGCGCGCCACATCCAGCGTCACGTTCATTCGCAAGTTGGCCATGAGCGGCGACTGCTGGACCAGCTCCGCGTTCGAGTCGTTCGTGCGCGCGGTGTCGACGACTTCAAACAGCGCCGGGTCGCGCGTGCTGATGACCTGCTTGTTGTCGGACTCCGGCACGACGATGACGCCATTCAGCACGCTGACACGCCCCGTGATGTTCGTTCGGTTGAACGGTCCCTTCACCTGGAGGTCCGCGTCCGCCCGGATCGAGCCCTGGTCGTTGTCCAGCACGCGCGCGTTGTCGGCGTTGAGCGTGAGGTCGAACGAGGGTTCGCTGAGCGTCTTGATGCCGATCCCCCCTCGCGCGAGGATGCGCCCGCCGGCCCGCGCCGAAATCGAATCAATGATGATGGTATCGGCGAGCATCCGGATGGCCGCTGCAACGTTCGTTAGGCGCGTACCGGTTGCGACCAGTCGCACGGACCCGTTGTGCAGCGCCAGCGCGCCGGCGACGCTCGGGTGCCGCGTCGTCCCGCGCACGCGAACGACGCCGAAGGCACGTCCCTGCACGTTGTCGACGGCGTCGGTAAACCGTGACACGAGGTCGAGCGGCAGGCCTTCGGAGGTGAGGTCGCCCGTGATTGGCGCATCGGGCAGGAGATCACCCGCTCCCGACCCGAGGTTCAACGGGATGCGGCCATCGGCCACGGCGAGGCGCCGCCCGCTGTCCGCCGCCTCGACGTGCACGACGAGCGCGGGAGAGGCGTACGTCGCCGTGGCGCGCACGTCGGGGACTCTCGTGCCACCGTACATCGCGTCCGCGACGCCTAACGCCGCTCGAATCCGTGGGGCCCGCGTGGTGCCCTCGATGCGCGCCGTCGTGCTGATGAGCCCACGGAAGTTCAGGTCCGTCTGGGTCAACGCCGCGAGATCGGCCGCCTGGAAGTTCTCGATCGAGATGTCCAGTCCGCCCGCACCTTCCGGTGGAACGTTTCCGTTGACGAAGACGCGCCCGTCCTTCCCGTTCTTCAGCTCGACCTTGTCAACGAAGATGCCGCCCGATCCCCAGCGGATCGCGGACGGGTGTGAGGCCACCCAGCGCGTGCTGTCGAACCGCAGCGCGAGATTGCGCAGGTGGACCTCGTTGTGGTCCTTGTGCAGGACGAAGTCGCCCCCCGTGCTGTACTCCTCACCCGACCGCTGGAAGATCCCGAGCGCGACGTTGCCTGCCGACTCGTGATACGACGAGCGGATCTCCACGCTATCCAGCGCGAAACCAGCGGCGCGCGCGGAGTCGAGCGAGGCGCCAACGGCGATCGATGACTTTGGCGTCAAAGCGCCAAGCCACGCATACTCGAACCGCCCTCGACGCAGCGTGTTGCCGCGGAACACGACATTCTGGAGACCGGCTCGGCCGCGCACGTCGAAGCCCTTGATCCCGCCGCGAACGGTGCCGGCCGCGCGAATGGTCCCGGCCGTAGAGTCGCGACGGATCGGCGCCGGCGGTGCCGGGATCGGTCCGAGACGTGGCGCGGCGGCGCCGGTCGCAAGCCGCTCGATCTCCGTTGCGCGTGCGACCGCGGCAGAGTCGGCGCGTGCCTGCGCGACCACGCGCGAATATCCCGCCGGTCGCGGTACCACGACGCCGGTATCCGCCGCCGGGAAGAATCGATTGAGCGCGCCGAGGGAATCCACGTAGGCGGTGTATCGCAGCTCGCCGCTCTGCCCGGGCGCCAGGCCGAACGTTCCACCAGCGGCAAACACGGTGTGCGGTCCGCTGACGGTTGCGGTATCGATGTGCATCATGCCACTCGCCATCGAGACGCGAACGAGCGCCGAGTCGATCGCGACCGTGTCGATCGTGGATGTGGCGAGGGTCGCGCCGAATGCCGCCTGCATTGTTGCCGGGTCGATGCCGCGCCCACGCGCGAACGCCTTCGCGGTGAGCGACGTCGCTGGCGCCTTCACCATGACGCTCTTCGCGTTGAATACGCGCATCTGCGCGTTGAGATCGTAGCCCTTGTCTTTACTCGCGAGATCTACCGTCCCGCGCGCATCGAGATTGCCACCCCCCGCGAGTGCGAGACGGGCGTCGATGGTGAGGTTGCCAAGATCGCCCGTGGCACGCACTGGCCCTGCAGCAGCGCCCTGCAGGCCGGCGGCAGGCGCAAACTTCCCGACCTCCGCCAGCGACAGCGGGAGGAGTCGCGCGTCCACATCCATCCACGGCGTCTTGCCTAAGCGCAGCGCGGCGTTCCCGGCGATGCGGGATCGCAGTCCGGCGTCCGTGTGCGTGAGATCGGTGCGCACCTGAAGCTGTCGGTCGGTCTCACCGTTGAGTCGCGCCGAGCCGCGGACGGAGCCCGCGATCGGCAGCGTCGCCATGAACGTCCGCGCCATGCCGACCTGCACCGGATCGAGCGTCACGTCCAGGTCGCGGAACCTAACGCCGCGCCCCGTCGTGCCGACCGCGCCTTTCGCGACCACTCGGCTCCGGCCATAGCGCGCGTCGTCGAACGCCACGGCGCCATCGACGTTCATGAGTCCCGGTGGGCCGTCGAGCTTCGCGTTGCCGCTCAACGTGCCGTGACGAGGAATCTTGAACCCGGGAACCATCTGCTCGATCAGGTGCGTGTCGATCGATGAGAACCGGACGTCCGTATCGTGGAACCACAGACTGTCCCCCACCATGGAGACGGCGAAGTCACCGCCCGCGCGGGCCGAGTCGACGTGGATGTCGGCCTTCCGCGCGATGTACGTGGACGTGTCGCCGCGCCAGCGCAGCATGAAGTCCATCGTGCCTTCGCCGCGCGCGGGCATCTGCGGCATGATGAAGCGGACGTCGGCGAACGAGATCGGCTGTCCGCGCAGCACGAGGTCGAAATCGTTGTTAGCGAAGACGTAGCGTCCGTCGCCGGCGGCCTTCGATCCCGGCATCCAGACGTGCGTGTTCTTGAACCAGATCGAGTCGCTGGTGAAGTCCAGCGTGCCGACGAAGTTGTTGATGACGGCGGCCGGTGGGTGGAACGGCAGTGCGACGACGGACGCTTTTGCGATCTGCAGCTGGCGAACCTTCGTGTCGGGATGGTTGAGCCGCAGGTACGGGATCGCGGCATTCATCGAGCGGAACTCGATGACCTTCTGATATCCGCTATCGCGAGGCACGACGACCACGCGCTCCTTGCCCGCGACCGCCAGCTTGATGACGGAATCACGCTGCACGCCGCTGAGGTCCTCCTTCGGCTTCCAGGGCGAGCGCATGATGATGTGGCCATCGAGCATCGTGACATTGCGCAGCACGATCCAGTCGCCGAACGCCATCTTCGTCGTGTCGCGCAGCGTTTCGGGCTTATCGCTCTTGAAGATGGCCTTGTAGTTCCAGACCGAGCTGTCGCCCGGCGGCCGGTCCATGACCACGAGTGGTCGCACGAGCCGGACGTCCGAGAGCTCGAGTCGCTTCCGAATCAGCGCCAACAGCCCGTAATTCAGGCTGACCGTGTCAGCGACGAGGAACGGCGCACCGGTGGAGTCCTTGATCGACACGTTCGCGATCGTGAACCCCTCGAGCAGATTCCCGGTCACGCGGCCGAGTCGCACGACGCCGTGCTTGGCCGCGCCCTGAACGGCGGACTGTGCGAACGTGCGGACCCGCTCGCGGCCGTAATCGGTGTTGGTGAAGACGAGCAGTCCAACGAGTGCCACGGACACCAGCGCCACCACGACCACGGCGCCGATCGCCAGAATGCGCCGGCCCATCTCAGTACGCCTCGCCAATGGAAAGATGCAACGTTAGGCGGCGCACCATCCCGGTGATGCCGGACGCCCCCTTCGTCGGGTTGTACTTCCAGTCGTCCTTCAGCTGCACGATGCGGAGCTGACCGTCCGGCCCCATCACTTGCGTGACGACCGGCAAGTCATCGGCGCGGGACGGGTTCAGGCCCACATCGACCCGAATCGGGCCAACCGGCGACAGGTATCGAACGCCCACGCCGGGCGTCAGCGCTCCCGCCCCCTTGGCGGCCGTCTCGAGGGACCCCTGCCCAAGCACCGCGCCGTCGAGGAACGTCGCGCCCCATAGATTCCGCCACACCGGGAATCGAAACTCGAGGCTACCCTCCAGCAGGGCCCGGCCGCCTAACGGGCGTGGAACGAAGTCACGATCGGCCAGGTGGTCGCCGTCCGCAGTGGGCCGGGAGAGATCACAGTTCACGACGGACAGCCCGGTCAGCTCCGGGCAGATTTGTTGGAGCTTGGTGGGCGGAATCGTGAGCACGCGTGGACCCAGCTGGTTCTCGCCGACACCGCGTACCGACCGTGCTCCGCCCGCGTACAGCCTGGTCCGGGGATGGAGGATGTCACCGCTGACGTCGATCCCGGTGCTCGTCGCGAGCGTCGTGCTCGACAAGGCACGTACGAAGCCCACGCGGCTGTGCGCCGCCAGCACCGAGCGATTGCCGACCGGGCGGTAGGCCGCGCCGTCGAGGTAGATGCTGTTGTATCGGAAGCTCGACCCGGTGTATGCCGACGCATGTTCCAGGCGGACCAGCGACGTATATCCGCGCCGTGGCTCGAGCGGGTCGTTGGCACGGTTCACGTTCGCGGTGACCACGAGCGGCGAGATGCGCTGGCGCTCCTTCAGGGCGGCGATGGTCTGCAGGTCGCATACCCCATAGTTCACGCAGAAGTAGACGTCGCTGGCAGCCACACCGTTCAGCTCGAAGCGATACGAGATGCTGACCGGCACGCGGTTCGCCACCTCGCGTGTGAACGAGATGTTCGCGCCCTCACCGCGCTCGACGAACACGCCAGGCGCCAGTCGGCGGCAGGCGAAGATCCCCAGCCCTCCGGAGTTCTGCGGCGACCACAGCCACGGCTGAGTGAAGTCGAGGCTCGCGTTGTACGTGGGGCGGAGAAACTCGTCGGCGTCGCCGGTCACGTCTTCGGTCACGTCCTCGAACCGGATCAGGCCGCCGACGGCGCCGCCGTTGAGCTGCTTTGCGAACAGGTTGCCTAACGTCGCGACCGCCGCGAGGCGGCGTGCCCCACCGAAGAAATTGTTGTGCTTGAAGCGCGCGTCCACCTGAACGAAGTCGAACGTGTTGAACCCGCCACTCACGCGTGAGAGGCGCGGCGGGGCCTCGGCGAGATTGATCTCGATCGCGCGTATGGTGTCGGCTCTGGCACCGGCGACGCTGCGCTGCCGCCTGGCC
>JAJKIV010000061.1 GCA_021154285.1 Gemmatimonas sp. | reverse complement strand
GCAAGCTCCGCATCAGTGCCGTCTCGCGCGAGCACATCGAGCTGCTTCTCGGCGCGGTCGTATTGCCCCGCGAACGAGAGCAGCTCGAAGAGGAACGTCCGCCGCGTGGCATCGGCAGGCGAGTTCCGGAGCTCGGCACCAAGCGTTTCGATCGCCGAGTCCAACCGTCCGGCGGCATAAAGCTCTCGTGCGGTCGGCATCGGCATGTGTCCCCTTACGCGGCGCTGACCGCCGTGATGTCCCAAACCACCGGCGTCCCTGCTGCCAGCTTGCCGGTCTTGTCCTGCGTCTTGTACTCGACGGTCACCTTGCCGAAAGCGAACGAAACCGATTCGCTCGGCGTGTCATCACCGCCCGACGATCCGGACCACTGCACCGACTCGACCATCACCTCGTCGAACTTGTAGGTGAGGAACACCTCCTGTCCGCCCGCGCCGGTCTGCTTGCGCATCGAGACGAGGCACTGCTTGATGGTCTCACCCGTGCAACAGGCCTTGAAGAGCTTCGGTGAAGCAACGTCGGTCTTCTTCATGATATTGAACGACGAGATGCTCACGCGAGACGCGGTCATGCCCCCCGTGCCCGGGCCGACCGTGACCGGCGCGGAGGCGCCCCATGAAAACGAAAAGATCTCGATCTTTTTCTCGAAGCTCTTTGCGGTTGCCTCACCCTCGATGCCGGTGAGCTCAACGTAGGTATCGAAAGCCATGTCTGTGCGCCTCGCGTGATAAAGGGACCCGACGGAACAGAGTTGGTGCGCCGCGAACGGCCGCGGCGATGGATCGGAACAGCGGGGCGCCCATCGCCGGGCGCCCCGTACCATCAGGCAGCTGGCTGCGGAAGCTCGGCGACGAGCCGCATGGCGACTCCCAGCTCATCGAGCTGGAAGTGCGGCCGGAGGAACGCGACTGCTCGATATGCCCCCGGTTTCCCTGGAACCTCGACGACGTCGATGCGCGCCTCGGCGAGCGGCCGCTGCGCCTTTATCGAAGCCGCCGCGTCCTCGCCGGTGACGTAGTTCTGAATCCAGCGGTTCAGGAACACGTCGATCTGGGTACGCGACGTATAGCCGCCGATCTTGTCGCGCATCATCACCTTCAGGTAATGCGCGAAGCGAGACGTCGCAAAGATGTACGGCAGTTGCGCCGAGAGCCGCGCGCTCGCGGTGGCTTGAGGCGTGTCGTACACCTTCGCCTTCTGACACGACTGGACGCTGAAGAACGCGGCGTTCGCCGTTCCCTTCTGATGCACGAGTGCGGCAAAGCCGAGATCCGCCAGCTCCTTCTCGCGACGATCGGTGACCTGAACTTCGGTCGGGCACTTCATCACGAGCTCACCGGCCTCGGTGCGGAAGTTGTGGACCGGCAGTCCTTCCACGAGGCCACCGCTCTCCACACCGCGAATGGAGGCACACCAGCCATACGCGGCGAACGCCTTGTTGACGTTGGCCGCCAGCGTATACGCCGCGTTGCCCCAAAGGTACGCGCTGTGGTCGGTGCCGTCCACACGCTCTTCGTAGTTGAACGCCTCGATGGGCACGGTCCCGCTGCCATACGGCTCGCGCACCAGCACGCGCGGCGCGGCGAGCGCCACGTATCGCGAGTCTTCGCTCGCGCGGAACGCCTTCCACTTCGCGTACTCGGTGGTGTCGAAGATCTTCGCGAGATCGCGCGGCTGGTCGAGATCGGTGAACTTCTCGAGGCTGAACAGGTCATGCGACGCCGCGGACAGGAACGGCGCGTGCGCTGCCGCCGCCACGTTCGAGACCTTCTCGAGCAGCTCCATGTCCTGGCCGCTCTTGTCGAAGTAGTAGTCGCCGACCAGTGCACCGAACGGTGTACCGCCGAACACGCCGTATTCCTCTTCGTAGACCTTCTTGAACAGCGCGCTCTGGTCGAACTCCGGCGCGCGCTGCAGGTCGCGAAGGAGATCCTTCTTCGAGACGTTGAGGACCTTGATCTTGAGCATCGTCCCCGTCTCGCTCTGCGACATGAGAAACTTGAGACCCCGCCACGACGCTTCGAGCCGCTGGAACTCGGAGTGGTGTAGGATCTCGTTGACCTGCAGCGACAGGAGATGATCGATCTGCGCGATGCGCGCGTTGATCATCATTTCGGTGTCGCGCGCGACCGTCATCGAGCCTTCGAGAACCTCGGCCACGAATCGCTTGACGAGGTCCTTCCCGCGCTCGCGCGTTTCTGCGTCGCGCCCCACCTTGCCCTGCTCGAGGATCTGATCGAGAAGCGAAGTCTCTGCGCCGCTCGTGAATGCCGCGGCCTGGCCGCCGGCAGCCTGTGTCTCAGCCATTGTTTCCGCCCTCCGGCAGTCCGAGCTCCGACCGCAGCTTGTTCATCTTGTCGGCATCGCCGAGCGTCGACTGCAGGACTTCGTCGAGCTTCTCGTTCGTCTGCAGCGACCCGCGCAGGTCGGCGAGCTGCGTTCTCAAGTCGAGCAGCTCACGCAGCGGTTTCACCTGCTTCGCGACCGATTCCGGCGAGAAGTCATCCATGCTGCGGAAATTGAGATCGACCGCCAGCTTCGGCGCGTTCGCGTCTTCCGACAGCTTGTTCTCGACCGTGAACGCGAGGTGCGGCTTCATGCTTGCGAGCACATCGTCGAAGTTTTCCGGCGTCACCTCGACGAACTTGCGCTCTTTCAGCTTCGGCAGCGGTTCCGTCGGTTGCCCGCTGAAGTCACCGAGCACGCCCATCAGAAAGGGCAGTTCCTTCTTCTCGATTGCACCGCCGGTTTCTACTTCGTAGGCAATCGAGACGCGCGGAGGGCGAACGCGCTCGAGTTTTTTCTGTGTGCTGTCGGCCATGCGTGACTCCCGGGGGTGGGATGGGGGCAGCGATCAGGAATGCGGGACACTGCGGAGACGAGACAGCTATGCGATGGAAGCCGGGAGGAGGACTTCCACCGCGCGAAAAAATCGTAGCTGCGCGCTTATGCTCGCTATCGTGCAGAGCGCGCGATGAAATGTCAAGCGAGTGCAGGCGCGGAACTCGCAACGTTAATGTCTCATGAACGCGAGTAGCGATCGGCGGTCGTTGAGGCGCATCGCATCGACCGATGCGGTATCCGCACCATGGTCGAATACCGCTTCCGCCATCACTCGCTTCGTCGCCGCACCGCGCCGTCTTCCAACGTTCTTTGGAACGCCAATGGTGGCGCACGCCCTCTCGTCGCGCGTGCCCGCCCCTGCGCAACTGCACGCCCTCGTGTCGGCACTGCGCGGCCGACTCGCCGTCGCGAACCAGTCGCGCGCCGTCTGGCTTCCCAATGGCCTGGCCACTGCGGTGCGCGCGCTCGTTCGGACTGGGCTCGACGAGTCCGTGTTCACTGGAACGGCCGCCGAGACCCCGGGCGGACATTCACCGGCCCACGCCCGCGCCCTCCTCGACGCCGAGCGAGATCCTCACGCCGCGTTCGCGCGACGCATGGTCCGGGGACTGCTGACCACGTTTCCGTCGGCGGTCCGACACGAATTGTCGCGCGGCGTAACATGGGTGGCGCTCGCACTCTACGAGTCCGCCACGCCCACCGTCCGGCTCGATCCGTCCGCCTCTCTCGACACCGGCTCGCGGAGTGTCCTCGCAACAATCGATGTCGACTATCACGTCGTCATTGCCGCGGGGTCCCACACTGCCCTCGACTGGCACGCGCTGGATGCCACGGCCGTGGCTGCATCCGCGACCGCCTGGCCACCTCATCCACGTCGGCCACGCCACGCTGTAAACGCCTCGGAACGAGAGGAGCACCCGGCGTGGTTCGAGGTGCCGCTCCTCGTGCCAGACCCGTGGCTCGCCGAGCATGCCGACGCCGCCACGCTCGCCCACTGGGCCCGCCTAACGGGGCGCGGTGGCGCGCCCGACCGCTACTGGTTCCCCGAGACCTGGGACCGCTTCCTCGAGCCCGGACGCCGCATCGGCTGGCTCACCGCAAGTGACGTGTGGCGTCCGCGCCGCGGGCGCCTGGCGTCTGCCACTGACATGGACGCCGCAGCCAAGGCGGGTGCCGAGCCGGTGTCACGACATCCGCCATCCACGCTCACGCCCGACCTGGAGCGCGGCGTGGGCGTGCCGCCGGGCTATGCGCTCGTGCGGTGCGCGGGGCGCCTGTCCGTCGCCGTCGTCCTCGATCGGCAGCGGGTGGCGTGACTCGTTAGGCCTTCTCGGCTGCGGGGATCGGACAATCGGGTAGCTCCACCGCGCCGGCGGCCGCCAGCACTTCCACCAGGTGCGCGACGTCGGCGCGCGTGACGTCCTCGGACACGAGGCCCGCCTCGCGCAGACCGGCGAGGATCGCGGTGACGTCGCGGGTTCCATCGCAGAGCTCGAGCAGCGTCGGGGCCAGCGGCGGTGCCTTCACGACGTTGTGCGTCGGCCACGCCGTCTCGACCGCGGCGCCGACATTGGACCACGCGCCCGATGCATCCGACTCGAGATGCACCGCGAGCCGAGCCCCGGGGGCGACCCGCGGCCGCTGCCCCCCGAGTCGCGCTTCCGCTGTTGCGCCCATCGACGCGACGCGGCGCGCCCAACGGAACACCCAATCGATGGCGCGCGCATCCGGCGGCCGTCCCGCCACGCGCCGTTCCGTCAGCGCCGCTCGTCCGGCGGCATCTCGACGCATCTCGACGAAACACACGGCGAACCCCTCGACGCCAAGCGCGTCGAAGTGCCGCAACCACTGCTCGAGATCGACAAAATCCTTCCCGCCCTTGGTGACGGCCTTGTACGCCTCCATGGGGCCGTACACACCATTCTCGAGCACGACCATGTCGAACGCATCGCCGCCGGTGCCCAACCACTCCCGCACGCGTGTCGCGATCGCCGCGCCACGCCGATCGCTGATCGCCGCTCGCATCACGAACCGGCCGCCGGGACGTACGTGCGCGGCCAGATCTTCCACGAGCCGGCGCGCCACCTGTTCGCCGTCCGCTCCGCCGTCGCGGAAATCGAACCGATGCGAGAGTGCCGGCACGTACGGCGGATGCGCCACCACGAGGTCGAACGTCTCCCCGCCTAACGCTGACCAGGCGTCGCTCTCCACGGCGCGCACCCGGTCGGCGACGTCGTTCAACCGGGCATTGAACCGGATGAACTCGACGCATCGCGGCGCGATGTCCGTCGCCCATGCCTCGGCCGCGCCGCGTCGCACCGCGCGCACCGCCGCCACGCCCGTGCCGGCGCAGAGCTCGAGCACCCGACGTCCCGGGGCGTCGGGCAGCACATCCAGATACTGCGCGGTGAGACTACTCAACGCGCTGAACACGTAATCCTGGGGCAGGAGCGCCAGATCGGCCGCTCGCATCGGCTGTCGGTCCGACGCCAGCCAGAGCCCCTGCGTCGGATAGAGCATGGCCGTCGCCGATAGCGACGCGTCGACGCCCGGGGCTGGCGCCACCAGCCCGAGCGCGTCCAGCGCGGCGAGCACATCGGACCCGAGCAGGCGCTCGACCACCGCCGTCGGCAACGTCTCGCTGTCGATGAAGAGCCTAACGAGTACGGCGTTCGCGTCCTCCGGCGCCGACGCGAGGGTCGTCCGCCCATCGGCAAGGCGTTTCACGTCGTAGAGCGACGTCACGCCAAGTCGCGCCGAGACAGTCGGCTCGTCGAACTTCGCGGCCGCGAGCGCATCGCGGAGCATCGCGAACGCGTCGGCGGGCGCATCCAGTGTGCCCGGCGGTGGGGGAGAGGCGGCGACGCCGTCGATGATAGTCATGGTTCGCGTAGGATCCGCGCGCGACGCGTCGCGGTCAAGGCGACCCACCATCCAGCCCGTCCTCAGCGACACGCCCGTGACATCGCGCCGAACTACCGTCTAGGCGTCTGGTCGACCGCTCGGTACGTTGTACGCCATGTCATCTCTCGATCTGGTCCTCTGGAGCAAGGGGACCCTCCTCACGCCGCAGCACCTTCAAGCGCAGGACCGATATCTCGACGAACTGCTGCGCCTGCAGCTTGGCGCGCTGACGTTCTGCCCGTGGGGCATCACACGCCTCGAGATCGACCGCGAGGCGCTCGCTGGCGGAACCGTCGTGGTCCGCGCGGCCGCCGGCCGTTTCCCGGATGGCCTGCTGTTCGACGCCCCGCTCTCCGATCCGTCGCCGCCGCCGAGAGCGCTGGACACCGCGTGGCAACAGGATCAGCGGGCATTGGTCGTCTCGATCGCCGTCCCCGAGTACCGACCCGGCGCGCGCAACGTCGTCGGGCGCGATGCGCGCGCGAGCGGCGCCGCGACCACCGCGCGGTGGCGCGGCGAGGACCAGCTTGCGCGTGATGAGACGACCGGCCTCGCCGAACGCCCCGTGCAGATCGCGCGGCCCAACCTTCGGCTCCTCCTCGAAGGCGAGTCGTCGGAAGGCTATGTGGCGATGCCGCTCGTCCGCCTCACGCGCACTCCTGCTGGCGAAGTAACGCTCGACCCCTCGTTCGTCCCGCCGTTGCTCGACATTGCGGCGAGCCCGTTCATCACGGGGATAGCGCACCGTGTCCTCGAGCGCGCCGCGGCGAAAGCGTCGTCGCTTGCCGGCGCCCGACGCCAGCGCAATCAGGGCCTCGCCGATTTTTCCGTCACCGACGTCGCGAGCTTCTGGCTCCTGTACACGCTCAACACGCATCTGCCGCAGCTGCGGCATCTGCACGAGGTGCGGCGAGGGCATCCGGCCGACCTGTGGGAAGCGCTGCTCGCGCTCGCCGGCGCGCTCACGACCTTCGGGTCCACATCGCGCGGCTTTCCCGTGTACGATCACGCCCGGCTGGGGGATTGTTTCGCCGCGCTCGAGGCGCAGCTGCTCGAGCTGCTGGAAACCGCGGTGCCCGAGGTGGCGGTCGCGTTGCCCTTGAAGACCGTGCGACCGTCGGTGCAGGCCGTGGCGGTGGAGCAGGAACGGTGGCTGACGGCACCGTCGTGGTATCTCGCCGTGAGCTCGCCCGTTCGTCAGGCGGAGCTCGTGGCGCGAGTGCTCGCGGGCTGCAAGGTCGGTTCGGCGGACGTGGTCGACACGCTCATTCGCCAGGCCCTGCCGGGCCTCGAGCTCACCCACGTTCCGCAGCCGCCGGCGGCAGTCCCGGTGAAGCTCGACTTCATCTATTTCGCGCTCAAGCGCACGGGAGGCGCGTGGGACGCCGTCGCGCGCGCGCGGAACCTCGCCGCGTACGTGCCGGCCGAGCTGGGCGATGCGCGCTTCGAGCTGGTGATCGTGCTCGCCTAACGCGCCCGCCCGGCTTACGGCTTTGGCACCGCCGGTACCGTTGGCGCCTTGACCGACGGCGGTGTAACCGTCGGGGCCGTGACCGCCGGCGCCGTGACCGCGGGCGTCCCGCCTGGCGGCAGCGGCCCGCCGGCTGCCGCGTTAGGCGGCGCCGGCCGGAACACGAAATACAGCACGAGCGCGATCGCCAGCACCAACACGACGTTGAGCGCGATGATGAGGCCGAGCGGAATGTGCCGCTTCGCGTGAGGCGTCGGGGCCGACGGCGTGGGCTGTGACGACTTCGGCGCCGGAGGCGCCGGCGTTTCCGACTGCCGGATCAACATCGTATAGTCGCTCGGCCCCGCCTTCTCGGAGCCGCGACCCGGGAGGGGCGACTGCTGCACGCCGGGCGTGCCAGCGCCCGGGGTCGGGAACACGGGCGGCGGGATCACGGGCGGCAGCGGCGCCATGCCTCCCCCGCCGCTGATGAGCGGCGACGGCGCCGCCCCGGCCGGCGACGCGCCTGAGGGCGTGGCCGACGCGGGCCGCGCGAAGTGCGGGGGCGGCGACCCAGGCGGCGAGCCAAGCGGAGGCGGCCCGGACGCCAACGGTGGCGGAGACAACGGCCGCGGCGTCACCGGGTCGGGCACCGGGGAATACGCACCTAACGCCGACTGCGGTTCCCGCGGCGGCGTGGGTGGGGCAAATGCCGCCGATGGCGACGCGCCGAACGATGGTGGAGCGGACGGTCGAGCAGGCGGGACCGCGCCACCCACCAGCGGCGACGGGGCCGGTTCGCGGGGCGCCGGCGCGCCCAGTGGGCGGAACAGCGCCGTGAACTCCCCCGGCGCGAGCGGCGGGGCCTCGCGGGCCGGCAGCGGCGCTGACTTCACCGGCGCCGTCGGGGCGGCCGTGGGCGCGTTAGGCGGCGGCGGTGCGGGCGGGGGCGCCGAGGCTGCCGTCGGTGCCGCTGGCGCTCGCGGCGGCGGGGGCGCCACCGGAGGCGCGGCCACTGGTCGGGTCGCCGCCGGAGCGGGGGCGACACCCGGCTCACGTCCCACCGGCTGGAACAGCTGCGTGAACTCGCCGGCTGGCTGCACGCCGTTGGCCGGTGCACTACGAGAAGACTCGATGCGACCGATCACGAAGCTCTGCGTGAGCTCCGGCGGTGCGGCCGGAGTCGGGATCAGCTCCGTTGGGCGCGACGACGGTTCTGGCGGCGCCGAAGGTTCGGGGGCGGGCGGCACCGGGTCGGCGGCCGGAATCGGGGCCGGAGCGGGAGCAGGTGCGGCACGGGACGAAGCGGGCGCATGCGCGGCGATCCATTCCGGGAACGTCGTGAGCCCCGCAAGAAACTCGCTCACGACCACGAACCCGTTAGGCGTGTCGGCCATCTCGACGATCCGCGACCGGTCCGCGGACGGCAGCGAATGTACCTGCTCGCGCAGTCGCGCGACGACGTCGGGATCCGGCGCGTCGACGATGTGCACCATCACGGGTCGTCCGGTCGCTTTTTCCTGAGCGTTGTGCGTTCGCATTCCGCCGCCCAAGGCGACGCACTTGAGCAAGCGGTAACGATCGTCGAAGTTGGTCATCGGTGGGCGGCAGGGTACGACCCGCCGGCCACACTTGCGTCCGCGACGAGCGGACCCGGGACGGCGAGCAGCGCGGACGTATATTGTTCACTCCGCGCTGACGTGGCGCAATCATCGTAGTCAGAGACAACGCGCGGCAATGGGACCTCTCACGCCGCATCACATTTTTCGGCAAACTCCGTCATGCGTCTTCCCCTCCCCCCTCGACAAATGAACCGCGTCGTCTGGGAAGAGGGCATGTTCCTCGCGCCGCAACATTTCCAGGTCCAGCGCCAACATTTCGAGGGCACCCTCGGCCACACGATCGCGGCGCTCTTTCCGTTTGGCTACGGGGTGACCAGCGCGGCGCTCGACACCGATGCGCTCGGCGGCGGTACGCTCGTGCTCTCCCACGCGCGCGGAATTTTCCCCGATGGAACGCCCGTCGCTGTGCCGGAGGCGGACCGAGCACCGGCGCCGTCACCACTCGCGGACCGCTTTTCGCCCGCGCGCGATACCCACACGGTGCTGCTGACGTTGCCCAGCTGGCGCAGCGACGGTCCGAACGTCGGTCCGGCAAACGGAGCGGCGAGTGAGGTCTCGTCCTCGTCGTTCATGTCGTCCGGTCTTGCTGCTGACGCGGATAGCACGCGCTGGGTCACGACCGTCGCCACCGTGCGTGATGAGACATCGGGTGAGGATGCCACCGATATTCATTTCGCCACCAAGCGTCTCGCGCTTCGCCTCGATACGGAGGTGACGTCGAGCGATGTGGTCCTTCCGATCGCGCGCATTCGGCGGGATGGCAGTGGACGCTTCGTCGTCGATCCCGACTACGTTCCGCCCGCACTTCAGATCGGTGCGAGCGACCGACTGCTGGAGATATTGCGCGGCGTGATCGGGATGCTCGAGGCGAAAGGCGCGTCGCTGAGCGCAGGGCTCGGGCCGGCGGGCGCCCCACGAGCCGGCGCCGCGCCCGCGGCCTACGTGGGCAACGAGCTTGCAACGCGATGGCTTCTGCACGCGATTCGGTCGGCGGAGGCGCCGTTGCGCCACCTGCTCGCGACGCGGCGCGCCCACCCCGAGCGCCTCTGGGAGGAGCTATCGCGCCTCGCCGGTGCACTCTGCACGTTCTCGTTGACGACGCAGGCGCGCGACCTCCCGACGTACGCGCACGATGACCTCGGCGCATGCTTCGGCGCTCTCGGGGATCATCTGCGCAGGCACCTCGATGTGGTCGTCGCCGCGAAGGCGGTGGTCGTTCCACTCACGCGCGGCGAGGACACGCTCTTCGGTGCGGCGATCGCCGACCCGCGCTGCTTCGATCGCGGCGCGCGGTGGTTCCTGGGCGTTCGCTCATCGATGGCGGCTCGCGATACGATTGTGGCCGTGCCGCGACTCTCGAAGATCTGTGCACGCAAGTTCGTGCTGGAGTTGGCGCGGCGAGCCGTTCCCGGCTTCACGCTCGAGCACGTACCTGCCCCTCCGGCCGCGCTCGCGCCGCGCGGCGAGCTGACGTACTTCGAGATTCTCCGCGCAGGTCCGTGTGACACGGCGCTGACGGCAACGCGCGAGATTGGCGTGTATCTGCCGGACTCGTTCGATGACGCCGTGTTGGAGGTTGCTGTGCTCGTCGATCGTTAACGCGAGACACATGGCGCGCGAGCATCGCGCGCTCTACCTTCGCGGTGCGCGCCGCCACTTATCCCGCTCGGGCGGCGAAACTGACTTCGTGCCTTTCGCTTCGCGCCCGCTGCCATGACCAGTGCCATCGGTTCTGCTGCCACGTCCGCCCTTACGCCGGTGTCCGTTACGCCGGTTGGGGCGGGCCGCCTCGCGCTCATCCTTCAGGAGTTGCTCACTGCCGTCGCGCGGCTTCGCAGCGATCGGCAACCGGTGCCGGATGCCGGCGCGTTTCGCGCACAGCTCCTGGAACTGGTGCGACGAGCGGACCAGGAGGCACAGGCGGCGGGGTACACACCCGCGGACGCGCGGCTCGCGATCTTCGCGGCGGTCGCGCTGCTCGATGAATCCGCGTTGAACTCGCGGCAACCCGCGCTCGCCGACTGGTCCCGTCGTCCGCTTCAGGAAGAGCTGTTCGGCGGACACATGGGCGGCGAGTGGTTTTTCCAGCACGTTGAGCAGTTGCTCGCGCGCCCGGATTCAGCAGTGCTGGCCGACCTGCTCGAGGTGCACCATCTCTGCCTCCTGTTGGGGTTTCGCGGGCGCTACGGCCTCGACGACCGCGGCACGCTGCACGCGATCGCGGCGCAAATGGACGACCGGGTGAGGCGGTCGCGTGGCGCCCCGGGCGACCTCGTGCCGGCCTGGCGTCCACCTAACGATGCAGTCGTTGGGCGCGATCCGTGGATCCGACGCCTCGTCATTGCGCTCGCCGCCAGCGTCGTACTGGCCGTGGCCATCTGGGGCGCCGCGGCGCTCTCGCTCCGCGACTCCGCTCAGGGACTCGACGCGCTCGCCCCGTCACGCTCCGCGACCAACTGACCGACACCGCCCACTCGCCTCTTCCCCGCCGACCGCACAATGGCTCGCAGCAAATCCACCCGCTGGTACGCCGCTTTCGTCGTGCTCCTGGCGTTCATCCTGCTCGCCTGGCTTCTCGGTGCGGTGCTGACGCTCACGGACGGCGAGCGCGTTGCCTTGCGTGTCGGTCTCGTCGTGCTCGGGCTGATCGCGGCCGGCGCGCTCCTCTGGTTCCTGCGTCCCGTCGACGAGCCGGCTGCCACGCCAGGGGGGGCCGGCCGCGACGAAGCACTCGCAACCGTCGCGGCCGCGCGAGCGCGACTACAGCGCGGCGCGTTCGACGCGAAGCCGATCGTGCTCGTCCTCGGCTCGCAGGGGAGCTGCAAGACCACGGTCGTCACGCGTTCGGGTACAGACCCGCAGCTGCTCGCCGGCGACGCGCCGCCCGCGAAGGGCGAAGCGCCGAAGTCCACATCGAGCGCGAACGTCTGGTTGATTCGCGACGCCGTGCTCGCCGAGCCGGGCGCCGACGTGCTGGCCGACGCCGCTCGCTGGAAGCGATTCGTTCGCGCCCTGCGCGGGCCCCGCCTCGCTGCCGCCTTCGGCCGCGGCACGGCGGCGCCGCGCGCCGCGGTCGTCTGCGTGAGCTGCGATCACTTCTACGCCGGCGGTGCGGGCGAGCACCTCGAGGGGCTCGGACGCCTAACGCGCGAGCGTCTCGCCGAGGCATCGCGGGAGCTTGGCGTCGCGATGCCCGTCTACGTGGTGTTCACGAAAGCCGATCGCATTCCGCATTTCGAGGAGTGGGCTGCGCCGTTCACGAACGACGAGATCCGCGCGCCACTCGGCGCCGCCCTGCCCTTTGACAACGCCGCCGCGCAAACCGGCGCCGCTCGCGCGGGCGCGGCCGGCGCGTATGCGGAGCGCGTCACACCGCGACTCGATGGCGCGATAGCTGGCGTCGTAGCGGCGCTCGCCGGACGCCGAGCGCAGCTGCTCGGCCGGGAAAGCGTCGCCGAGCGCCGGCTCGGCGCGTACGAGTTACCTCGCGAGATGGGAAAGCTGTCCGCACCGCTCTCGCGGTTTCTCATCGAGCTCTGTCGACCGATGCACCTGGGCGTGAGCCCGCAACTGCGCGGCTTCTACTTCGTGGGCGCGCGCCCGCTCCTCGTGTCGGATGTGGCGCCCTCGGTCGCCGCCAAGCCCGCACCCGCTCCAATGGGCGTTCCCGACGCGACGCGAGTATTCGCTCTCGGTGGCGTGGCCGCTGCGCAAGCCGCGCCAGCATACACTCCACCGGCGTCGCGCCGCATCCCGCAGTGGGTTTTCCTCGACCGACTCTTCCCGGACGTCATCCTTGCCGACCGCGGTGCGGCGAGCGCCGCGAGCGGCGGTTTACGCGTCGCGCGCGTTCGTCGCACGCTGCTGGGCGTTGGCATCGCGGCGGCGCTCGTTGTCGCCGGCGCGGTGACTCGCTCGTGGGTCGGCAACCGGTCGATGGCAAACCGCGTGACGACGGCAGCAGCGGGCGTGGCGGCGTTGCCGGTCGTCGCGTCGCCCGGAGGCGCCGTGACGTTCCCGTCCGTCGACGCGCTCAATCGTCTCGACCTGCTTCGAGCGTCGCTCGATACGCTCGCCGCGTATCGCGAGGGTGGCGTGCCAACGAGTCTGCGCTGGGGGCTGTGGCGCGGTAACGCACTGCTCGCCGGTGGCCGGCGCGTCTGGCTCGACGGCTACCGTCGCGAACTGCACGCGGCGACATGGAGCGCGCTCGTGGATTCGCTGCGCGCCCTGCCCGAGGCGCCGAGGCCAACGGATGACTACGGACGCGACTACGCCATGCTCAAAGCGTATCTCGTCATGACGAACGAGGCGCCACGCAGTACGCCGAAGTTCCTCGCGCCGGTCCTGTTGACGAGCTGGGCTCGCGGGCAAACGCTGGACGCCGACATGACCGCGCTCGCGCGCCGCCAGTTCGAGTTCTACGCGTCGGAGCTGGCGCGTGCCAATCCGTTTCCGCTGGCGGCGGATGGCGGCGTCGTGCGTCACTCGCGCGAATTTCTGCGGCGCTTCTCGGGCGCGGACCAGATCTATCAGAGCATGGTCGCGCAGGCGAACCAGGCCGCGCCGCCGGCGAAGCTCGCCGAGGCGGCTCCGATGGCCGCGGGCGTGATCGCGGCACCTAACGAGATGCCCGGCGCGTTCACGGCTGCGGGCTGGGCCCAGATGGAAAACGCCTTCCGCAACTCCGACCCATACTTCGTGGGCGAGCCCTGGGTAGTGGGTGATTCTGCAGCCGCGCAGACCCAGGATCGCGAGGCGGTGCTCGCCCAGCTGCGGCGGCGGTATCGCGGTGAATACGTGCAACGGTGGCGCACGTACGTGCGCGGTACGTCGGTCGTACGCAGCACGTCCGCGCGCGATGTCGCGCAGAAGCTTGGGATCCTTGGTAGCGCGCAGTCGCCGCTGCTCGCGACGCTGGCGCTCGTCTCTCGCAACACGTCGATCGACTCCGCCATGTCCGCGGCGTTCCAGCCCGTGCACGCCGTCACGCCACCCGGTCCGCCCGACAAGTTCGTGTCGGATGCGAATCAGCAGTACGTCAGCGCGCTCGTCAGCGCGCAGGCGGCGATCGAGCAGGTGAGCAACATGCCGCCCGTGGTGGATACGGCGAGCGCCCAGGCGATCGTGCAGGCGGCGCAGCAGGCGTTAGGCCCCGTCACGCAGGCGAAGGTGGCCGCCCGCCAGCTCGCGCAGAAGTTTGCCGTCGACACCGCCGCCGTGCAGGTCGGCCAGCCGGTGGCAGCACTGCTTCTCGCTCCGATCGACGGCGCCGAAGCCGCATTGCGCACGGTTGCCGCCACGCGCGCCCCATCGGCCGCGAAACCAACGGTTGCCGCCGGGGGTGGCGGAGCTGCGCCGACGCCTCCCCCGCCGCCGGCCGGTGGGGGGGCCGCCGCACTCGCGGCCATCCTGAACGAGCGCGGACGAGCCTTATGCGCGGCGATGACACCGATGCTCGCGAAGTTCCCGTTCAGTCCCGACGCACAGACTGAAGCATCGATCCCTGACGTCGCCGCGATGTTGGCGCCGGGAACAGGCGCGCTCTGGGCGTTCCATCAGGAACGTCTCGAACCGCTGCTGGAGAAGCAGGGCGGCCAGTGGGCCGAAAAGGCGGGCGCGCCGGTCGCACTCTCTGCTCCGTTCCTCGCCTTCTTCAACAAGGCGGCCGCGGTTTCCTCGGCGCTCTTTGGAGGTGCGGCCGAGCCTCACGTCGAGCTGACTGCGCACGGTGTCGTGACGCCGCAGGTGTCGCAGATAACGCTCTCGCACGGTTCGTACGTGGCGCGCTTCATCAAGGATACGCCACCAGCGCAGTTCCTCTGGCCATCGCAGTCCGGCCGCGAGGCCAAGCTGATCGCCAAGGTGGGCAAGCGCGATCTCCTCGTGGACCAGGCGACTGGCGACTGGGCACTGTTCCGCCTCGTATCCCGCGCGACGCGCGCGGACGCGAATGGCAGCTCGCTACACGCCGAGTGGACCAACCAGCAATCTGGCGGGGTGCCGGTCGCGGTGGACTTCGTGGTCCGCGGTGGGTACCCCGTGCTACAGCGAGGAGCGCTCGGCGGGATGAGCTGCGTCGCCCAAGTGACGCGTTAGCGGCCAGGCGCCGGGCCGCGCACCCAGCTGCCGGCCAGCGCCTTGTACAGCTGAACAGCCGCCGTGAGCTCGCCAAGCTGCGCCTGACTCATCGCGAGTTCCGCCACGAACACCGTGCGCTGCGCGTCCAGCAGGTCGAGATAGCTCGAGAGCCCGGCCTCGTATCGCGCCGTCGCGATGTCGAGCGCCTGACGCAGCGCGTTGGCTTGCGTCGCCTGCGCTACGGCCTCGTCTCTCGACGTCCGCACCGCGATCAGCGCGTCGTTCGCTTCGCGGACGGCGTTGAGCGCGACGCCCTCGTACGCCGCGCGGGCCTGCTCTGCCCGCGCGCGGGCCGCGGCGGACGCGCTCGCGAGGCGCTTGTTGTCGAAGAGCGGAAACGACAGGCCGATCTGCGCCTGGTAGACCTTCGAGTTCTCGGCGAACAGATTGTCCGGTCCACCGGCCTGGCTGCCTAACGATCCAATGATGTTGAACGTCGGCCACCGCGCGGCGTCCGCGATCCCGACCCGCGCCACCGCGGCGGCGTATTCGCGCTCCGCCTGGAGGATGTCAGGACGACGCGTGAGCAGCGTCGCCGAGATCGAATCCGGGACGACGAGCGCCGCGACGGCGTCGCTGAGCGACGTGCCCCGCGGAATTCGCGGCGGCCCCCCGCCCAGCAGCACCGTGAGGTTATGCTCGACCTCGGCCCGCGCCCGTTCTGCTCGTGCGAGGGTTACCGCCGGTGCCGCCACCTGCGCCTCGAACTGCTTGACGTCGAGCTCCGACGTCAGTCCCTGGGTGTATCGCTGGCGGGCGACGTCCAGCGTTTGCTTGCGCGAGCTCAAGGTCCGCTCGGCAATTGCCTGCTCCTGATCGAGCTCGAGAAGCTGGAGATACCCGGACGCTACGTCGCTGACGAGCGACAACGCCGTGGCTCGCTCCGCCGCTTCCTGCGCTCCGACGTCGGCCCTTGCCGCTTCCACGCCGCGGCGCACGCGGCCCCAGAAATCGAGCTCCCACGCGAGATCGCCGGTGACACGCGTCGCGCGGTAGGACGTCGGCGGGAACGACCCGAGCGCGACCTGGTTGCTGCTGGTCGAGGCGTTCGCGGTGACACTCGGGAGGAGTGGCCCGCGGGCGATGCCGAGATCGGCACGGAACTCCTTGATTCGCGCGATCGCGGCGCGCAGGTCACGGTTCTGACTCAGTGCGCGGTCGACGAGCGAGACCAGTGTCGTATCGCGAATGATGTCGAGCCACGCCGTCGCGGTCGCCGCGGACGCGTTGAGGGTCGCTCGTGGCGCGTTAGGCGGCACAACCGGCACGCTGTCGCGCGTCCGCTCGACCGCGAGCGAGTCGAAGAACGTGCGAGTCGAGTCGGCCGACGGCACAGCGCCGATTCGCGCGGCCGGCGGGATGACCGGCTCCGGCGAGTAGTTCGGACCAACTTTGCAACCAACGAGCGTCGTAACGCCTGACCACGCCAGCACCGCCATGGCGCGGTGCATCAGACGGCCTCCGGCGCCGGCGCGCCACCCGGCCTGGCGCGATGCGTTCGGCGCTCCGCGAGTCGGCGGATCACCTGGAAGAACAGCGGGATGAAGAAGATCCCGATCGTCGTCGCGAACAGCATTCCGGCAAACACGCCGGTGCCGATCGAGTGACGACTCGCTGCACCAGCGCCGGACGCGAGCATCAGCGGAAGCACGCCAAGAATGAACGCGAACGAGGTCATGAGAATCGGCCGCAATCGCTCGCGCGCCGCCTCCACCGCGGCCTCCCGGATGCTGAGCCCTCGCTCGTCACGCAGGTGCGTTGCGAACTCGACGATGAGGATCGCGTTCTTGGCGGCGAGCCCAACCACCGTGATCAGCCCGACCTGGAAGTAGATGTCGTTAGGCTGCCCGCGGAGCCAGATGCCGAGCAGCGCCCCGAGCACGCCGCACGGTATGCCGAGCAGCACGGCGAACGGCACGGACCAGCTCTCGAACTGAGCCGCGAGCACCAGGAATACCAGGATGAGCCCGAGCACGAACACGAGCGCCGCAGCCCCGCTCGACGCG
>JAJKIV010000060.1 GCA_021154285.1 Gemmatimonas sp. | reverse complement strand
GCTTCCGATCCAGTCGGACGTGATGCCATACCCCGGTGCGAGGATGTCGACGCAGCTCCCGACGTTCGAGAAGTACGCCAACCCGTTCGCTGACGTCGTTGCGCCGACCGTGATCGCGCTCGGTGCACTCGATGGCGAGTAGCTGCAGGCGGCGGCCGCGCTGTTGCCCGCCGCGACCACCATGACGATGCCGTCGTCCGTCGCGCGCTTCACGGCGTCGTTCAGACTCTGAGACAAGTCACCACCGAGGCTCATGTTGGCCACGGCCAGCTGGCCGGTTTGGTGTTGACCAACAACCCAGTCGATGCCGGCGACCACCCCGGCGTCCGACCCGTTACCCGTACAGTCGAGCACGCGCACAGCAACGATCGTCACCAGCTTTGCTACGCCGTACTTGGTCCCGCCCACCGTGCCGGCGACATGGGTTCCGTGACCGTGGCAGTCGGTAGGCGGATTGGCGTCCACGAAGTCCTGACCCGTGCCGATGCGACCCGTGAAGTCCGTGCTCGAGGAGTTGATCCCCGTGTCGATGATGTACGCCGTGACACCGGCGCCGCTGTTCGGATAGGTGTAGCTGCCGTTCGTTCCCGTCCTCGAATCGATGCGATCCAGCCCCCACGACGGCGCTGGCGTCTGCGAACCGTTGACCGAAACGATCCCATCGCGCTCCACGCGAGCGACGTGCGGGTTCTGCTGCAGCGCCGCGACCGCCGCGGCCGGCAGGTTCTTCACCGCGAAGCCCTTGAGCGCATGACGATAGACATGCGTGAGTGTCCCCCCGTGCGCCTTCACGAGGCCATTCGCCCGCCCTTCGGGATCGGACTCGTCGGCCCGAAGCGTCACGATATAGTCGTTCTGGACGGCGGCTCGCGCCGCGTTTACACGATCCGGGATGGCCGCCGTCGGAACCGGCGAGGTAGAGTCCTGACAAGCGGCAACCGCGAGCATCACGGGGGCCAGGACCGCGAACTTGCGCATGAGCTACTCCTCGAAGGGGGACAGCGATGAAGCGCCGTTTGCGACGCCCGCTACAGTAAGGGTCCCCGACCAAACGGTCCAGCACCAATTAATCCGTTTTCATGACCGACGCCTGGTCGTTCTGGCCGAAAGCCTTGTTGGCGGCTCTCACACCCACCCATCATCCTCGGCCCCGCCCTCTCTTCCGACACCTCGTTATGCGCGTGAAACCGATGGTCGTGGTGCGATTCGGCTGGCTGGCGCTCCTCCTCAACAGCTCGCCGTTGGCTGCACAAGAACCAGCGGCGTGGGGAGTTAGCTCACGCGACGCCCTCGAGTTCCATACGTTCTCGATTGCCGCGATCGACCCGCGGACCGGCGAGGTCGGTGTCGCCGTCACGACGCGAGTGCCGTGTGTCGGCAATGGGGTCCCATGGGTTCGGGCGGGCGTCGGCGCGGTCGCGACCCAGGCCAACACGCGGACGGAGTACGGGCAGATCCTCCTCGATGCCCTGGCGAAGGGCGAGGAACCGTCGAAGGCGCTCGCGCGCGCGCTCGCGGCGGACTCGCTGGCTGCCTCGCGCCAAGTGGGCGTGATCGCGGTCAGCGGCAAAAGTGCCCAGCACACCGGCGCGAACGACAGCCCGTGGGCAGGAGGTCGAGCCGGCACGAGCTACGTCACGCAGGGCAACCTCCTCGTGGGTCCGGAGGTCGTCGAAGCCGTCGCGGCATCGTTCGAAGCGAGCGAGGGAACGCCGCGGCATCTCGCGGACCGGCTCATCGACGCGATCGCCGCCGGCTACGCCAAGGGCGGCGACGCTCGCAAGGGACGCACGCAGTCGGCCGCGGTGATCGTTGCCGATTCGCGACCCGGCCGCTCGCGTCGCGCCGACGGCGTCACGGTGAACATCAACGTCTGCGAGCACCCCGAGCCTGTCGCCGAGCTTCGGCGCATCTACAACACGATCTCACAGACACTCGGCTACCGGCAGCTGGAGCAGTTCACCGGCAACGACATCTGGCAGCTCAAGGTGATGCTCAACGCGCTCGGCCTGTTCAGGCCTAACGAGCAGGAGCTCCGGCGCGACGTCCCGGACGCGCTGGTCTTCACGCCGGACGCTGTCGCGGCGGTCGACGCGTTCCGGGCGTCCGAGCATCTCTCGGTCACGTCGTTAGGCTCGCCGCCAGGCCTGGTGGACGACGACACCGTGGCGCGCCTGTGGGCGGCGCTCGCGCGGGCAGGGAAGGCGGACGCGGTCCGCCAGGCACTGCTCGAGACCGTTGCGGTCCGTCGGTAACTGTCGCCAGCCGCCAGTCACGCACTATAGAATAGGACATGGATCCAGAGTCCGGCGCTTCGGCCCCTCGCGCGCTCACCGCGCCCGTCGATTCCGCGCGTGTGGTGCTCGACCGCCAGCGCGATCGCGCCGAGCGAATGCTCAATCGCGCGCGACTCATGGTGCTCGTTCTCCTCGGGCTCGCCGCGCTGGTCTACGCGCCGAACCTCACGCGGCGCCTCAATTGGGTCAACATCTCCGTCCTGGTTCCCATCCTCGCCTGGACCATCCTGCAGGGCGAGCTGTTCTATCGACGTCCGAAGCTCCCGGTCTGGATCGGTGTGGCGAATCCCGTTGCCGACATCGCCGCCGTCACCGCCATCATCGGCGGCTACGCGTTCGCACACTCGGCCGCGCTCGCCCTCAAGACGCCGATCTTCCTCATGTATTTCGTGATTCTCGCCGCGCTGCCGATCGCCGCGTCGACGCGCAAAGCGGCGGCGGTCGCGTGCATGGCGTTCGGCTGCTACGGGACGCTCGTCGCTTTCTTCCTGATCAGTGGACGACTCCCCACGGTGATGAACCCGGTCACCGCAAGCCAGGCGGCCGGCGTCTCTCCGCTCGACGAGGGCGCGAAGCTTCTGCTGCTCGCGATGGCGGGTGCGATCGCGACCTACGCGACGAACTGGCAGGAGCGCCTCGCGACGAGCTTCTCTCGCGCCACCGAGGAGCGTGAACAGCTCGAAGCGCGGCTCGCGCGCGCGCAGCTCCAGAGCCTGCGACTCCAGCTGCATCCGCACTTCCTGTTCAACACACTGAACACGATCAACGCGCTCATCGGCACCGATCGCCACGCGGCCGAGCGCGTGATATCCGGATTGAGTGAGCTGTTGCGCATGTCGCTCAGCAGCGCGAGCGAACAGGAAGTCACGCTCGCCAAGGAGCTCGAGCTGCTCGCGCACTACATTGAGATCCAACAAATCCGGTTCCAGGACCGGCTGACGGTGAACTTCCGCATCGATCCCGACGCGCGATATGCACTCGTGCCGAATCTCATGCTCCAACCGCTCGTGGAGAACGCGATCCGTCACGGCATCGCACCGCGCGCCGCGCCAGGTCACGTGGTCGTGACCGCGGAACGACGCGGCGACCGTCTGGAGCTGAGCGTGGTCGACGACGGCGTCGGCGAGAAAGCGAGCCGCGACCATCGCGATGGTGTCGGGCTCGGGAACACGCGGGCACGACTGCTCTCGCTGTACGGGAGCGAGCATCGCTTCGAGGCCGGCGGCGCTTCCTCGGGTGGGTTCGCGGTGCACATCGAGATTCCGTATCGCACCGACACGGCGACGAAGGAGCCGCTTCGGCGTGAATCGCCACACGAGGCGCTCGTATGAGTGGTATGACGGAGCTCGAGTCCCGCTCGCCCGTGCGCACGCTGATCGTGGACGACGAGCCGCTCGCACGTGCGCATCTCAGGTCTCTCCTGCGCGAGCGTGGTGACGTGGATGTCGTCGGCGAGTGTGGTGACGGGCGCTCGGCGATCGATCAGATCAAGCGCCTCACACCCGACCTCGTGCTGCTCGACATCCAGATGCCGGAGCTCGACGGGCTCGAGGTGATTCGTGAGGTAGGACCCGAGGCGATGCCGGCTGTCGTGTTCGTGACGGCATACGATGAGCACGCGCTGGCCGCCTTCGAGGTTCACGCGTTCGACTACATCCTGAAGCCGGTGAGCCGGCGGCGTTTCACGCAGGCGATCGATCGCGTCGTCGGCCTCATTCGAACCGACGCGAAAGATCAGTCACCAGCCGATCGTCCCCTCGCGGCACTCATCGAGGCGATGCGCAGCGAGCGGTCCGCACTCGACCGCATCGCGGTGAAGGCCGACGGGCGCGTCCTGTTCATTCGCGTTGGCGACATCGACTGGATCGAGGCGGACGATGATCTCGTTCGTATTCACACCGGAAAATCGGTGCACTCCCATCGGAGCACCCTCACGCATCTCGAAGAGCGGCTTCCCGCATCGAAGTTCCTGCGCGTGCACCGATCGACGCTCGTGAACGTCGATCGCATCCGCGAGATACAGCCGTGGTTTCAGGGCGACTGGGTGCTCATATTGAACGACGGCACGCGGCTCCATTCAGGGAAGAGCTATCGTTCGAAGGTTCGCGAGTACATCGAGCGGTTGACGTAGCGCCCCTTCGCCCCGTTACTGGTGCCCTTCGCCGCGTCTCGCGGGGCCCTCACCGCTGTCATGTTGTCCCACATTCTCACCGTGGCGCAGGTTACCCGATGAAGGGTTCGCGCCGATACGTGGGAAGCTCGCGTTGTTGCGGCGCACAGTGCGTTGAGAGCAGCGCGAGTAGCGTCGTCGACTCGAATCATTGGGGAGGTCTTATGCAGGGAGTACGATTTCTGGCCGTTGCGGCGCTCGTCGCGTTCGCCGGTTGCGGTGGCGGTGGTGGCGATGGTGGAACAACGGGGCCCGCGGTATTCACGACACTGAGCGTGACGCCAACGAGCGTGAGCGTTGTCGTTCAGGGCACGCAGGATTTGACCGTCGCGGCGAAGGATCAGAACGGGGCGACGATGGCCGGACTCACGACGGCGTACCAGTCGAACAACGTGTCCATCGCCACCGTCACGGGGGCTGGCGTTGTCACAGGGATCGCCGTTGGGTCGACGACGATCACGGTGAACGGAACAGTCGGCGGTACGACGAAATCGCAAACCATCAACGTCACGGTGGCGGCACCCGGGTCCTCCGCGAGTGTGAACGCGACGACCGGTCTGCAGTTCGAGCCGTCCGACGTCACGATCACAGCCGGCGGTACGGTGACGTGGAACTTTGCCGGTACCGCACACAACGTGACGTTCAATAGCGCGGCGCCGCAGGGCGGCAACATTGCCACCATTGCGAATTCGTCCGTGTCGCGCACGTTCGCGACGGCCGGGTCGTACCCGTATCACTGCACGATCCACGGCGGGATGAACGGTACGGTCACCGTGCAATGATTGCGGCCGCGCGTCGCGCGCGCGGCAGGCCGCGGGGATCTCGCTCGCGGCGAGCTGCAAAGCGACGGCGCTCACAACGCGTGTCGCGCAACGGCCCGATCATCGGATGTCTCGTTTCCGCGTTAGGGCTGCCGGCGGCCGCCCATCCCGCCACGGCGCAGGAGCGTGAGCTCCAGCGATATGGTGCGGGTGCCCCCGAAGCAAAGGTCATGTTGTTCTACTCATCCTCCATCGCATTCTCGCCCGTCGGCGTGCCGTGGGGCGCAACGGGGCTGTCTACCAAGTCCGTTCCGGTCGGTCGCGCGATCCCGCGGACCGAGCTTGCGATCGAGGTCTCGTACATTCCTCGGCTTTCCGCCGCGCAGCGCACGGTCGCCTTCGACAAGCCGGAGGCGACCAACCTGGCTCCCATGTTCCCGCGGCCGCGCCTCGCCATCCGGCTGCCGTGGGGACTGGGGATCGAGGGGAGCTGGATCCCGCCGTTCCGGATGTTCGACGTCACGGCAAACGTGCTCTCGGCGGCGGTGTCGCGCGCATTCGATGTCGGGTCCGGTGTCCGCCTAACGCCGCGTCTCTCCGTTCTCACGGGGCGCGTCGAAGGGCCGATCACCTGCAACCGGAACACCGCTGACCGCGGTAATCAATCGCTCATGACGTATTACACGCTCGTCTGCCACGGCAATGACAGCCGCGATTACTTCGACCCGAGGCACGTCTCGGGCGAGCTGATCGTGGCGCGACGCCTGGCGAACGGACGATGGGAGCCGTACCTGTCGGCCGGAGCGCGGGGCGAGCGCACGCGGTTCGATATCGGCGTGATCCGCGACGACGACTCTCGCGATCTCGACAACCCGATCCTCGAGGTGAAGACCACGCGTGCGTACGGAACGGCCGGCGCGTCGTGGGTCGGCCTCCCCCGCACGCGACTGTCGGGTGAGCTGTTCTACGCGCCGGGGAGCGTGTTCACCGTGCGGGCGTTTGCGGGAGTGCATCTGTGGTAACCCCGGCACTGGGCACGGTGACGCGCGCGCACGCGGCCGCTCGACTTGGCATCGTCGCGGTGGCGTTAGGCTGCGCCGACTTCGAGGTGCCAGTCGACCCGACGGGCGGGGCGCCCGATACCCTCGTGCCGACGCCGTCCTTCGCGACGAACGTCGCGCCGATCTTCCAGAAACGATGCGCTGTCGGCGGATGTCATTCCATCGCGACGCACCAGGCGGGGCTCACGTTGGACTCCACACAAGCGTACGAGTCGATCGTGGGCGTGCCGTCGACCTTGCAGCCGTCGGCCCAGCGGGTGGTCCCGTTCGAGCCGTCGCAATCGTGGCTCGTCACCATGATCAGCGCCGACGACGTGGCGCGTCAGGGGTTGAGCCGCATGCCGCTCGCGACGCAACCGCTCACCGACAATCAGATCACGACGATCATTCGCTGGATCGAACAGGGAGCGGTGCGGAATTGATGGACCCCGCTGGACCCATGCCAGATAGCGGCCGGCCGACACAACCGGGCGCACCACGCGCCGGACGACGCCGAGCGGGCGCGCGGGACGGGCTCGGCGCCAACGCCGACAGCTGCTGGGCGTGGCTGGCCGAGCTTGGCACGTCGCCGATCCGCCTAACGCCCGACAACGTCGCCGTCTCGATGTCGGTGCGCTGGCTGGGCGGGATGATCGTGCGCGGCCGCTTCACGGAGGTCCGCGGGGCGATTCACCTGCCGGTCGATGCCGACGACACCGTGGCGGTGACGGTCGAGATCCAGGCCGACAGTGTGCGCACTGGCATTGCGCTCCGCGACCGCCATCTGCGTGGTCCGCTGTTCCTCGACGCGGCACACCACCCGACGATTCTCTTCCGCGGCAGCGACGTGATGCGGCTTCCGACCCACATCGCGGTGCCGGGCTCGCTCACGATTCGCGGCATCACGCGCACCGAGGAGCTCCGCTGCTCGATTGCGCAGACGGCGACCGGTCGCGAGCTGCTCGCTGACGTCACGTTGTCACGCCGAGCGTACAACGTCGGCGTGCCACGCGGCCTGCGCCGCCTCGATCCGCTCTTCGTCGTCATCGGGGACGAGGTCCGGATCTCGATTCGGGTGGCACTCTAAGGATACGACAGGGGTCAGAGTCCTAACGCATCGAACGAACGCACCGCGCGCGGTGCGTTCGTTCGATGCGTTAGGACTCTGACCCCTTACTCAGCTTTCGATTGCCGCCTCGGTTTCGGTCCGCCCTCTGGCCGCAACCACCCAGCTCGTCTCGACAATGGAATCCCGCACGCCGTAGATGACGTCGTTCAGGTGAACCACGACGCAAACGTGGTTCGGGATGATCCGGACCTGATCGCCGACCTGCGGATTCCAGTCGGACGTCGAGAGATCGAGAATCCCGTGCTCCTCGGACATGCGCGCCACTACGACATCGGGATGGTCCAGTACGACACCGAAGCCCTCGCCAGCGACGCCACGCATCGGCTCCCGGCCTAACGCCTTCGATCCCGCGTCGATCACCGCCTGACCCGGGACCGCGCGGCTCACGACCGTCGCCAGCACCGTCAGCGCACAATCCTCCCACCCGCACGCGCCCAGCTCCGCCGTCGTGCGATCGTTGTACACGTACGTCCCGGGACGCACTTCGGTCACGCCCGGCACCTCGTGCATCCGCCACGCCGTCGGCGTCGAGCCTCCGCTCACCACGCGTGGGTGCACGCCAGCGCTATCGAGCTCGGCGATGTACACGCCGAGATCGCCACGCAGACGCTCGACGTTTGCATCCTGGTCCTTCACGTGTTCGCGCACGTGGCCGGGATAGAACGCGATGCCCGCATAGTTCAGCGGCGGATGCTGCAGGATCTGCTTCGCGAGCGCCACCGCGTCCGTAGGGCTTTGCACGCCCACCCGATGCATGCCCAGATCGACCTCCACGTACACGTCGACCTCCCGCTGCGACACCTTGCTGGCCGCGGCGAGCTGGCCTAACGCGGCGCTCGAATCGAGCGCCACGGTCAGCTTCACCTGATGGGGGATGTACATCACGCGCGCGAGCTTCGCCGCCCCGACGAGCGGATACGCGAGCAACAGGTCGTGCGAGACGTCGCCCATGACCTCGAGCTCGCGCGGCGTGGCACACGTGAGCCCAACGGCGCCGAGTCGGATCTGGTCTGCCGCGATCCGCGGCGACTTGTGCGTCTTCACGTGCGGGCGTAGCGCCAGCCCATGCAGCGTGCAATACGACGCCATTCGGTCGAGATTGTGCGCCAACCGGTCGAGGTCGACGACTGGCGTCGGCGTCTCCAGGGCAGATAGCTGTTTGGGTGGTTCCGCGGGTTCGAGCGTCGGGAACGGCGCCCGCCGCTGAGTGGTTGATCGCTTCATGAAAGAAATGTCCGCGCTGGAAATGAGACCCGGATTGCCACCGCGCGGGCGGCCTGACTCAATGCAACGCAATATGGACCCCGGACCGACGATGGGTTAGAGCAAGCACATCACCGGACTCGATTGTGACGCGGGTCATAAGCCTTTTGGCCGAACGGCTCGCTCGCACGCGGCGAGCGCGATGTCCACGAGCAGTGCCAGCACAGCCGCCGGCACCGCGCCGCTCAGGATCAAGCCGGTGTCGCTGAGCGCGAGCCCCGTGACGATCGGCTCGCCGAGTCCGCCCGCGCCGATGAATGCCGCAAGCGTCGCCGTGCCGACGTTGATCACCGCGGCGGTCCGCACGCCGGCCATGATCGTCGGGGCCGCGAGTGGAAGCCGCACCAGACGCAGCACCTGGGCCGGGGTCATCCCCAGCGCGTGCGCCGCGTTCACCGCAACGGGGTCCGCATCGCGCACACCCGAGTAGGTGTTTCGCACGATCGGGTACAGCGAGTAAATGAAGAGCGCCGCGAGCGCGGGGATGATCCCGATCCCAAGCAACGGGATCATGAACGCCAGGAGAGCGATCCCGGGAATCGTCTGGAGCAATCCCGTCACGCGGACGAGCGGCTCCGCGAGGCGCCGCCGGCGCTCCAGCACGAGAGCGAAGGGGATCGCCACCAGCGCTGCGGCCGCGAGTGATAGGGCCGAGAGCACGAGGTGCCGCCACGTTCTCCGCGCGAGGGCGCCACGTTCGTCCACCATGGCGTGCACGAACGAGTCCCATGCGGACAGGCGCCCGGTGGGCGCGCGGACCACGCCCGTGGTGGGTCGCGACCCATTCCCCAGGCCTAACGAATCCAGGGCGTCACGCGCGACCGTGGTAACCGAGACGGCGTCGACCTCGAGCCTCCGGTTCAGAGCACGCATCATCGCGCCGTCGATGCGGCCGCTCAGCTCGGCCAGCGCAGCAACGGCGCGAGGATCATCCCGCCCGAGCGTGGCGCTCACCAGCGCCGCCGCCTGATACGGAGGGAAAAAGCCGCGATCGTCGGCGAGCACCACCAGGTCATATCGTGCGATGAGCCCATCGGTGGAATACCCGTCGATGACGTCGATCTCGCCTGCGGCGAGCGCCTGGTATTTCACCGCGCCGAGCAGCGGCCGCACTTCGCGGAACGTCAGACCGTACGCACGCGAGAGACCCGGCAGGCCGTCATGGCGGCCTATGAAGTCTGCCGTGAAGCCCGCACGGAGCGACGGCGCGACTCGGGCGAGGTCGGTCAGCGTCCGCAGGGAGTACCGCGTCGCGGTCTCGCGCCTAACGCTGATGGCATAGGTGTTCTCGAAGCCGAGCGGTGGAAGCCAGGTCACGCCGAACTGCCGGCGGAACTCGGTTGCCACGTGCGTGAACGCCTGCGCGGGCGAGCGACGGGTCGTGTCACCGAGGATCGCGAGCAGGCCGGTGCCGGTGTACTCGGGGTACACGTCGATCGAGCCGTTCTTGAGCGCCGCGAACGCGATCTCCGTCGCGCCGAGTCCCGGCCGGCGATCCACACGGAATCCGCGCGCCTCGAGGAGCTGCGCGAACATCTCGCAGAGGATGTACGATTCGCCGAACGGCTTGGACGCGACGATGATTGGCTGCGTGCGGGGTGCGCCTTGAGCCAGCGCGATAGCGAGTGCGACAGCGACCGCGATCTTCATGCGTGCCGGTCGAGTCCGTGAAGCCCCGCTTTCGCCACCAGACGCGCCACGTACGTTGTTGCCGGTGACCCAATGACGTCGCGCGAGTCGCCGATCTGCTCGACGGCCCCGGCGCGCATCACCGCAATGCGATCGGCCAATCGTTGTGCCTCGAACAGATCATGTGTCACGAGCACGCACGTAATCGGGCGCTGCTTCCGAACCGCCATGAACATCTCCTGCAGGTCCGCCCGGGTGATGGCGTCGAGGGCGCCGAACGGCTCGTCGAGGAGGAGCACGGTGGGTCGGGCGGCGAGCGCCCGCGCCATCGCAACGCGCTGGCGCTGTCCGCCCGAGAGTTGTCTGGGATATCGGCGGGAGAAGCTGTTGTCCGCGAACCCGACGAGCCCCATCGCTTCGGCCACCAGGGCGTCGGCGTTAGGCAGCCCGATCAGCCACGGCACGAGCTCGACGTTCCGCTGCACCGTCCAATGAGGCATGAGGCCGCCTTCCTGCATGACGTAGCCGATGCGGCGCCTGAGCTCGACCTCGTTGGCCCGCCGGACGTCGGCATCGTTGACCGAGATGACCCCGCTGTCGGGCTCGACGAGACGGTTGAAGCATCGGAGGAGCGTGGTCTTGCCTGACCCGCTCTCGCCGACGAGCGCGACGCATTCGCCCTCGTTCACGTCGATCGACACGCCCGCGAGCGCGTCGACGGGCCCGGCGGGCGTCGCGTACCGCTTCATGACATCGCGGGCGGTGAGTGCCATCGGGCCGAATATGCCGTCCGGGGGACTGCCCGGATCAAGGGGTCAGAGCCCTTGAAAGCTCGGGACCAAGGGTTCAGAGCCCTTGAATGCTAAGTGGTTGATTCTCAAGGGCGACGGTTTCAAGGGCTCTGACCCCTTGATCGCCCCTTGATCCGGCGTGCGGTCTTCCGATTCCCTATTCCCGATTCCCTATTCCCGGGACGCCGCGCAACCCTCCCGGCGCGACGCGTGTCAACCAGGCAAGTCAAGAACAGACCGGTATTTCCGAGCCGACGACCCGAGTGGACGAACGCCAATTGATCGCCGCGGCAGTGGCTGGTGAGGTCACAGCGCAGCGAATGCTATATGACCAGCACGTGGACCGAGTCTACCGCCTCGCATTTCGCCTGGCGGGGGAGGACGAGCTCGCGCGTGACTTCACCCAGGAGACGTTCATCCGCGCGTTCCAGCGGCTCAAGGACTTTCGCAGCGAATCGTCGTTCGGGACGTGGATTCACACGATCGCCACGTCGGTGTCGCTGAACGGACTCCGCAAGGTGAAGAAGTTCAGAACGCGGGAGTCCTCGCTGGACGATGCACTGACGGTAGGCGCGGTCAGTCGACGCGCCGAGCCGGACCTGAAGGAGCGGCTGAAGCAGGCGATCGACAACCTGCCCGAGGGATACAGGACCGTATTCGTGATGCACGACGTGGAAGGCTACACGCACGAGGAGATTGCAGCCGCGCTGGGCGTCCAGCCAGGCACCTCCAAGGCGCAGCTCTTCCGGGCGAGGGCCAAGCTCCGTGAGGCGCTTGCCGACTTTGCAGGAGAATGGGTGTCATGAGCGACGAAGACCGAATGGATGCGTTGCTGCGGCAGCTGGCGGCGGACGAGTACAATCGCCCGCCCGAGATCATTCCGCGCGAACAGATGTGGGAAGCAGTACGGCAGGGAATCGGGAATGGGGAATCGGGAATCCAGGGAACGGGGAACAGGGAACAGGGAACCGTGCTTCCGTTCCACCGCCGGGTTCCGCGTTGGGTTTACTACGCCGTCGCCGCAGCGCTGCTGCTCGCGCTCGGCATTCAGGTAGGCCGACTGTTGGGGCCATCGCCAGCGCAGCAGCTCGCGCCGCGGACCACCCAGCCGGACTCGTTAGGCCCCACGCGCGTTGCGCCGGAATCGGTGTCCATCGGTAACCCGCGCAGGGACGTAGCCGCCGTCGACGGCCGCAGCGATGACGGTGCCAAAGGACCGCCAAAGCAGAAAGGCGGTGGCCCCGAGCGCCAGCTCACGCCCGACGCCGGCAACGACATCTCGGCCCGCGCCTACAGCGTCGCCGCCGCGCAGCACCTCACCGAAGCCGAAGCCATGCTCACCGCGTTCAAGGGCGACCTCTCGCGGGGCCGCATGGACGCCGAGATCTCGGCCTGGGGAAAGGATCTGCTCTCCAACACCCGACTCCTTCTCGATTCACCCGCGGCGCGCGACCCGGCTCGCCGCAAGCTGTTGCAGGACCTCGAGCTCGTGCTCGTTCAGATCGTTCAACTGTCTCCGAACTCCTCGGCGCGTGATCGCGACCTGATCAAGGGCGCGCTGACCGACGACCAGGTGCTGACGAGACTTCGCACCGCGATTCCCGTGAAGGGAACGTGAGGACCACGACCATGAAGATCATCTCGATTGCTGCCGCGATGGCGCTGGCGGCAACCCCCGCGTTCGCCGCCACACAGGTTGGCCCTTCATACGAGCGCTCGGTTCCGGCGCGCGACGCGCGGGCTGCACGCGCCGACCTGGGGTCACCGCGTGCGGGCCCGGAGATCCCGGAGCTGCAGCAGGGCGATCCGGCCGACTCACTCTATCGGAGTGCGCGAGAAGCATTGAATCGCCGCAACTACACGCAGGCAGCTGACCTCTTCCGTCAGGTGGCGGATCGCTACCCGAAATCGCCGTCGGCCCCATCGGCGATGTACTTCCGTGCATTCTCGCTCTACCAGGCGGGCAGCGTCGATCGGATGCGCGAGTCGCGTGACGTCTTGACCTCGCTCGAGAAGAAATATCCTAACGCGGATCTCGCCGACGCGAAGACGCTGCGCACGCGGGTCTGCGGCGAGCTCGCCCAGCGCGGCGACGCCCAGTGCGCGGCGGAAGTTTCCAGAATTGCCCAAAACACGGAGACCAAAGGCGGGCAACGTGCAGCGACCAGCAGTGAGAGCGCGCGATGCTCCGAGGATGACGACGACGAGCGCGTGGTGGCACTGAACGCGCTGCTGCAGATGGATGCCGATCGCGCCATGCCGATCCTCAAGAAGGTGCTCGAGCGTCGGGACCCATGCTCGTACGTGCTGCGCCGGAAGGCCGTGTTCCTCGTCTCGCAGAAGGCCGGCGAAGAGGCCGCCGACATCCTCATGCAGACCGCCAAGAACGACCCCGATCAGGAGACGCGCGAGCAGGCCGTGTTCTGGTTAGGCCAAGTGCACTCCGAGCGGGCCGTGCCGCTGCTCGAGGACCTGCTCAAGAACTCCAAGGTCAGGGAGACGAAGGACAAGGCGCTGTTCGCGCTCTCGCAGCAGAGCTCACCCAAGGCGAGTCAGATCCTGCGCGACTTCGCCGAGCGTGAAAGCGAGGACGAGCAGCTGCGCGAGCAGGCGATCTTCTGGCT
>JAJKIV010000059.1 GCA_021154285.1 Gemmatimonas sp. | reverse complement strand
GACCTGCTCGGCGATCGAGCGCCGGATGCCTGGCCGCTCGATCGCGATCCGTTCCTTCTGGAGACCAGCGTGCCAGGAATCTTCGCCGCGGGAGACGTTAGGCACGGCTCGATCAAGCGCGTGGCCTCGAGTGTCGGCGCCGGGAGCATGGCGATCGTGTTCGTGCAGCAGTATCTCGCGGAGATTGCCGAGGCGTCCGCGGCTAACGCGTCACTGTGCCCGGTCCCGTGATGACCTGGCCGGGAGTGGCGCCCGTGTGCTTGCCGTCGTGTAGCACCTGCACGCCATTCACGAACACCTCCTCGACGCCCTTGCTGATTTGATGCGGCTTCTCCGGCGTCGCCAGATCGATGATCGTCGCGTCGTCGAAGACCACGATGTCCGCGTACATCCCCTCGCGGATGAGCCCGCGATCCTGAAGGCCAAGTCGCTGCGCGACGCCGCCGCTCATCTTCCGGATCGCTTCCTCCAGCGGAAAGAGCTTCTGCTCGCGCACGTAGCGACCGAGGATGCGCGGGTAGCTCCCGTACGCGCGCGGGTGAACCACGATCTTCGTGCTGTCGGGATCCACGCCATCGGCGTCGGTGCCGATGACCACCCACGGAGACTTGATCTGCATCTTCACGTTGTCCTCGGACATCGTGAAGTTGATCTTCGAGAGATCGCGCCCTTCCGTCGTGATCAGCTCGATCACGGTTTCCGGCCACGGTTTTTTCATGTCGGCCGCGATCTCGCTCAGGCGCTTGCCCTCGTACTTCGCGTACTCGGGGCGCTTGAAGTCGGCAATGAGATACGCCGACGGGCCTTCGATCTGGCACAGGGGATCGCCCTTCGGATCGGCCATCTCGTTCAGGATGCGTGAGCGTGTCTCGGGATTCTTGAGGTTGTCCATGAGCTTCCCGTTCTCCGCCGCCCAATCGGGAAAGCACTCGCCGAGGTTGTTGCCGGAGAACGGATAGGGATACATCGTCGCACCGACGTCGAGTCCTGAGGCGCGGGCCGAGTCGATCTTCGCGACCATCTCGGGCGCCTTGCTCCAGTTTCGCCTGTTGGACGCCTTGAGGTGAAAGATCTCGAGCCTGACGCCGCCTTCACGCGCGATACGGAACGCCTCATCCATTGCCTCGAACAGTGAGTCGTCCTCCGATCGCATGTGCGTGATGTACTCGCCGTGGAACGGCGCCATTGCCTTCGCCAGCTCAATGAGCTCGTTGGTTCCGGCGTAGGACCCAGGCGGGTAGATGAGCGCCGACGCGATGCCGAACGCGCCTTCACGCATCGCATTCCGAACGACAGCGCGCATACTATCGAGCTCGGCGGCGTTAGGCGCGCCGGCCTTGAAACCCATCACGGATGCGCGAACGGTCTGTGCGCCGAGGAACGAGCCGGCGTTGATGGAGTTTCGGTGATGCCGCATGGCGTCGAGCCACGCGCCAAACCCGTGCTCGCCCTGGAACGTTTGCAGGAGTGCCGGCGGCGGCGGGGGCTCCATCGTCTGCACGTCGCCAAGCGAGTCCACGTGGGCGTTCGATGGACCCGGGGTGGTTCCTTCGCCGAGGATCTCAGTGGTCACCCCTTGCGTCACCTTGCTGACCACACGACCGTCGCCCCACGTCAGTGCGGCAATCGACTGACCCTGAAGGTCGATGAACCCTGGGGCGACGATGTGGTGGTGGGCGTCGATGCGCAGTTTGGCAGACGCCTCGTGCAGAACGCCGGCCTGCGTGACGGCGACGATTCGAGCACCCCGAATACCGACGTCGCCATACGTCCAGGGATTGCCGGTGCCGTCGACGATTCGGCCGTTCTCGATCACGACGTCGAAGGTCGCTTTGTCAATCCCGGGGGTGCCTGAGGTCGCGCGTGCGCAACCGACGATCGCGGACGTGAACGCCAGTAGGACGAGGTAACGTGGATGCATCGACCAAAAGGAAGAGGTTGCGGGATCATGCATCCCCTCCTCCTGAAATCAATGGGTCAGTCTCGAGCAATCTGATCTACCCGCGCATGGACGACGGCACTAGCCGCGCTCCGGGCGTCACGGCATTATCCGATTTCCTGGACCTTCACCATCCTTCCCAGCGAGTAGGAGAACGCCGGAAATGCGCCGACAGCTCGTTATCGCGACACTCACTGCGCTCGCCGCCTTCGCCGCGAGCGTTCGCGCTCAGGACCCGGGCGTCTCCGTCGTCGACTTCGATAAGAAGAAGGGCGGCAGCCAGAAGATTCACGAGCTCGGCCACGTCGTAGCGCACGACGGCGCGTGGAAGGCGGCCGACGTCGAGCTCGAGCAGGACCGGAATCGGCCGTACGCGTATCTCTGCGGCTTCGTGAATTTCGATTTTACGATTTACGACTTGAGCAACCCGTCGGCGCCGAAGCAGCTGTTCCGATGGCAAATCGACAACCCCGAGCTGCATCGCGGTATCGGCGCGATGGACGGGAAATACTTCAAAATCAACGGGCGGTACTATTACGCGCAGTCGCTGCAGTTCATGCAGGGGACGCCGGACGCTGATCTGGGCGCGGTCATCTTCGATGTGACGGGCCTGCCAGATCCGTCGAAGGTCAAAGAGGTCGCTCGCATTCGGTATCCGCAGTCCCCCGGTGGCTTCCACAACACGTTTGCGTACAAGCACTCGGACGGGCGCGCGCTCTACTTCGCCACCATCAATCAGTCGAAAGCCCTCGTGTACGATCTCGAAAAGATCGTGAAGGGGGCTGATCCGGCGACGGCGCTCGTTGGCGAAGTGCCGAACCCGACGCCGTTCCGCCAGATCGGTGGAGGCGGCTATCACGACTTCTACGTCGGATATGACCCGGCGACGGGGCAGGACAAGTTCTACGGGGCGGGCCTGGGCGGTTACTCGGTGTGGGATGTGACCAAGCCCGAGACGCCGAAGCAGCTGTTCACGATCACGAGTCTGGGCATGGACGTCGCGCACACCTTCACGCCGTCGCCTGATGGTCGTTATGCTGTGACCGAAACGGAGTACCAGTACACGCCCCTTCGCATCTGGGACCTCGAGGCCGGGCAGTCGGGAAAGACACAGAACGTCGACATTCCGATCAGCGCGTGGACGGCGGATTGGCGCGACCTCTCGCACAACCACGAGGTGCGGTGGCCATACGTGTTCGTGTCAGCGTACGAAGACGGGCTACAGGTGTTCAACCTCAAGGACCCGAAGCACCCGGTAACGGAGGGTCACTTTTACACGTGCGGGTGTGAACACGAGCACGGTTTCGGCGGGAATCCGGACAACGGCTGGCAGAGCACGACGAGCGTGGAGCAGGGTGCCTTCGGCGTCGATGTCCGCAACTACGACGGTCTCGTTGTCCTCTCGGACATGCGGAGCGGATTCTGGGTGTTCAAGATGGACGGCTTCACCGGGTGGAACGGCCACGACTACAACATGCCGAACATCTCGAGCGTGCAGGATTGGGATCACGGACCGGAGAAGGCCAAGCCCAAGGTGACGAGCGAGTGAGCCTGTCGAAAGCGCTGGCCGTCATCGCGGTGGTGGTGCTCGGGCCGTACGACATCCAGCTGCACAACACCCCTCGCACGCCTAACGCGCACGGGGCCGCCCGGCTCGTGTTCGCCGAGTCGCCGTTCGGCGTCGCCGTCACGGCTGACGGCCACGCGAGCTACGACGTGCAGCTCACGGTGTCCGGTCTCCCCGAGCCCGCCACGCTCGGCGCCTACAAGGCATATGTCGCGTGGGGCGTCACCACGGATCTCAAGCAATGGCGTCGTCTGGGCACCGTGGCGAACGGCAGTTCGACCGTCGGTCGCGTCGAGTACAACAAGTTCATGCTCGTCATTGCGGCCGAGTCGGATTCAGCGGTGGTGAAACACGCTGGTCCGGTCGTCTTGAGCGGCACCTCGCCGAGCTCGTTCCTTCAGATGTTCCTGGCGCATCCAATGTTTCGTGGGGTGGCGCCATGAAGCGCGGCTGGCGCAACGCGCTGGTCGTTGCGCTGGTCGTCGCGGCGCCTAACGCCGCACCCGCTCAGAAGAAGCCGCCCGCAAAAAAGCCCGACCCGATGGCGGGCATGCCGGGGATGGCGCACGACACGACCAAACCGTCGAGCAAGAAGCCGGCGGTAAAGCCGGCGTCGAACCCGGCGTCCTCGACCATGGCTGGCATGCCGGGTATGAAGGGCGACAGCATGGCGATGGGGATGCCAATTCCGATGCCCAAGGGAATGCCGATGATCCCCGGGCTCGTCGGCCTAACGCCGCAGGTCTCGTCATTTCTCCCGGGCGCCGGCGTCGACCCGACGAAGGTCGCCCCGGTGAAGCCGACGCAAACCGTACGACTCAAGGACGGCGATACGCTCGACCTCACCGCGGGACTCGTCAGGCGCACGATCCGCGGGAAACCGTTCGTCATGTACGCCTTCAACGGCATGGTGCCCGGGCCACTCATTCGGGTCGCGCAGCAAGCCACGATCACCGTCCGCTTCCACAACAAGATCGATCTGCCGAGCACCGTGCACTGGCACGGGCTGCGACTCGACAACCGATTCGATGGTGTCCCGGGGCTCACGCAGCAGGAAGTCGCACCGGGAGCCGACTTCACGTACACCGTGCATTTCCCGGACGCGGGCGTGTACTGGTATCACCCGCACGTTCGCGAGGACATCGAACAGGCGATGGGGCTCTTCGGCAACATGATCGTCGACTCGCCGGAGCCGGATTACTACTCGCCGGTGAATCGCGAGCTGTCGCTCGTGTTGAACGACCTCCTTATCAATGCCGATTCGCTCATTCCGTTCGGAAAGGAATCAGCGACGTACGCGCTGATGGGGCGCGTCGGGAACATACTCACGGTGAACGGAGAGCCGAACTACAAGCTTACCGCGCGTAAGGGCGAGGTCGTTCGCTTCTTCTTCACGAACGTCTCGAGCTCCAGAACGTACAACCTCTCGTTGGGCGGCGTGCCAATGAAGGTGGTGGCGAGCGACGAGAGCCGCTTCGAGCGTGAGGAGCGTGTGCCGAGTGTCGTGCTCGCGCCGGCGGAACGGTACGTGGTGGAAGCGCGGTTCGAGAAGCCGGGCCGCTACGCGCTCGTGAACGCCATCCAGGCGATCAACCACTACGAGGGAGAGTTTGCGCCGGAGGTCGACACGTTAGGCGTGGTGACGGTGGGGGACGTGCCGGCGTCGCCGGATTACGGTTCGCGCTTCGCGGCTCTCCGCGCGTATCCGGAGGTCTCGCGCGATGTGGACCGGTTCCGGCAGTACTTCGACAAGGAGCCCGACGAGCACCTAACGCTGACTGTCAAGCCGAACTCACTCCCCCTCGCGACGGTGCAGTTCATGAACGTCGACACGGCGTACTACGCTCCGGTCGAGTGGGTCGACGGCATGCCCGACATGAACTGGCTCTCGACGAGCAAGCAGGTGAAGTGGATCCTGCGCGAGGACGCGACGGGCAAAGAGAACATGGACATCGACTGGCACGTGAAGCAGGGGTCGGTCGTGAAGCTCAGGATCTTCAACGACCCGAAGTCGTTTCACCCCATGCAGCACCCGATTCACCTGCACGGCCAGCGCATGCTCGTGGTCGCGCGTGACGGTGTGAAGACGCGCAACCTCGTGTGGAAGGACACGGCTATCATTCCGGTCGGCTCGTCGGTCGACCTGCTGATCGACGCGTCGAACCCGGGTGCGTGGATGCTTCACTGCCACATCGCCGAGCACCTGCAGTCGGACATGATGGCGGTACTGCACGTCGATCCAGCCGGCGGCGGAAGCCACTAGTAGCTCCATTGGTCTGGAGTGAGGTGGACGGCACGCGCGACGCGAACTGGTCCTCGACCACGGTTCGCGTGGCGCTCGATCTTGCACGACATGGACCTCACTCGGTCGGTGGCATACAGACTGGTAACCCTTGCGATCGTGCTGCCGTTCGCGTCGGACGCGGCCGCCCACCCGGGAGTACCTAACGAGGCGGTGTACTCGAGCGATCAGCCTGAGTTGATTGGCCCGGGCGTCATATCGACGCGAGACTACGAGCGTGACGAGGCGCTGTCGCCGGATGGCCACACGCTCTACTTCACGAAACGCACGATCTGGCCGTACTTCAGCGTCATCAGCGTATCGCGACTCGTAAACGGGCATTGGACCGAACCCGAGATCGCACCATTCTCGGGCCGCTATCCCGATGCCACGCCGGCATTCGCACCTGACGGGAAGACGCTCTATTTCGCGTCGCGCCGCCCCGTGGAGGAGGGCGCTCCGCTCCGTCGCGATTACGACCTGTGGGCGGTTGACGCCACGGCGCAAAGCTGGAGCGAGCCACGGCATCTTCCGGCTCCGGTCAATTCGAACGGCAACGACATCTCACCATCGGTGACGGCCGCCGGCGTGCTGTACTTTGTGACCGATGTTCAGGTCCCGCGGGTGGTACGCTCCGAGCCTAACGCTGGTACCTGGAGCCAGCCGGCAGTGGTCGCGGCGCCCGCGGATTCCATCGGCTACGAGCTTGGCGTTGCGGTAACGCCGGATGACCGATATATGGTCGTCACGGTCCTCGGTCGTGACGACGCGCTTGCCACCGCCGAAGCGATCTACCAGCGCGGTGATCTCTACGTGCGCGAGCGACTGGGCGGCACGTGGTCCGCGCTTCGCCATCTTCCGGCGCCGATCAACTCCGCTGCCGAGGAGGGGTCGCCGAGCCTAACGCTCGATGGACGGTTGCTGTTTACCAGTGAGCGGGGAGGATTCACCGAGCACGGGTCACGCCACCGCTCGACGCGTGAATTCCAGGATGGCCTCAACGCGGCGGGCAACGGGCTCGGCGATCTCTACTCGATCGACGCGAGCATTGCGGGGATACGGCGATGAGCCTGCGAGCATCCAGCGTGCTCGCGCTCACGATGGGACTCGCCGCGACTACGGGCGTTCCCCGTCACGCCCCAGCGACGCGATTCGCGCCGCCGCACTACACGGTGCGCGGTCCGTTGCGCGAGCCGCGCATCTTCGGCGACGGGGTCATCTCCACGAGCGCCGACGAGTTCGGCGGCAGCTTCACGCCGGATGGCAAGACGATCTACTTCAGTCGGTCGGCCCCACACTCGTACGTGTACGCGATCTTCGAGTCACGATGGCTGGATGGCAGGTGGGCAACGCCCGTCATCGTGCCGTTCTCAGGGCAGTATACTGACTCCGACCCCATTCTGTCGCCGGACGGCAACACGATGTACTGGAGCTCGGATCGACCAGTGAAGGGAAAGGTGAAGCACGACTACGACATCTGGATGGTGCGGCGTCAGCCTAACGGGACATGGGGAGTGCCCGAGCGACTCCCCGAGCCAATCAACTCCGAAGGCAGCGAGTTCTGTGCATCGGCCGCGCGCAACGGAACGATCTACTTCTCGTCGACGCGCGACGCGCCACCCGGCGCAATCCGCGCCTATCGATCGAGGAAGATCGGTGGGACCTGGTCCGCCCCGGAGAATCTCAGCACGGCGATGGGTGGGAAGCCGGACGACCCGTACCTCGACCTCGATATCATGGTCGATCCCGACGAGCGCTTCGTTCTCATCGGATCGCTCGGCCGGCCGGACGGCTTTGGTCACTTCGACGTGTACGTGAGCTGGAATCACGACGGCGTGTGGTCGCCGCTCAAGCACCTGCCCGCCCCCTTCAACACGCCGGCGCGCGACTATTCGCCGCACCTCTCGCCGGACGGCAAGTACGTCTTCTTCTCGAGCGAGCGCGGATTCTCGGCGGCCACGGTCACGTCGCGCTTCACGTCGTATCGCGATTTGATCACTCGCCTTCGCAGCACAGTCAACGGCAGCGGCAACATTTATCAGATCGACGCTGCCGTTCTCGATTCGTTGGGGAAGTAGAGACCGCCTGACGACATGACGCAACGGCCTAGCGGAAGATCCGCACCCCCGCGCGCATGCTGATCAGATTGCCCTTCTCGGACTCGGCGTAGTCGCCGCTCCCATAGTCGTGCGATACGCGCGCGTAGTGCAGGGCGCCGTCGACCTGCACTGACTTCGCGAGCGGCCACAGAACACCCGCGCCCAGTCCGTAGATCCAACCGTCGGCGTCCGCCGTTCCGCCATAGCTCTCATAGTACCACCACGGCGCCGACGAACCACGCGCCGGCCTTGGCCCCTCCGGACTGCACGCGGGTCCCCGGCCACGCCTGTTGTAGAGGTTTCCCTCCGGCCAATCCTAGGCGGGCCTCCCGTGCGGCGACGTGATGGCAGCAGCCAGAGGGCAAACACCGGGCCGCGGTGCTGCCTACCTCGGCGCCGACATGGGGATCGCGACCTCGGCCATCCGCTGCGTCTGTCCGTTAGGCAGCGGTACTTCACCGTAGACCATGTACGGCGAGGTGTCGACCAGGTACCACGTTGCCAGCAGTTGACGGTCCGTATACCGCCGCTCCTCTACCTTCCACGCCCGGACATGAGACCCTTCGACGTCTACCGTCGCCTGGCCAAGCACCGAAAAGATCCGCGGCTCGGCCTTCGTCATGGCGGGACTCCAGAACGGCGCCGTGATGACGGTACCCGCCTTGAGCCCCACGGCCGTCGGCACGAGGTCGGACGCGGAGGCCACGAACCCCGGTCGGTCCAATGTGACGTCCACAGGCTGCACGGTCGTGTCGCCGGGTAGGCGCCTGGTGCCACGCACGCGCGTCCCGTCGAGGGTGAGCTGGGTGTGGCCCCCGTTGCTCGACGTCGACGAATAGCCGTACGGCGCCAGCGTAACGGCGTCGTTTGTCTGCCGCAGCTCCCAGGTGACCGTGCCACCGTTGGGTCCCGAACGGGTCCCCCGAGTCACCCATCGCATCACGCGACGACCGGCCGAATCGCCGAGCGTCAGCTCGTTCGTCCACTCGGCGGACGGGGCGCTGTCGAGCGACCCGAGGTGCACGCGCACGCGTGCCGCGTGTGGCGCGTATACCCGTCCGTTCACCTCCTTGGCTCCCACCTCGAGCCTGATGGTGTCCGCCCCGGAGGCCGGGCAGGGAACGGCCAGCAGAATACACAGCGGGATGATCATGGTGTCGGGTCTCCTAGAGCGAACGCGTGGTCCTCGCGCCACGGTCTGAAAACGCGCCCGGCGCCGCGCCACCACCAGCACCGGTCGACCCGGTGTGACGCGTCCAGTTGCCGCGGCGCTCGGCTAAACGTTAGGCGGCAAATTCGACCGCCAAGCTCAGGCCGGCGACCGATGGGCACACGAGCCCCTGGCCTCGCCCGGGGACGGCGCCCATCTTGAAGTGCGGCGAGAACGAACGTGCGTTGCAGAACCAGAGGAAAGATCCCGCGTGCCGACACCTGCATCGACTCCGCCACCATCGTCCGGTTCGACGCCACCATCCGCTCCTCCGCCGCAGGGCGGAGTTCGCGTGCCCGTCGCAGTCATCGTGGGCGCCGTCGTGGCCGGTCTCGTGGCGGTCGCCGCCACGGCGCTGTTCCTGCCTAACACATGGCGCACGCCCGCTGCCCCCCCCACGCCCGCCAAGACGCTCGCCCCCGCTGACACCGGGCTCGACGTCCGGTGGCGAAGCGGCCGGATGGACGGACGGGACTGTATCGGCACGTTCGAGGTGAAGCGCGGGGGCGGTACCCGGGCCCAATTCGTGGCCTTCGTCATGGACACGAGCGGCGCCATCATCGCCCGCGATTCCGGAAAGGTCGATGCCGCCGTGCCCGGCGTCCTGGTCGATTTCCGGTTTCGCGGTGTCACCTGCGAACGGATCTACGACTGGCAGCTGCAGGTCACGACCCCGAAAGCGCGAACACCGTGAGCCCGGCTTCCCCTTGACAGTTTAGTGGAGTATCCGCTACTCTCCACCTAACCGTTTAGTGGAGAGTGCTCGATGGCGCGCGAGGAAGTGGACGTCCTGCAGGGGACGCTCGACATGCTCGTGCTGAAAGCGCTCACGTGGGGGCGCATGCACGGGTACTCGATCCTCGCCTGGCTGCGCCAGACGACGGACGGCGAGCTCAGGATCGAGGACGCGGCCCTGTATCCAGCCCTCCACCGCATGGAGGCGCGCGGACTCATCGAGGCCGACTGGGGACTCTCCGAGAACAATCGCAAGGCGAAGTTCTATCGCCTCACGGCGCGCGGGCGCCGTGAGCTGCGCGCCGAGTCGGAGAGCTGGACGCGGTACGTCTCGGTGATCGGCAAGGTGATGTCGGCCAACGAGCAGCCGGCGTGAGCCTGCGATGATCGACGAATCCAACGACGAATCGGCCGGCCGTCCTGTTCCGGTCTGGCGCCGATACCTGCGGCTCCGGGGCACGGATGTCCGCGCCGATGTCGCCGATGAGCTCGAGTTTCACATCGAGATGATCGCCGAGCGGCTGATCGAGCAGGGTGTGGCGCCGGACCGTGCCCGCGCGCGGGCTCGCGAAGAGTTCGGTGACTTCGAGCGCGCACGCGCGCTGTGCGAGGGCATAGGCGCCGAGCAAGCGCGTCGCCACGAGTGGGGTGAGCTGCTCGACTCTCTCGCCAAGGATGTGCGCTTCGCCTTTCGGTCGCTGCGCCGAGCCCCCGGGTTCGCGGCAACCATCGTGATCACGCTCGCGCTGGGCATCGGCGCGAGCACAGCGATCTTCAGCATCGTTCGCGGCGTTCTGCTCCGCCCGCTGCCGTTCGCCGACCCGGATCGGCTGGTTCGCGTCTGGGAAGTCTCGCCCAGAGGCGACGACCACAACGTCGTATCGATGGGCAACTACGTCAGCTGGCGCGAGCGAGCGAGATCGTTCTCCGTGATCGGCGCGCACTCGGCCGCGTTCGGTGTGACGCTCGTCGAGGCGGGAGAGCCAACGCGCGTCACCACAGCCGACCTGACGCCGTCGGTGATGCAGGTGCTCGGTGCACGTGCCGCGTTAGGCCGCACGTTCGTCCCGGACGATGACCGGCGCGATGGCCAGGCGGTCGTGTTGAGCCACGGTCTCTGGGTGCGGCGGTTCGGCGCCGACCCCGGCATCGTCGGCCGGCGGCTCACGATCAACGACGCGCCGTACACGGTGCTTGGCGTCATGCCGGCCGCGTTCGAGTTTCCGTCAGCGGGGGTCGATATTTGGCGCCCCGTCACGGTTGACCACATCGACGCCGACGAGCGGCGCAGCCACAATTGGTACGTGGTGGCCCGGCTCGCTCCTGCGGCGACACTCGACGCGGCCAGCGCGGAGATGCGCGCCATCGCCGGCGGCCTCGCCCGCGAGTTCCCGCAATACATGAAGGGATTCGGAACGAACGTGGTGAGCATGGCGGACGACGCGGTCGCGAGCGTCCGGCCGCTGCTGTTGATCCTGTTGGCCGGGGCGACGCTGCTCCTTGTCGTTGCATGCGCGAACATCGCGAACTTGCTCCTTGCCCGTTCCGTCGGGCGTCGTCGCGAGATCGCCGTGCGCGGTGCGTTAGGCGCCAGCCGCGCGCGAATCGCGCGGCAGCTGTTGACGGAAAGCGTCGTCACCGCGTTCGTTGGCGGTCTGCTCGGCGTCGCGATGGCCATGCTGCTCACCCGCGCGCTCACGATGCTCGCCCCGGGCGACATTCCTCGGCTCTCGGCGGTGCGGGTCGATGGTGTTGTGCTCGTCTACGCGCTGGCGACCACGCTGGCGAGCGGGCTCCTGTTCGGACTCGTACCGGCAGTACGCATGCTGCGGGGTGGACGACGTGGCGGCGCGTCGCTTCACCTTGCCCTGCGCGCGGGCGGCGATCGTGGGGCGAGCGGTCGGCAGCGGGGCGTGCGCTCGATCCTGCTCGTCGGTGAGCTCGCCGTGTCGCTGATCCTGTTGTCGGGCGCCGGCCTGCTGCTTCGATCCGCGCATCGTCTCGCGTCGGTCGACTACGGTTACCGTCCAGCTGGTCTCGTTGCCGCCTCGCTCGACCTGCCGCGTGCTCGCTACGACGGTAACGATCGGCACGTGGCATTCTATGACCAGCTCATAGCAGGCGCGCGCGAGCTGCCCCACGTGATCGGCGTCGCCGGCACGACCGAAGAGATCGGGAGCTCGTCGAGCATGACGTTCTCGTTCGCGATCGAGGGGCGGCCGTCGCGCAACGCCAGTGGCCGTGAGGATGCTCAGCCGCTTCGCGTCGTCGCGGGCGACTACTTCCGCGTGATGGGTATTCGTGTCCGACGCGGACGGGCCTTCGCCCCAACGGACCGCGCCGATGCTCCGCCCGTCGTGATCGTGAACGAGTCGCTCTCACGGCTGCTGTGGCCCGATGTCGACCCGGTGGGCTCGCGCGTGAGTTTCGTGGGCCCGTCCGGACCGTGGCTTCAGGTGGTGGGTGTTGTCGGCGACACGCGAAGCAACGCTGCCGACGCCGCGCCGGTGCCGGCCATGTACATGCCGTTCGCACAGAAGCGCTGGCCGTGGATGACGTGGATGACGCTCGTCATGCGCACCGACGCCACGGGCAATGCGGGCACGTTAGGCGGGGCGCTTCGTGGACTCGTCCGGCAGGTGGATGCACGTCTGCCGATTCAGGGGGTGTCGACCGTGCCGGATCTGTACCGCGAGAGCGTCGCGCGCCGGCGCTTCGCGACCGTCCTCACCGGTGTGTTCGCCGCGCTCGCGCTGATCCTTGGCGTCGTCGGCATGTACGGCGTGATGTCCTACGGGGTGGTGCAGCGTCGTCGGGAGTTCGGTATCCGGCTCGCGCTCGGCGCGCGTGCATCGCAGGTGACGGGCGTCGTCGTGCGGGAGGCGCTCGCGCTGGCCGGTGTCGCGCTGATCGTTGGGCTCGCGGCGTCGTTAGGGTTGACGGGCGTGCTGTCCGGGCTCCTCTACGAGGTGTCGCCCCGAGACCCGGTCACGCTTGCGGCAGTCTCGCTCGTCGTTGCTGTCGTCGCCGTGGCTGCTGCCTGGATTCCAGCTCGCCGGGCTACTTACATCGATCCGGCGACGACCATCCGCGACGGCTAACGAGGTCGAACGCTATCAGTGCTGGCGATTGCCGCGGACATCCCATGCGCCTATCCGATCGCAGTCCGCACGGGGGAAGTTGAATTCGACGACATCGCCCACCCGCAGCGTCGTGACCCGGGCATGCGCGGTGTCGATGAGCTGACCCTCGTCATCATGCACACGCGCCGTGAGCGCCCACGCGCTGGGCTCGCCTCGCGTGACGACGAGCTGGCCTTCGCAACCGCCGCCTTGTCGCGTTACCCATTCGCGCGCCTGGAAGGCGAACGTTGGCCCCTCGTCCGCGGCGGGGTTGAAACCCTCTGGTGATGCCTCGGTCAGATCGCTGGTGCTGGCTGCCGTGGAAGTTCCCTTTCTTGCGGCCATGGACAGGCGCGAGCTCGGCGACACGCGCTGTGCAACGCTCCAGGTGATGACGAGCGCGACCAACAGCGAGCCTACCTGGACCCACCGCGGAATCCGCAGTGAGCGGAATGCGTCGTGCGGCAACGACTCCCGGGCGAACCGCGCCTGTTCGTCCCGTGCCATCGGGAGCGGCGTCGTCGTGAACAATCGCTCTTCGCCTGAAAAACGGGCTCGCTCACGCTGATCGCGGAGGAACGCGGAGCCTGCAACGAGCAGTGCCGTGACGGCAATGACTGCCAAAATGATCACGATCAGGACCTGGCGATCCGGCGTGCTCCCGCCGAACCAGGTCGAGTCGAACGACGGCAATGCTACGATCGCGCCGCGAACAAGAGCTTCCGAGCGTTTGTACAAAGTCAGAGTAGCGCGAGAAGAACCTGACGCGCGCGCGCGTGGTCGAAGCGGATCATAAAACGATGCGTCGCATGCGCGAAAGGTGCCAAACGACCGCATTACGTTCCGAAACCGAACGTGAGAAAACCCTCATCGGCACTCAGGCGATCCCCTACGGAGTTCGACGCGTCAGCCCACGGCTTGTCACGCCGATCCTCAGCCCCCCACCGCCGGGTGCGGCCTGGAAACCGGTCTGGGCGCGTCGAGGCGCCGCTGCATATAATACCGCTGTAGTCGATCGCTTCGGCGATCGAACGGGCTTCGCCCTCGAGCAACGCGTCCCTCGCCCGGCCGCATGTATACGACCTGCCTGTTCTGCAACGAGTCGCTCGGCACGAACGATGTGGTCGAGCTGTTTCCCGTTGGGCGACGGCTTGCGTTCGATCCGGAGAAGGGACGGCTGTGGGTCATCTGTGCGAGCTGCACACGTTGGAACCTCTCGCCGATCGAGGAGCGCTGGGAGGCGATCGACGATTGTGAGCGTCGCTTTCGTGCCACGCACCTTCGATTCTCCACGGACAACATCGGCTTGGCGCAGCTGCGGGAGGGGCTGGAGCTCGTCCGCATCGGGAAGGCTCTGCGCCCTGAAGTTGCCGCCTGGCGCTACGGTGACGTGATCCAACGTCGCGGGTCGGGACGACTCATCGGAGTCGTCACCGGACTCGCAAAGCGGGGCGCTCGCGCGGCCAACGACGCGATCGCGCGGATCACGCGCGACGATACGCCGAGCCTCTTCGCGGACGAGCCGCTCACGCGGCTCCGGCTGTACCGTCACCGTGATCGGGTGCTCGACGTGCTCACCGACGAACAAGGCAATCGTTCGATCATTCGCTGGGGGCACCTCGATGCGGCGGAGCTCATTCGCCCGGACCCGCACGAGCCGTGGCGCCTGGTCGTGAAGCACGATCACGGCCTAACGACTGTTCGTGGGGACGACGGACTGCGGACGGCGGCCAAGATGCTCGCGGCACTCAATGCGGCCGGTGCGTTGCCGGACGACGTTCGCCGCGCGACGGCAAAGATCGAGGATGCCGAAGACGAACAGGGTTACTTCTCCCGCATTGTCGCCCTCGCGATGCGAACGGGCTGGGGGCGATTCCCCGACGCTCCGGTGAGCCCCGAGGCCGCCCCGGTTTCGTCGTCCGCGGCGGAGCGCCTCGCGTTGCACATCGCCAACCGATCGTTCTGGGGACGCGGCTCGATCACGAGTGAGCCCAGCACGCTCATGCTGCGTCTCCCGATGGTCGATCGGCTCGCGCTCGAGATGGCGGCGAACGAGGACACAGAACGGCGCGCGCTCGAGGGTGAGCTGGTCGAGCTCGAGCGCGCGTGGAAGGAGGCGGAAGAGATCGCGGCCATCGCCGACGGGATGTTCGGCGGCGAGGAGCTCGAGGTGTTTCGTCAGGAGCACGCTGCTCGCCAGCTCGCCCGTGCGAGCCGCCCTGGTGGCTGAGGGCTTCGCCTCCGCTGGCGTCCGAAGACGCGCCGTGTCACGGTGCTCGCGTGATGCAACGGTCCGTATTTCGGTGTGGTGCCGTCGCCACGACTTAGGAATCTCAGGCGCGCTAAACCGCTCCCGGACGTAGTTTATTCGCGGCCGAGCCTGGCATGAGAGGTGCCCCCTGCCAGGCCAACTTACGACCCGGTTATGGGGAATCGATGCACGAACCCACGCGCCGTTCGCCGCTGATACCGCTCGCCCGTGTCGCCACGCTGGTCGCCATCGGCGATCTCGTGACCAAGCAGCTCGCCGTTCTCTGGATCGGAGCGCTCGAGCCGCGCGCTACCGGTGCCGCCATCAGGTTCGGCGTCGTACACAATGACAAAGGTGCGTTCGGGCTCAGCATGGGCGACTACACGTGGCAGCTGAGCCTCGCGCTCACGCTCGCGGCGATCGCGTTGATCATTCCAGTCGCAAAGGACCTGTCGCGGATCGACGACCGCGCGCCAATGGCGCTTGGCCTCATCGCGGGTGGCGCGATCGGGAATCTCGTGAGCCTGCTCGTGAACCGCGCCGGCGTCGTCGACTTCATCGCGCTGCAGCGCGCTGACGGCGTCGGGATCGTTCTGAACGCGGCGGACGTAGCAGCCTATGCCGGCGTCGCAATGCTGACTCGCACCGCGGCCAGGGTCGTGTCGGCGATTCGACGAAACCGGGAGGCCGCCGTCGTCGACATCGGCAAGCAGAGAGACACGGCACTCACGCGCCTCGCCGACGTCGAAGTGCAGCAGGTGGTCGCACAGGACAGCGTTCGTTCGACGGAGCCAGTGAGCGTTCCGCGGCGCTCTCCTCGTCCGGTGGCCGATCGCGAGGTCAATCTGCGAATCATTCACGCGGACGGTGCTCCCGATCGCCGCGGCCGAGGTCTCTCGGCTCGACTTCGGGACCGCGACGGTGGTGCCCGGCCGTCCGCCGCGTCTCCGTATCTGCGTCCGATGTCGCACTTGGGCGACAATACCTCCGGCCGATAAGGAAAGCGAAGCTCCGTCACCGCGGCGGCTTCAATTTGCGCCGCGTCGTGGTGATATTGGCCTCTCATGGCCGCCAAGCCCACGACCGTGCTGGACTCGCGCGCGCTCGCGCGCACCCTCCGTCGCATTGCCGACGAGATCGTCGAGCTGTTCGACGGAGTCGACAATCTGATTTTTGTGGGAATTCAGCGGCGAGGCGTGCAGCTCAGCGACCGTCTCGCCGACATTCTCGATGACCGCGAGCAGGTGAAAGTTCCTCGCGGCTCTCTCGACATCACTCTCTACCGCGACGACCTGCAGACCGTCGGCCCGCGACCGGTCGTCGGCCCCACGAAGCTGCCGTGGGACCTGAACGGCAAGCGTGTGCTGATCGTCGACGACGTGCTCCACACGGGTCGAACCGTGAGGGCTGCGCTCGATGAGCTCGCGGACTTCGGCCGCCCGTCGCGGATCGCGCTCGCCGTGCTCGTCGATCGAGGGGGCCGCGAGCTTCCGATTCACGCGGACATCGTCGGCAAGCGCGTGGACGTCGCGCCGACCGATCGCGTCGACGTCCTCGTGTCCGAGATCGACGGGTCCGACAGCGTCGTTCTCGTCAGGCGGGAGGACGCGGCGTGACGACCCCGCTCGGGAAAGACCTGTTGGCGCTCGAGCCACTGACCCCCGAGCAGATTCGACTGATTCTCGACACCGCGGAGCCGTTCAAGGAGATCAGCGAGCGCGCGATCAAGAAGGTGCCGGCGCTTCGTGGGTCGACGATCGTGAATCTGTTCTTCGAGGCGTCCACGCGAACCCGCGTATCGTTCGAGTTTGCCGAGAAGCGCCTTTCCGCCGATACGGTGAACGTTGCGGCCTCGGGCTCGAGCGTCTCGAAGGGCGAGACCCTCGTGGACACGGCGCGCAACCTCGAGGCGATGCGCATCGACATGGTCGTCATCCGCCATTCCGCCTCGGGGGCCGCGCAGTTTCTCGCGGAGCGGATCGAGTCGAACGTCATCAACGCCGGCGACGGAACCCACGAGCATCCGACGCAGGGGCTGCTCGATCTCCTGACGTTGCGTGACCGATTCGGCACGCTCGAGGGCCGCCGCATCTGCATCTGCGGTGACGTGCTCCACTCGCGCGTCGCGCGCTCGAACATCTGGGGGCTCAAAAAAATGGGCGCGGTCGTCGGCGTGTGCGGGCCGCGCTCGCTCCTGCCGAACGCGATCGCCGAACTCGGGGTCGAGGTGTTCGACCGAATCGAGGCGGCGATCGAATGGGCCGAGGCACTCAACGTCCTGCGCCTTCAGCTCGAGCGCATGCAGGCAGGCTACATCCCGTCGCTGCGCGAATACAATCGTGTCTTCGGCGTGACGCGCGAGCGCCTCGAGCGCGCGCCACGCGATCTCCTCATCCTTCACCCCGGCCCCATGAATCGGGGCGTCGAGATCGATTCCGACGTCGCCGATGGCCCTCACAGCGTGATCCTCGAACAGGTGACGAACGGCGTGGCGGTTCGCATGGCGGTGCTCTATCTGCTTGCCGGCGGCGCGCCGGAGCTGGCTGACGCCGCGAAGGGAGGAAGCGACAGGTGAGCCATCGGGAGTCGGGAATCGGGAATAGGGAATCGGGTGGGAACCGGGAACAGGGAACCGGGAACCGCGGCTCCGGCGTTAGGCACGGTGTCTTGCGCGGCGGACGTGTGCTCGATCCGTCGCAACAGATCGACTCCAAGGGAGACCTCATCCTGGCCGACGGGAAGGTGGAGTCGTTCGAGACCGCCGCCGGCGCGTCGTACGGCGATGACTACGAGGTCATCGACTGTTCGGGGCTCGTCGTCGCGCCCGGATTCATCGATGTCCACTGCCATCTGCGGGAGCCGGGTCGCGAGGACGTCGAAACGATCGCCACCGGCGCGAGAGCGGCGGCCGTCGGCGGATTCACGGCCGTGTGTGCGATGCCCAACACACAGCCGGTCACCGACAACCAGGCGGCCGTCGGGTTCGTGCTGCGCCAGGGCCAGGCCGCGAACGCCGCGCGCGTGCATCCCATCGGGGCCATCTCGTTAGGCCAGGAAGGGAAGTCGCTGGCGGAGTTCGGCGAGATGGTGGGCGCCGGGGCGGTCGCCGTGAGCGACGACGGTCGCCCGGTCGCGAGCGCTCACCTCATGCGAACGGCGCTCGAGTACGCTCGCACGTTCGGCATTCCGGTGGCGGACCATTGCGAGGAGCCCACGCTCGCCGCTGGCGGCGCGATGAACGAAGGCATCGTGAGCGCACGGCTCGGCCTCAAGGGCATCCCCTCCGAAGCCGAAGAGATCATGGTCATTCGCGACATCCTGTTGGCGCGAAGAACTGGCGGCCACGTGCACCTGTGCCATATGAGCACGAAGGGCTCGATAGAGCTCATCAGGTGGGGGAAAGAGCGCGGCATTCGTGTCACGGCGGAGGCCTGCCCGCATCACCTCTCGCTCACCGAAGACGCCGTCGACGGGTACAACACGAATGCGAAGATGAATCCGCCGCTGCGGACGGCGGAGGACGTGGAGGCCGTTCGCGATGCCGTCCGCGACGGCACGATCGATCTCGTTGCGACGGACCACGCGCCGCACCACTACGACGAGAAAGAGCGGGAGTTCGCCGACGCGCCCAATGGCATCGTCGGCCTCGAGACCGCGCTCGCGGTCGTCAACACCTGGCTGGTAAAGCCGGGGATCATCGACCTGACGACGCTGGTTGACCGGATGTCCGTTTCGCCGGCCACCACATTCAACCTGCCGGGCGGGTCATTGCGGCGCGGAAGCGTGGCGGACGTCACGGTCTTTGACGCCACGCGCGAGTGGACCGTCGACCCCGCGAAGTTCGTCTCGAAGGGGCGAAACAGCCCGTATGGGGGCTACAGCCTATATGGGCGTGTGATGTGTACCATTGTGGGCGGCAAGATCGTCCATCGGGCGACGGGGTAGCGTGGTGTACGGGTCGCTGCCGGCGCGTCGGGAGATCGTCCAGGTCTGCAGGCGCCTGTACGACCGTGGCTTGATCGCGGGACCGGACGGCAACGTCTCGGTGCGGCTCCCCGGCGACCGTGTGCTCGTGACCCCGGCAGGGATGTCGAAGGTGGACGTGACGGAAGAGGACCTCGTCGAGCTTTCGCTCGACGGTCAGCACCGGCGCGGAGCGCGGCGGGCGTCGTCCGAAGTGGCGGTGCACCTGCGCGTCTACCAGCGGCGTCCCGATGTTCAGGCGGTCGTCCACGCGCATCCGCCAACCGCGACGGGGTTCGCGGTTGCGGGCGAGTCCTTCTCGGCGTGTGTACTTCCGGAGATCATTTATCAGGTGGGCTGGGTGCCGTTGGTTCCATACGCGACCCCCGGTACAATGGCGTTAGCCGATGCGTTCGAGCCGTTCGTGGCGCGACACGATGCGTTCTTGATGGCGAACCACGGAGCCACGACGGTTGGACCGTCGCTGGTTCTCGCGCACCAGCGAATGGAGAGCCTCGAACACACGGCGAAGATCCTGTTGACCGCTCGGCTCCTTGGCCGAGTACAGACGTTAGGGCCGGACGACGTGCGGGCGCTCGAGGCGGCGCGAGCCAAAGCGTTTCCCGGCGAGATCTATCCAGGCTGCCCCGTGCCGGGTGGCCGCGAGGAGTGAAGCATGAGCGATAGCAACAACTGGATGGACGCGCTGAACGCGCTGATGGAAGAGCGCAATCGATACGAGCAGTGGCTCGCTCAACTCGACGCGCGCAAGGGAACCACACCGACCCACGTGTTCGCTCGCGTGCGCGCCGATTACGATGAGCGATTGACGAAGGTCCTCGACCAGCTCGCGGGTCGTGCGACGGAGCTTCAGAGCACCGCCAGCACGCTCGCCGAAAAGGTCGCCGCACTGTACGCGGATGAGACGACGCTGCGAGACCAGCGAGCCGAAGCCGAGCTTCGTGCCATGGTCGGCGAGTTCAGCCTCGATCATGCTCGCGATGCGATGCAGCGCTGCGATGAAGCCATCTCGTCGCTTGGCGCCGAGCGGGCACAGGTCGGCGCTGAGCTCGGACGCGTACAGGAGATTCTCGCCGTCGCTGTCCGAGCGCCAACGCCGCCGGCGGGCGAAGAGTCGGTCGTTCCCATCGAGGCGCTGGCTCCCGCGAGGGCCGCGGTACCGCCCACAGTCCTGCCGCCCGCTCCGGTGCCGCAAGCAGCGCAGCCCGTTCCGCAGCCCGCGGCGCCGCCGCCGCCGGTTCGTGCGGTGCCCTCTTCGGGCTTTGACGAATTGGCGTTTCTGCAGTCCGTCGTCGACCGGCCAGCTCCAACGCGACCGGCGGACGTTGCGCATGCCGCACCGGCACCGCGCGCGGAGTCTCGGCCTGAAATTCGGGCGGAGCCAGTTCCGGCGCGTGCTGGGATGATCGAGCCGGCCGATGTCGAGGTGCCCGCAGGCCTGAATGGATCCGCGGCGCGCCGCAACCTCGCCCCCACGCCCGTGCTGACCTCAGCGCCGCGCGTGGAGAAGGAGGTTCAGCACCCCGATTCCGCACTCACGCCGGGAAGCATTCCCGCCTTCCTCAAGGACGTGCCGACTGAGCAGATCAAGACGCTCAAGTGTCAGGAGTGCGGGACGATGAACTATCCCACCGAATGGTATTGTGAACGCTGCGGTGGTGAGCTCGCGGCGATGTGACGCCTCGAGGCGGTGAAATGAAAAGGGCCTGGACTTTGTCCGGGCCCTTTTGCTTTGAGAACCGGCGCGCCGGGTTATGCCTTGGCGTGCGTGGCCAAGCGGCTCTTGTGACGGGCCGCGGCGTTCGAATGAATGAGGCCCTTTCGCGCGGCGCGGTCGAGCAGGCTCACCGCCGTGAGGCGCTCCTCGGCCGTAGCACTCGGAGCCTTCGCCTTCTTGAGCGCAGTGCGGAGCGCGGACCGCTGCGCGCGATTGCGCACGGTGGCTGCGCGAGCCTTTCGCATGTTCTTATTCGCGGACGCGATATTCGGCACGTCGTATCTCCAGAATTCCTGAATCAGTGTTCGAAATAGAGCCACGAACCTTACCAGTACGGGCGCCCGATGTCAAGGCAGCGCAGTTAGTTGGGTCGGGTAAAGAAAGTCCTGCGGTCGATGCATAACGTGAATCGATCGCACACGCCGAATTGGCAAAAACACATTCGCCCGCAAGTGATTTTTTGCTTTGACTCAGGCGTGCGGTGCCGCTAGCTTTTCGCCGTGCCGTCCGTCGTAGCAAGCCCATGGACATCGACACGCTAGTCGAGCCAGCCCTAACGGGGCAGCTCGATTTCGACGCCCCCGTCGAGCCACGCCGGCTCGAGGCGGTGTCTGATGTCGCGACGCCGTTCGTCATCGAGCTGTCGCAATTCAGCGGTCCGCTCGATCTCCTGTTGTCGCTCATTCGCGACGAACAGGTCGACATCTATGACATCCCGATCGCGCGCATTGCCGAGCAGTTCCTCGCGCACATCCACCTCATGCAGCTCGACCAGGCGGCCGACTATCTCGAGATGGCCGCCCGACTGCTTCGCATCAAGGCGCAGATGCTGCTCCCTCGCAGTGAGCTCGATGATGCGTGGGAAGACCCGCGCGCGGAGCTCGTGCGGCGACTGCTCGAGTACCAGCAGATGCGCGAGGTCGTGGATGTCCTCGAGCGACTCGGGGAAGATCGTCGCGGCCGATTCGCGCGCGCGTACGTGCCGCAGCAGATCGCTCCGCCTTCAGCGCCGCTCGCGCTCTCGCTCTCGGAGCTGCTCGCGGCGATCGATCGCGTGCTGCGTATTGCCCGAGAGCCAGTCATCCATGACATTGTCGCTCGCCCTCTCGATGTGGATGGTGCGATCGAGACCGTGCGTGCCGTCCTCGCCCTGCGCGCGACCGCGCGATGGCGCGACGTGTGCCCGCCGACTTCCCAGCCGTGGCAGGTGCTCTCGGCACTGCTCGCGCTGTTGGAGCTCGCGCGCCGCGGCGAGCTCCGGCTCGCACAGCTCGCACCCTTCGCCTCCGTTTTGATCAGTCGTGAATCCTCTAGCCAGGCTGCTTGAAGCCGCGCTGTTCGCGAGCGCGCGGCCGATCCCGCTCGACGAACTTGCCGCTCTCGATCCCGATGCGTCGCCGGCCGCGGTGCAGTCGGCCCTCGATGAGCTTCGCGAGACCTACGACACCGCGGGACACGGCGTAGAGCTCGTGGAGGTCGGCGGTGGCTGGCAGATCCTAACGAGAGCCGAGTACACCGAGGCGATCGAACGCGCACAGCTCGCCGCACGCCCCCACCGATTGTCCGGCGCATCGCTCGAGACGTTGGCGATCATTGCGTACCGACAGCCGATCGGCCGCGCCGAAATCGAGGAGATTCGCGGTGTCGCCGTGGGGAGTGTTCTCAAGTCGCTCCTCGAGCGTGGCCTGATCGACGTCGTTGGGCGCGCCGACGGTGTGGGCCGCCCGCTGCTGTACGGCACGACGCCGATCTTCCTCGAGCAGTTTGCGCTCCGACACCTCGAGGAGCTGCCGAGAGGCGACGAGCTGGCGATCGCGCTCCGCACGAACGCTCCCGCCGAACCGGCATCGGAGGCGGCGCCGACGACGTGACCGGTGAGCCGATGCGAATCCACCGCGCGCTCGCTCGCGCGGGCGTCGCGTCGCGGCGAAAGGCCGAGGAGCTCGTCGCAGCCGGACGTGTGCAGGTGAACGGCGTCGTCGCGCGCACCGGACAGTCCGTGGATCCGGCGGTGGACCGCATCACGGTGGATGGACGCGAGCTCGATCGGCCACCCACGTCGTTCGAGTGGATCGTGCTCAACAAACCGTCGGGCGTGGTGACGACGAAGTCCGACCCCGAAGGTCGTCGCACCGTGTTCGACCTGGTGCCCGCGACTCCCGGCCTCACGTATGTCGGTCGGCTGGACTACCTCACCGAAGGCGTCCTGTTGCTCACGACCGACGGCGCAGCGGCGCACCTCCTCACGCATCCGAGCACGGAGGTCGAGCGGACGTACGTGGCCACCGTTCGCGGCAATGTGCGAGCTGCAGTCGTTGCCGCACGTCGCGGGGTCGAGCTCGAGGACGGGCTCGTGCTGCCGCGGGCTGTCGAGGCGCGACCGCTCGGGAACCGCAAGTCGGAGTTCGAGGTCACGATTGCCGAAGGGCGCAACCGTGAGGTTCGACGGTTCTGCGAGGCGCTCGGTCTCGAGGTCGACCGCCTCGTGCGCGTGCGTTTCGGGCCCGTCGTGCTCGATCGTCTCGAGTCAGGGGCGACGCGAGCGCTCTCGGGGCGTGAGCGACGGGATCTGGAGGTGCTACTTGGTTACCCCATCACACCGGCGCGTTCGGGGCGTGGTCGACGAGAGGGCGAGCAACGCACCAGGCAGCGTCCCAAGCCTGACGCATCGCACGGACGAAAGCCAAGGAAGCGTCGGTGACGCTGGTGACGTGACCGGCGGAGCCGAATCGCTGGTTTCGTGTATACTCTGCAGACCGGACTGAGAGACGACTGGCGGTACACTCGGTCGGGTCCCGAACTTGAACAGGCGAGCTCGAGCAGCGACGGGCGCTGGATCGAGCCCATTACCCTCGGAGCGAACGGTGGCAACACAGGTCTCCTCGCAGGCAGACATGGCGCTGGTGCAGGGCGTGCTACGTCAGGTCGGGCGTCGCGTCGTCGGGCAGGAGTACATGGTCGAGCGGCTGCTCATCAGCTTACTGACCGGCGGCCACGTGCTGCTCGAGGGCGTGCCTGGGCTCGCGAAGACGCTGACGGTGCGAACGCTGGCCGAGACGATCGACACGACGTTTCAGCGGATCCAATTCACGCCTGACCTGCTCCCGGCCGACGTGTTAGGCACCCAGGTCTTCGACCAGTCGACGGGACAGTTTTCGGTCAAGAGGGGACCGATCTTCGCCAACATCATTCTCGCCGACGAGATCAACCGCGCGCCGGCGAAGGTCCAGGCCGCGCTCCTCGAGGCGATGCAGGAGAAGCAGGTCACGCTCGGCGGTCAAACGTTCAAGCTCGAAGAACCCTTCCTCGTGTTGGCCACCCAGAACCCCATCGAGCAGGAAGGCACATACCCGCTGCCGGAGGCACAGGTCGACCGGTTCATGCTCAAGCTACGGGTCGGGTATCCATCGCGCGATGAGGAGAAGGAGATCATGCGACGCATGGCCGGTGGCGAGCCGATTTCCGTGCAGCACGTCGCGTCGCCGGTCACGATCATGGAGGCGCGTCACCGAATCGCCGAGCTGTACATGGACGAGCGGATCGTGGACTACATCGTCGACATCGTCCACGCGACACGTTCGCCGGCGGAGTCGGGAATGAAGGACCTCGTTCCGCTGATCGAGTTCGGCGCGAGCCCACGCGCGACGATCGCGCTCGCGCAGGCGTCGCGCGCGCACGCGTTCCTGCGCGGGCGGACGTTCGTCACGCCGGAGGACGTGAAGGCGATCGCCCCGGACGTCCTGCGCCACCGCGTGCTGACGACGTACGAAGCCGAAGCGGAGGAAGTCACGAGCGACACGATTGTCGCGAAGATCCTGGCGACGATCGAGAGCCCATGAGCCGGGAATCGGGAATCGGGAATCGGGATTCGGGGAACAACGGGAACGGGGAACAGGGAACCGCGAACCGGACTTCGCAGGTTGCGTTCGAGACTCCGGCGCGCGCACGTCATGCCCTTCGCACGCCGCCGACGCCGCCCAACGCAATCGGTTCCCGCTTCCCAATTGCCGGTTCCCGGTCCAAGGTCGATCCCGACGCAGCCCGCCAACGCGTCACGATCGGCGTCCCGCCCGAGATCCTCCGCCAGGTGAAGCTGATCGAGCTCCGTACCCGGGGACTCGTCAACTCGCTCTTCAGCGGCGAATACCGCTCCGTGTTCAAGGGGCAAGGGATGGAGTTCGCCGAGGTGCGCGAGTATCTCCCCGGCGACGAAGTCCGGTCCATCGACTGGAACGTGACGGCGCGAATGCGGCGGCCGTTCGTCAAGCGCTACATCGAGGAGCGCGAGCTCACCGTCATGCTGGCGGTGGATCTCTCGGGGTCAGAGCGGTTCGGTACCGTTAGGCGCTTCAAGAGCGAGCTCGCTACCGAGCTCGGTGCGGTGCTGGCGATGTCCGCCGTTCGGAACAACGACCGCGTCGGCATCATGCTCTTCACCGACCGTGTCGAGCACGTCGTGCCGCCCGCCAAGGGGCGTCGTCACGTGCTGCGTGTCATCCGCGATCTCCTGGTGCACGAGCCGCAGGGACGCGGGACCGACATCGCCGGCGCGCTCGAGTATCTGCGCGGAATGTTGCGACAGAAGGCGATCGTCTTTCTCGTCTCCGACTTCTTCAGCGAGCAGCTCGAGCGTCCGCTCAAGCTCGCCGCACAACGGCACGATCTCGTCGCGGTGACCATTGAGGATCCGAGCGAAGAGTCCCTGCCCGACATCGGGCTCGCCCGACTCGTCGACCCGGAGACGGGCGCGACGATCGACGTGGACACGAGTGATGGACGGGTTCGCGAAGGCTATGCGCGCATGGTGAACGAACACCGCGAGAGCCGGCGTCGTCTCCTCCGCCGCCTCGCGATCGACGAAATTGTCATGCGTACCGACGGCGGATACGTCGAACCGCTCATGCGATTCTTCCGGTCGCGCGAAACCCGGACGCGACGTCGATGATGCTGTTCTGTGTCGTCCCGCTCCTGCTGGCGCTGCAACAGGGCCCCACGCAGCCAACGCCAGCACAGCCAGCGCAGGTGGCGGCACAGGTGCAGATGGGGTATTCAATCGAGCCGGAAACGGTAACGGTCGGTGACCCCTTCCGCCTAACGGTGCGCGTCCACGCGCCGCGCGGCGCGTCCATCACGTTTCCGGCGGGCCCCGATTCGGGCGCCGCCGTCGAGGCGCTCGATCCCCGACAGGAGCGCCAGGGATCCGACACCACGGCGTTCGACGTCACGGCAACGTGGCGCATCGCGGCATGGGACACCGGCAACCTGCCGCTGCGATTCGGCGACGTCGTCGTGAAGCTCGATAACCGCGAGCGGCGTGTTCCGCTCAGCGCGCTCACGGTCCACGTGAAGAGCGTGCTGCCGGCCGATACCGCCCAACGGATTCCGAAGCCGCAACGCGCGCTGTTCGAGTTTGGACGACCGTGGTGGTACTGGCTGCTCGCTGCGCTCGCGGCGATCGGACTCATTGGCCTCTTCTGGTGGTGGTGGCGCCGCCGCCGAAAGCGCCAGCAGGGTGAGGTGGACGACCCGTTTGCTGATGCGGAGGGCGAGTTCGAGCGCGTAGAGCGCCTCGGGCTCGTGGAGGCTGGCGAACGCGGTCGCTACGTGGCGCTGATGGTGGAGATCCTCAGGACATATCTCTCGCGCAGCATCCCTGACGCGCATCCGTCCCTCACGACCAACGAGCTGCTCATCACCGTGCGGGACAACCGCCTCGTGCCGGTGAACCGCCTCGCGCTGGTGCTCGCGGATGCCGACCTCGTGAAGTTTGCGCGTCGCGCGACAACGGCTGAACGGGCGCGCGAGCTCGGCACCGAAGCGCGAGGGATCGTCGCCGCAGTGCATGCCGCGGAGGTCCAGGCGACGGAAGAGGCGAAGCGTGCGGCGGAGATGGTCCCGAAGGAGCGCGCCGCGTGAAGCCGGCACTCGATCACCCGCTGCTGCTCGCGCTCGCGGTCCTGCTTCCGATCGCGATCGTCGCGCTCATTATCGGCGGCTACCGGCGGCGTCGCGCGAGGCTCGCTCGTTTGGGCACGCCCGCAATGATCAGCCGGCTCGTGCCGCCTAACGCCGCCGTTCCGCCCGGCTGGCGCGCAACCCGGCTTGCCGTCGCGGGTGCCCTCGCCGGAATCGCGATCGCCGGTCCCCGGTGGGGCATCGAGCGTACTGTCGTCCGAGGTGAAGGCGTAGACATCGTGCTGGCGGTCGATGCGTCGCTGTCGATGATGGCCACCGACGAGCGCCCGAACCGCCTCGAGAAAGTGAAGCAGGAGATCCGTCGCCTGCGTGCGGCGTCACCCAGCGATCGCTTCGCCCTGCTGGCGTTCGCCGGGCGTAGCTACATCCTCACGCCACTCACCGTCGACGACGCCGCGCTCGACCTCTTCCTCGACAACCTCGACCCGTCGGTCGTGGGCCAGGCCGGCAGCTCGCTCGCGCGTGCCATCCGCCAGGGCACCGACCTGCTCGTCGCGACGAAGGGTGGGAGCGACCGCGCCATCGTGATCTTCAGCGATGGCGAAGCATTCGAAGCGCCTGAGGACGACATAGAAGCAGCCAAGGCGGCCGGCGAGGCAGGAATCAGCATCGTGACGGTCGGCTTCGGCACGGTGGCGGGCAGTACCATTCCTATTCGCGAAGGCAACGCGATCGTCGAAAAGCGCGACGCCGAAAACAACGTCGTGATCACGAAGTATCATCCGGAAATGCTGCGTGCCGCCGCTGCCGCCGCGAACGGCACCTTCATCGACGCCGGCGAAAGCGACAAGGCGGCGAAGGTGAGGCGCGCACTCGTGCAGCTGCGTGGCGTCCAACGGGCGGTCGAGGCGGGCCGTACCCAAACACCACGCTTTCAACTCTTCCTGATTCCAGCCGTGCTCTTGTTGCTGCTCGACACGGGACTCGGAGAGCGTCGCGGACGGCGGCGACGCTCCGCGGCAGCCGCAGCGACAGCCGCAAGCGTCTTGCTCGCCGGCGCACTCTCGTTCGTGCCGGTCCGAGCGGCTCGCGCGGATGATGTCCGCGACGCCGCTCGCGAGTACGCCGCGAAGCGCTACATGCGCGCCGCGGCACTCTACCGTCGTGCGCTCGAGCGCGGTGACAAGCGACCCGAGGTTCTCTACAATCTCGGCACGTCGCTCCTCGCGGCGGATTCACTCGCATCGGCTATTGAGGTGCTCGAGCGGGCCGCGAAGGCCGCCGATCCCGAGGTGAAGTTCCGCTCGATGTTCAACCTCGGCCTGGCGCACCTCAAACGCGGCCTGGCTGTGAAGGGTGATTCGGCGACGCCATCGCTCGACGCGGCGCTCGAGGTCTACAAGCGTGCGCTGCTCATGCGGTCCAGCGATGGCGACGCGAAATGGAACTACGAGCTCGCCCTCCGGAAGAAGCAGCAGCAGAGTGGAGGCGGCGGTGGGGGCGGCGGAGGAGGTGGCGGCGGAGGCGGCAGCCAGAACCAACCGGGTCCCCCACGTCAACCGCAGTCCGACAAGCCGAGCGGCGGCCTGGGCAACCAACAGGCAGAGCAACTCCTGAACAGCGCCGAACGCGAGGAACGGAACGTTCAGGCGCGGAAGCAGCAACAGAATCGTCCGCAACCACCACCGGGCGGTAAAGACTGGTGATCGCGTCGATCGCGGGCATTGCACTCCAGATCATCGTCACGGTGGCAGCACCGGACACCATTACCGTCCGGCAGCCCGCCAGCGTGACGGTGCGAGCCGTCGTGCGCGGTCCTGTGGCCCCCACGATTCACCCACCGCGATTCGCGCCGCTGAATGGATTCCGGGTCGAGGAATCCACGCGGGTCGACGGAGGATCGATCTCGCAGGCGAGCGTCGAGCACCGGTATCTCGTGATCGCCGAGCGGCCCGGTGTCGTAGTGCTGCCCCCGATCGAGGCGAATGTGGGACCGATGATTGGGCGCTCCGCCCCCGTGCGCCTAACGATCATCAACGCGCCGCCGGTTCAGGTGCCGGCGGTCGTGTCACGATCCCGGCTCGATCCGGAAGCGGGTGTCAACTTCCATGCGCTCGTCACACCGGACACGGTGTACGTCGGCGAACAGGCGACGTACCAGGTCGGCGTGTTTCTGAACGACGACGTCCGATATCGACTGCGCCGAAACCCGGAGTTCATTCCGCCCGAGCTGCGGTCGATGCTGGCCTACGATCTCTCGGCGCCGAGGTCGTTCGTGTCGAAGCGCGTGATCGATGGCCGGCACTACGAAGTGCACGTGTTCCAGCGGGCACTTTTTCCGCTCACGGCCGGACGCTACGAAATTCCCGCGGCGCGGCTCAACTATTCGCTGCCGCTCAGCGCGAGCTTCTTCAGCCGCGAAGAAAGCCACCAGCTCAAATCCGAAACGGTGCCGCTCGTCGTCGTCGACCCGCCAGCCGCGGGACGTCCGGCCGATTTCACCGGAGCCGTCGGGCGACTTTCACTCGAGGCGCACGTCGACAGCGGCACGGCGAAGGTCGGGGATCCTCTCGTTCTCACGGTGCGCGTGACGGGGGATGGGAACGTCAGCTTCTTCCCGAGACCCGAAGTGCGTGTCCCCTGGGGACAGCTCGTGCCGGCCGAGGAACGCGTCCAGCTCGACTCGAGCGCGACGGTCGTGCGTGGCGCGAAGGAGTTCGACTGGGTCATCACACCGGCACGCAGTGGTGAGGTCGAGGTTCCGCAGATCCGGTATCCGTTCTTCAATCCGTACACCGAGCGCTACGAGCTGGCGGTGACGACGCCGCAGCGCGTTTCGGTGGCGCCAGGAACGCTGGTCGCCGTGGAGGCAGCCGACTCCGCGCGACCGGTGCTGCCGTTGCGTCGCGTCATGCTCGCCGAGCCGCAGGCGCCGCTCTCCGCAACGCGCGGTTTCTGGGTCGCGATGCTCGTCGCGCCGATTCCCGCGGCCCTGGCGCTTGCCGTGCGTCGCCCTCGCGTTCGCCGCGTGCCGACCGCTGCGGCGCGATTGCGGAAGCTTGGGCGGCATCATGAGCGGGCCATGCCGGGCGACGCGAGCCTGTTGCGACGTACGTACGCTGCAGCGCTGGCCGAGCGCATCGGTGTCGCCGCCGCGGAGCTTGCAGACCGCCGCGCGCTCGTGCGCGCGCTTCGGCACAATGGCGTCACCGCCGAATCCGCCCGCGCGGCGGACGAGCTGCTCGGCGAGCTCGATTCCGCCGTGTACTCGGGCTCCGTGACCAGTATGGAGGACGGAGCCAAACGCGCCATCGAAGTGCTGCGTCGCGTCGACGAGGAAGCGAGGCCGCGTATCATTGCCCGTTCGTCGCGCTCGTTCGCGCCGGTGGCGCTTCTCGGCTTGTCGCTCGGCGTCGCGCAGTCGGAACCCACGGCGCGTGAGTCGTTCGACCATGGGACGCGTGAGTATGAGGCGCGCCGCTTCGCGAGAGCTGAACGATTCTTCGCGGACGCCGCACGAGCCGACCCAACGTCGCCGGATGCGTGGGCCAACTTCGGCACGGCCGCGTGGGCCGCTCGGGATACCGCCGCGGCGGCGATTGGCTGGCAGCGTGCCCTTCGACTCGATCCCCTGTCCGGAGACGTTAGGTCGCGGCTCGATCTCACGCCGGGGTTCGGGGGCAGCGCGCTCGCGAACGTCCCTCCGCTCACGGAGTCTACGGCGGCGGCTGTCGGCGGCGGTGCGTGGCTGCTCGGTTGGTTGGCGCTCGCGGTCGGCATCTGGCGTCGCAAGGCCGCATTCCGCTACGCCGCGTACGTGCTCGGCATCGTCGCGGTCGCGAGCGCCGTCACGGGCGTGCGCGTCCGGGAGGCGTTCAACGCTCGGCGCCTTGCGGTGGTCGTCGACGCTGACCGCCTGCGTTCGCTACCCGTGTTGGGGAGTGAGCCCGGCGCGCCTGTGCTCACGGGCGAGGTAGCGCGCACGGTCCGCGAGGAGGGCGTGTGGTCGCTCGTTAGGCTCGGCGACGACCGGGAGGGCTGGCTCGAAACCGATCACCTCGAGCCCATCGCGCGACCCTGGGCGAACGTCGAGCGATGAGCACCGCCAGCGCGAGCGGCACCGAGGTCCGCCGCCCTTCGCGCATCGCCATTCTGCCGTCGGCCGTCGCAGACCAGATTGCCGCCGGTGAGGTGGTCGAGCGACCTGCGTCCGCCGTGAAGGAGCTGGTCGAGAACGCGCTCGACGCCGGTGCGACCACGATCGAAGTCACGATCGAGGAAGGCGGGCGCACGTTGATTCGTGTCGCCGACGACGGCTGCGGCATGGATCGCGATGAGCTGCTGCTCGCGATCGAGCGGCACGCCACCTCGAAGATCCGCACGGCCGCCGATCTCGTGGGCGTGTCGAGCTTCGGCTTTCGCGGAGAGGCCCTGCCGGCGATCGCATCGGTGTCCCGCATGGAGATCGCGTCGGCGACCGAGGCGGGGAGCGGCGCGATCGTCCGCGTGGCCGGTGGGTCGGTCACGGATGTCTCGCCTACGACGCGGCGCGCGGGCACGACGGTGACGGTGGGCCAGCTGTTCTACAACGTGCCCGCCCGACTCAAGTTCCTCCGGAGCGCGCGGTCGGAGTGGCGCGCCGTGGCCGAGTCGCTGATCGCCACCGCGTTATGCAGGCGAGACCTGCGGCTCGGCGTCACGAACGACGGAAAGAGCGCGCTCAACTTGCCGCCGGCGTCATCGATGCGCGTCCGGATCGCCGGCATTTGGGGCGGAGCTTTCGCCGAACGGTTCATCGAGGCCGATGACGTCACCGGACCGATTCACGTGAGCGGGCTGGTGGAGCGCCCCGCGGACGTGGGTACGGCGAGCCGCCGTGTCTACCTCGCCGTGAACGGCCGGCCGGTGCGCGATGCGGGAATGGTGCGTGCGGCCGAGAGTGCCTACCGGTCGACGATCACGCCCGGCGTTAGGCCGTCGCTGTTCCTCGAGATCGTGCTCCCGACGGACTCCGTGGACGTGAATGTCCACCCGGCCAAGGCAGAGGTTCGCTTTCGTGATCGGTGGCCGGTCGAGCGAGCGGTGGAGCATGCGGTGCGTCGTGCCTTGGGCGAGCCGGGCAGCGCCGCGTTTGTCGGCGGAGCCAGGTCGTGGACCTATGCGCCGATGCCCGCGCCAGCTCACCCGGTGGACGTCGAAGTGCTCGAGTCGCGGGTCGCGCCAGCCGATGGGCTCTTTTCGGGACCGCCTAACGTTGGCATCGACATGACCGAGGGCGCGACGCCACGGGACGCGCCACCGGTCGATGTCCCTCCCCTCATGCAGCTCAAGCGGACCTACCTCATGTTCGAGCGCGGCGAAGGCGTAGTGCTGATAGACCAGCATTCCGCGCACGAACGGATTCTCTTCGAGCAGTTCATGAACGTGCTGGAGCGTGGCGCTGCACCATCGCAGCGGCTCCTCTTTCCCGCCACGCTTCATCTCGGCCCCGCGGAGGGCGATGCATTCGAGGCGAACCGCGACACGCTCACGAAGCTCGGCTTCGAGGTCGAGCCGTTCGGGGGCAACTCGATCATCGTCTCGGCCGTACCGATGCCGCATCCGCGGTTCGACGCCCTGCGTTGTCTGCGCGACACGCTCGACGCTCTCACGGGCGATCGTGTGCCGAGCACCGCGGCGCGCCACGAGCGACTCGCGGCGACGGTCGCGTGCAAGGCCGCGATCAAGGGCGGCGACTTTCTCTCGCCGGCGGAGATGCAGGCGCTCTACGTCGGTCTCGCCAATACCACGCTGCCCGCGCACGACGTGCACGGCCGTTCCACGATCGTGCAGATCACCTGGGATGAGCTCGATCGACGTTTCGGACGCAAATAGCGTTCGTGTCATCTGTGGGCCGACCGGCGCGGGCAAGTCGGCGCTCGCCATCGAGCTCGCGGAACAGTATGACGCGATCATCCTCAGCGCCGACTCGCGACAGATCTATCGTGGCTTCGACGTGGGCACGGCGAAGCCGACCGGGCGCGACCAGTCGCGCGTCCCGCACCGAGGCATCGATGTCGCCGATCCCGGTGAGCGGTACTCCGCCGCCAAGTGGGCCGACGAGGCACGCTCGTGGATGGCCGAGGCCCGTGCGGCGGGACGACCAGTCGTCGTTGTCGGCGGAACCGGGTTCTACCTGCGTGCACTCACGGAGCCACTGTTCGAAGCGCTGCCCATCGATGCTGATCGCCGAGCGGCGCTGGAAAGCCTGATGCAGTCGCTCTCGACCGACGAGCTCCGTCGGTGGTGCAGGGAGCTCGATTCTCGACGTTCACATCTGGGACGAACGCAGCTCGTGCGGTCGGTGGAAACGGCCCTGCTCGTCGGCCAGCGGCTCAGCGACTTGCACCGCACCCGCGCGCGAGCGCCCGAGGTCCAGGCTCGCTATCTTGTTGTCGATCCCGGTCCCGAGCTGTCTGCGCGCATCGAGCGGCGGTTCGACGCAATGATGGCGGATGGCTGGGCAGACGAAGTAAAAACGCTCTCGCAGCGTGTGGACGCATCGGCGCCTGCATGGAAGTCCAGTGGGTACTCCGCGATGCGTGACATGGTCGTTGGACGCATGACGAGTGAAGCCGCCCGAGAGCGCGTGATCATCGAGACCCGCCAGTACGCGAAGCGGCAGCGAACCTGGTTCCGGCATCAGCTGGAGGAATCGCTGACCACGCGCATCGATCCCGTTGACGCGCGCGCCGGTCGGGTCGCCCGAGACTGGTGGGAAGGGAAGGGGAGGAGCGAGTGAAGATCGGCATCACCTGTTATCCGACCTATGGCGGATCCGGCGCCGTCGCCACCGAGCTGGGTATCGCGCTCGCGGCGAAGGGGCACGAGGTCCACTTCATCACGTATAAGCAGCCATTCCGCCTCCCGTCGTTCCTTCCGCGCATCTACTTCCACGAGGTGGACGTCGGCCGCTATCCACTCTTCGAGTACCCGCCGTACGATCTCGCGTTGGCCGTTCGCATGCACGAGGTCGTGAAGTCTCACGAGCTCGATCTGCTCCACGTCCATTACGCGATCCCGCACGCGACGAGCGCGTGGATCGCGCGCGAGATGCTCCGGGAGGCGGGATCGGACGTGAAGGTGATCACGACGCTGCACGGAACGGACATAACGATCGTCGGCCAGGACCGATCCTTTCATCCGATCACGAAGTTCTCGATCGAGAAATCGGATCGCATCACTGCCGTCTCTCAGTACCTGCGACAGCAGACGTTCAAGGCGTTCGGATGCGCGGGCTGTCAGGTCGAGGTCATCTACAACTTCATCGATCCCGACACCTACAATCGATCGAAGTACCCTCAGCTATTGAGCGAGCAGCTGAACGGCGGACGGCGCGTGCTCATGCACGTGTCGAACTTTCGCCCCGTGAAACGGGTCCGTGACATCGTGCGGATCTACGCTCGGGTTCAGGAGGCAGTGCCGTCGGTGCTTGTAATGGTCGGCGATGGGCCTGACCGTGTAGAAGCCGAGGCGGAGGCGCAGATGCTTGGGGTCGAACGGACGGTGCACTTTCTCGGGAAGATCGACGTGGTGGCGCCGCTGCTCGCGGGTGCGGACCTGTTCCTGCTCCCGTCACAGAGCGAATCGTTTGGTCTGAGCGCGCTCGAGGCACTCGCCTCCGGCACACCCGTGGTGGGCAGTAAAGCGGGTGGGCTTGTCGAAGTCGTGAAGGAAGGCGTGACCGGCGCGCTCTGTGAGATCGGTGATGTGGACGCGATGGCCAGGGCGTCCGTCGAGATCCTGTCCGATCGTGAGCGCTGGCAGGCCATGAGCCGTGATGCCGCAGCGGACGCGCGAGCGAGGTTTTCGCGCGACGACATCGTGCGGCAATACGAGGCGTTGTACGAGGATGCAGTTCGGTAATACCGTCGCATCGATTCTCACGCTGGTGCGTTGGGAGAACGCGCTGCTCTCGGTTGCCGGCGTCGTGCTCGGCGCATGGTGGGCAACGGGGCGTCCGAATGAGCCGGAGACGATCGTGATGGCCGGCGTGGCGATCCTGCTGACCGCATTCGCGAACGCCGACAACGACGTGCGCGATTACGAGATCGATCGCGTCGCCCATCCGGAGCGCCCACTGCCTGCGGGAAGGCTCTCCATCGAAGCGGCGCGGATCGTCGTAGGCATCAGTGCGGCCGCAGCGCTGGTTCTCGCGTCGCTGCTCGGTGGCGCCCAAACCCTCGCAGCCGTGGG
>JAJKIV010000058.1 GCA_021154285.1 Gemmatimonas sp. | reverse complement strand
TCCTTCCATCTCGGATTGACGTGGAGTACCGGCTGCCCGCTCTGTGCGCCCGCCGGAGTGCGGATCAAGGCAACGGTCAGTCCTATCACCGCGGTATTCAGATATATGCGCGTCATGACGCCCCCAATTCGAGAGGCGATCCGCTGATCGGATCGCGTTGGTGAACGCCTCGAACATGGGACCCGCGCCGTTATGGTCGTCCGAACCGATCGGATCGGACATCTTCGCCCTCAAAACGAGGGCGGTGACACGTCCCGACAGCCCGGGACCTCGCGCAAATCGTGGTAGACGGCCAGTCCGTGCTCTCGCGCGGTCTGGACCATGAGGTCGGCGCCCTTCGACGGCCCGCCCATCCTCAGAACGGCGTCGCAGCGTGCGAGCAGCCGCTCGGCGATCGGATGGAAGATCTCCTCGAACGGCCCGTCGCCGATGTGGCGGGATCCGGCGAGGGCAACGAGCGGAAGCGCGAGCCATTCGCCCACGAGCGGAATGTGTCCCGCCCGGAACAATGGGAGCGCGTACGCTTCCATGGCGCGGACGTTCGCCGCGAGCTTCTCGGGGTCGTCGCCGGTGCCGGACCGGTACGGGCCGGCCACGAGGATCATGAGCGGTGGAGTGCTGGTCATACCGTTGGTTGAAATGAGTCGCCTCTGATACGCAGCGAGACCCGCCCAGCGGCCGAGTCCTGTTCATGCGTTGTGGCGATCCCGAGCGAAACTTGCGATGTCACGCGACGGGCCCGAGTATGGGTGTGGGTTTGGCACGGCGTCAGATCGCAAGAACCGGCGTTGGTTCCTCTCGCGCGGACGTCACTATGAATCGGTCTCGTCTCGTTGCTCGACTCGCTGCCGTCCTGGGCCTCACTTCGACCGTCGCGGCCTGCGGGCCCGACGCGCCGACCACGCCTGCGGCGCCCGCGGCACTCGTTGAGCTTCCGGCGGGGGCGCAGGCAAATGCCGGCGGTGTGACGATCGCGGCGCCCGCCTCCACCCGCCTCCATCCGGGCGACAGGATCCAGCTGACGGGCACCGTGGTCCTGCCTAACGGGTCCGAGAAGGACAAGTTTCCCATCAAGTGGTCGACGAGCAGCGCGGCCGTCGCGACGGTGGATGAGAAGACGGGTGAGGTGACGGCGGTCGCGCCGGGCGCGGTGACCATCACCGCGAAGGCCGGCCCGCGAACCGGCCAGATGGCACTCACCGTCATGGTCCCGGTGGTCCGCGTAATATTCTCGCCGAGCTTCAATACGATGGAGTGGAACACGCAAGGCACCTCCTACGGGGCAGCGGCGTTCATGGCCTTTGATGCGTCCGGTGCGCGTATTTTGGATCTCGCCGACCGGTCGATCGTTTGGGCGTCGTCCGACCCGACCACCGCGACCGTGGTGCCGTTTAGGCCGTCGTCGCCGTCCCAAGGCCTCTTGACGGCGGTCCAGATGGGGAAGACGACGATCTCGGTGACGGTGGATGGGGTGGAAGCTACCGTGCAACTCTCCGTCGAACCGCAATTCGGATATTTCAACGGTGGAACCTACGAGCAGACACTGAACGTCGGTGGTATTGCTTACTTAGCAATGACCTTCGTCAGCTTCGACAACGTAGTGGTGCCGGTTGAGGACCCGAACCAAGAGTCGTGGGTCTCGACGAATCCGGCGGTGTTGACTTTGACCCGGGGTGCGCCCTCGTACCCTCCGTGGGGGGTCGAAGTCACTGGCGTTGCACCCGGCACGGCGACGATTCAGGGCACGTACCGCGGCTTCACCCTGAGTGCGACCATCACCGTCGTGCAGTGAGAATGTCGCGGGTCGTTGTCACGGAACGAGCGCACCGAACAGCTCGCGCAGCGCCTGCATAACGAGTCCCCAACTCGTGCTCGTCGGCGCGATGACGTCGAAGTGCCCGGCGTCCGGCGCGTCGACGAACCGAACGAGCGTATCACCGGCCGCGACAACGGCTGACTGATACGCTCGTCCCGGCGGCCCCCAATTGCGATCCTGCCCGCCGATGACGACCACCTGCGGAACGCCAATCGGGATCATCAGCGCCGGCGAGGCATCGCGATAGCGTTCTGGAACCGAATCGGGCGATCCGCCCATCAACTTGTCGACGACGTGGTCGCAAACGCCTCGCGCCTGCAGCGCGCCCAGGTCGGGAGCTGGCGCGAGCGCGAGCACTGCCCGGATCATGAGTGGATTCTTGACCCGTAACGGGCTCTCCGGGCGGAGACGGCTGCGCGCTGCCAGCCAGAGCGCGAAGTCCGCACCGGCCGAGTGGCCGGCGGCGACGACTCGGCGAAGATCGAGAGAGTATTGTTTCGCCATGCTGCGCAGATGGTCCGCGGCGCGCGCGACGTCCTCGAACGTGCCTGGCCATCCGCCACCGTCGTCGCCGACGCGCCGATACTCGATGCTCCACACCGCGTAACCGGAATCGGCGAATGCCTGCTCGAGCGCGGCCACGTGCGAGATCGAGTACTGCGACAGAAAGCAGCCGCCGTGAATGAACAGCACGACCGGATGCGGCCCCGGGCGCTTTGGCAGGCGGAGGTTCCCGAACTGCAATGGACCCGGCCCATACGCGATGCGGTGATCCGGTGGCGGCGCGTTCAGCGCGGCGACACTGTCGAAGGAGAGTGGCTGTTGTCCCGACGCCGGCATGGCCAGGCACGCGGTGGTCAGCGCGAAGAGTAGGGGCTTGATCGCCCGCGCATATGTCGTGTGCCCCGTCATGGTATTGGTTGTAGGCAATTCGGCATCGCGTCGCAACCCAGGTCTAACATCTACGACGAAGGGGTGTTCGGATCCTTCAGGATAGGGCGGTTCGCCGGATCGCTCCCCGCACAACCTAACGTGGTACCACAACGAGCCGGTCTTTCATGAACTGCCTTGGGACGCACTTGCTTCCCGATGTCGTTCATTCATCAAATCGGCTCGTTGCGAGAGGAGTAGTCACGGCCGAGGCGCGATCCTGAAAGGGCTGAAGGAGAACGGCGACAACGTGCACGAGCTGCTGTACGCGATCGACGCCGCTCGGGCCGACGACTGGATCATCGGGCGAGACCCGAAGTCGCCGAAGAAGTACGACGGCATCGAGGTCATCTTCCGCGACCGCCCACAGATCGAACGGCTCTCGGGTGAAACGCCAGGGTAGCGGGCGAAGCGTATGCACCCACTGGCGGAGAAGCACGCCGAGGCGATGGGGATCGTGTTCGATGGGTACGTCCCGCTTGACGAGGAGGAGCCGCCTGACGCCGCGGCTGCGGTGCAATGAGCGAGGAGCGCCTTTTGTCGCCTGACGTGGCGGAGAAGGACCGCACTCGCCTCGCCGAGATCCGCGCGACGCTGCCGCATTGGGGCGGTGGTACGCACCGACGTTCGCCGGAAGCGGAAGCGACGCTCACGGCGAACCTGGGCGAGACCCTCGGAAAGATCATGGCGGGGATCTCGGCGAGGCGAGTGCGGTGTCACGTTTGCGGCGCGCTCGAACGGCGGGAAGGGAAGCGCACGGTGATCGAGCACGACTTCGCCAAGCATCCGCAGGGCGAGATTCCGGCGTCGCAGCTCGACGTGAAGCCGGTGCACCGATCGCGCGCGTCGGACGAGTCCCTAACGAGACTCGGCTTGTCGATGACGTCGGTTGGGGGAAATTGAGCGGGCGGCCTCGACGGCCGCGACACGCCGGAAGCTTGGGTCCCCAAAGAGCCTGAGACCAAGGGCGTGTTAGGGCCGCTCGCACGCCGCTTGCGCCATCCGTTCACCGCGACCGGAGCGGGGACGGACAGTGTGCAGGACTTACGCGAGGAACGCCGACAGGCGCTCAGGGCACAGATCGCCGCACGACTGTCACGTGTGCGTGGCGGCCTGAGTGATACGGAATTCACGGAACTGGTCGAGAGCGTCGCCCAAACCGCCGAACGCTTTCGAGAGATCGACGCGAAGGAAGGGCCTCACGGTGCTGCCGACCCCGGCTAGTCGCGGAGTACGCGCCGAATCCACGGCTCGCAATGGTACCACACGTTCCCGTGTTTCTCGTGGCGCACACCGCTCATCCACTCGTTCGCGCCCGCCGCTTCCGGCGCGCACACGCGGACGAACGCCAATGACACGAGCCCGGTCAGCAGAAGGCCCGCGACGAGCAATCGCCACCAGGGCGAGATCGTCTGAGGCAGTTCCCGGTACGGCGACACGACCTGCGGCGTGTGGGTTCGCACAGTCGCGGCGTTAGGCATCGTCGCCTTCGCGCTGCATGCTGTTGAGGAGATAGTCGGCCCGCTGCGCGCCAGCCCGTTCGAGCTGCTCCATCATGCTGCCAGCGTAGTGTGCGCGCGCGCATCGGAGCGCCTCATCGAGTTCCGATGCCGACGACGCGGCGGCGATCAACGCGAGGAGGCTTTCGAGCGAAGGGGCTTTGGGGTGCGCTGAGTACAGGTTGGCAGGGTAGCGCGGCGGGGGCAACGGCACGACGTGGGCTCCTGAAGGTCGTCTTGGATGACGACTGAGGCCACTCCCGTGTCTCTCGATTCAAGCCCCTGAATCGGGTGCGGCTTCGGGCGGCTCCGACCGCTCAGGAGTGATGATGCGCACCATGTTGTCGATCACGTGGTCGAGCTCCCGGCGTCGCGGGTGCGAAGCGAAGCGTCGGGCGACCTCGGCTCGGCACCACGCGAGTTCCGCTTCGGACGATGCCGCCGCGATCTCGTCCATCATGCGCTCGAAGTCGTCGCGTGCGCCGGATTGTTCCACGAAGGCTCCGTGATCCTATCGGCTAAGGAACGCACCACCGCCTGATGCTACGGTCTGGCAGCATACGCCGACAGCATCGCCTCGCGCGGCGCGGCGAATAAGGCTACATTAGCCGCGCCTAACCACGTCATATGAGTCTCACTACCGATCAATATCGTGCGCTCGTGAACGACGTCGCGGCCGCCCCGTCGATGAGTGAGCTCGCCGCGCTCCGACTGGAGGCGCGCCACGCGGGCGTCTTGGAGATCCGCGGCAGTTTTCTCGAGGTGCTCATGGGCCTCCGCGAACATCGGCTGTCGCAGCCCGAACCGGACGCGCCGCGCGACGGCACAGTCTTGCAACGACGGCAAGCGGTCAGTTGACCAACATCGGAGGCCGGTAGAACGTACAGAGTTCATCAACGGAAAGCGTAAGGCTCCATGACCGATCGATCCGAGCAGCTTCGTGACGCCTTCAGCGCTCGTCTGGAAGGCGTACGCGGGAACATGACCGACAGCGAGTTTACGAATCTCGTCGCCGACATGGTGCGCACAGCGCAACGGCTGGAAGAAATCGAAGCGCGTGAGATGGGTCGCAAAACGCCGATTCCCGGTACGATCCCCGTGTCCCAAGAACCGGAGATACGAGGGCGTATTGACTCTCGGCCCTAACGGACGTTTCGGCAGTAGCAGCTGCAGCGCCAGACATCGCGTTAGGATTCTTGCGAGACGGCGCGCGCGGTGCATCATAGGCGGATGAGAGTTGCCGCCATCGCCGCCATCGCCGGTCTGCTTCTCATCGTCCTGCCGTCCGACCAGCGCAGGCCCTACCGCGCGAGCGACTTCCCGGCTCCTCCGTCGTTCAGACATGAGCCTCGCGAGTTGCTCCGACTCGACAGAATCGCGAAGGTGGGAACGCAGTGGTACGCCTACTTTGGCCGGGACTCCATCGCGCTTTTTAGCGTTGCCCCTCCCACCAGTCCCGCACCAGCTCCGTGATTGCGGTGCAGATGAGGGCGGCGAGCAGCACAGAGGTGTAGGGCCGGAGCAGGGCCGAGGCAAACGCGAGCTGCCCGCCCCACACCACGATGGGATTCACGACGATGAGCGCAGCGAGGACCAGCCGCCGATAGCCCGCTGGCGCGACGACAAGCGCCACGGCGGCAAGGAGCGCGATCGAGGTGGCGCACATGAAGAACGAATTGCGCGGGGCGACAAGCGTCTCAGTCCCTGCCGCCATCGCCACCACGAGCCGCAAGTACCAGAGCGTTTTTGGCGCGAGCATCAGCGTGCTCCCGGCTTGCTGGGATAGACCGGCATGGTGGTGGTGCTCTGACGCCCCATCACGAGCGGCGTGGTATCGGGCGGCGGCGCATCGACGAACGTGCC
>JAJKIV010000057.1 GCA_021154285.1 Gemmatimonas sp. | reverse complement strand
GCCGCGAGCGACGGGACGTCGGCGATAGTCCGCGGGTCACCGCTCAAGGGTGCGCCGAGCGCGTCGGCGAGCGTGCCGGCGGGGTCGGTCGAGAGCACGAGGGTCGGGACGCCATCTCGCGCACTGCGCAGGGCGAGCGACGCCGCGCACGTCGTTTTGCCGACGCCTCCTTTGCCGCCAACGAGCGTCCAGCCCGGGAGCGACGCGAGCAGCGCGTCGATCCCGCTCATTCTTTGCCGTGGCTCTCCCGCGCCACGCGCACCGGGCCGCCGGCGGTGGCCATGCCGAGTCGTTCCCGCCACTCGCGCACGTCGCGCAGCCGCTGCATCAGCACGGCCTCGCGTCTGGCGTACTCGGCGTCGTCGATGTCGCCGAGCTCGAGCAGCATCTGCAGCTCCATCAGATCCTGCTTCACCGGGGCATCATCGACGAGCTCCTCCTCGACCACACGCTGGACCTTGCCTAACGACCAGCGAATGCCCGCCACCGGACCGGTGAGTGGAAAGAAGAGGAGTTTGGTGAGGAGACCCATGGTCCCGTCAGTTTGCCTTTTCCAACTTCAACTTGATGTTGACGAAGTTGTATGGCGGCCACGGCCCCGTGTACTTGAACATCAACAAGTCCTCGTACCGCCGGCTGACCTCTTTGACCTTGTCGTCGAAGGCGCGCTCCTGCGTGCGCTCCACCAGGAAAGCGGCGTTCAGGATCATCCGGTCACCGATGACCTTGTTGCTCCGACTCGCCACGGCAACGGGCTTGAGCGCTTCGTGGATATCCGCGACGTATCGGCTCTGCACGCCTTCCAGCGCGGCCTCGACCAACCGCCCCAGCTGCATTCGCGCGAAGTACGTGGATGACGCGATGTTGCGGCTGATCTCGTCCTTCAGGCGACGAATCTCGTCGTTCTCGCGCTCGAGGTTCGCGATCACCTTTTCCCGCTCCCACAGCACCTTGAGGCCAAACTCGATCTTGTCCTGCATCTTGTCGAGCACGTCGCTGAACGCCTGATACGTCGAGCGCAGCAGTTCCGTCACGTCGTCCTCGGAACGGAACACGGTCCCGAACGACATGGGGATCACCGTGAACTCGCGCATAACCGTCTCGTTCACGAACTCGTGCGCGAGCACGTGCTCGCGCGTGGGATCGTAGATCACGAGCGGCGTGTCGCTCACGATCGCCGCGAGGTCGCGGTAATGGACCGTGTAGACGCGCTGGCCCCCACCGATGCCGACGCTGCCGAAGTCCTTCGGCTTGTCGAGTCGAATGATGCAGTAGACGTACTTCCCGTCGACCGCCGGCGGAGCGAGGCCCGGCTGTGGTATCGCTGGCGTCTCCGTTCGAACGGTTTGAGGTTCGGTCATGGCCGCGTCTCGGTTGGCGACAACGTGCAAAACGCTCCCGTGTCCAGACGGGAGCTTCCGCCACAAGGTAGCCGCCCGGCATCAGGTCGGGAATGGCGACCCTGCGTTCGTCTAAATGGTCACTCGACGTCCGTTCGTCTAACGGTTTCTCGACGTCGTCCGACCCTTGTGCCTCGACCCATGTCACACGCAGTCTCTCGAACTCGGCGCGACACGGTGGCCCGTTCGCCGGCGCATGGAAACCAAAGCGAAGTCGCACGACTGTCTGAGGTAAGTGACATGCAGGCCACCCTCCGTCTCGAAAGTCGCTCGACGTGGCGTTTTCTCCTGCTGACGTCAGGCCTGCTCTCGTTGGGCCATGTCGTAAAGATGGCTCTCGTCTACTTCGGACACGACTCTGGCATCCTGACACTGCTCGACCTGAACGAGGAGCGAAGCATCGGGACGTTCTACTCCGTCGTGGAGTTGGTTTCATGCGCCGCGACCCTTTTCGTCCTCGGGTTCGCCGCCCATCGGCGAGAGGCCCGCTGGCGAGGGGATGCGATCTGGTGGTTGGGCCTTTGTGTCGTATTCGTTTACCTGGGCGCCGATGAGGGACTCTCACTTCACGAAGTCCTCATGTATCACCTTCAGAAGAAACTCCATGCATCGGGCGTCCTGTATTACGCCTGGGTGATCCCCTACGCCGGGCTCGCGCTCGCGGTCGTCCTTCTCTACTCTCGGTTTCTCCTTCGACTTCCCAGGGGAATTGCTATCCGCTTCGTCATCGCGGGGGCGGTTTATGTCGGCGGCGCCCTTGGACTCGAGATGTTCGCCGGGTATCTGGTCAAGACACGGGGATACAGTGAGACATCGTTTCCCCTCGAGGTCGAGTACCTCGTTGAGGAGACAATGGAGATGCTCGGTGCCGCGTATTTTCTGACCGCGATGCTCCGATACATCGAGCTTGGCGGCCAGCCCCTCCAGCTGACGCTCACACTGCCCGACTCGACTCAACCGCGACGTTGAGATCCGGGAGGGCACCGGGATCACCTCGAGCCGCCGATCGACGATTTCAGTGCCTCACGTCGCCGGCTTGCCGTTCACGCGATCGGAGGCACATCATCGGAGCCCGTTCCGCCCACACTCACTCGGACGCGAGGCTCGTCGATGCGATCTGCCCTGCGCTCACTCGCCGGCTTCTCTCTCATCGTGCTCGGCGCATGTAGCTCGATCACTGATCCGACCGACCCGCTCTTCAGGAGGACTCCCCCGCCGCCGCCACCACCGACGCATCCGATCATCCTGTTCGTGCACGGTTGGAACGCGAACGCGTCGACGTGGAACACCATGATCGGGCGTTTCAAGACCGACGGGTGGCAAAGCTCCGAGCTTTCGGCCTTCTCGTATGACTTCTCGAGGTCGAACGCCACGACCGCGGGGATCATCAAGACCAAGGTCGACTCGATCATCAAGGCACGCGGCGTCACGCAGGTCGCAATCGTGACGCATTCGATGGGCACACTTTCGGCGCGGTACTACGTGCGAAACCTGGGCGGCGACGGGAAAGTGTCGGCGCTCATCTCTCTCGGTGGGGCGAACCACGGCACGCAGACGGCCCTGCTGTGTTTCCAGGTCTCGTGCCAGCAAATGTGGCCGAACTCGTCGTTCCTCGCCGCGCTCAACGCGACCGACGAGACGTGGGGCACGCCGCGTTATGCAACGTGGTATTCAGCGTGCGACGAGGTGATCAAGCCGTATACGAGTACGATCCTCAACGGCGCAGTGGCTAACACGCAGACCGGCACGTGCATGCAACACAGCCAGCTTCACGAGGATGTGACGGTGTACGGGCAGGTGCGTGACTTGATTTACCAGCCCGCTGCCGCTGCAATCGTCGCCATGAGATAGACATCGGAAACACTGGGAGTGGGAACGGGGAACCAGGAACAGCGACTCCTCATGGAGCTACGGTTCCCGGTTCCCCGTTCCCACGTCCCGGACGCGCCTAAGCGTCCCGCCGATTCCCTCTATTTCATCCGCATTCGCTGAACCCGCACACGTGGCACTTCACGCAGCCCTCGGCGTACTCGAGCTGCGAGCCGCAATCAGGGCACGTGCCGATGAAGGACTCCGCACGTGCGTCGAACGAGAGCTGCGCCTGCTGACCCGTCGGCGTGACCTGCGAGATCGTGACCTCCTCTCGCGCCGACGTCACCGGGCCACGTGACTCGCGCAGCAACTCCTGCTGCACGCCAAGCTGTTTCTCCTGGTACCAGTCGTAGAGCGCGATACCGATCGCGTCGGGCACCGAGAGGACCTTGTTCGGGCCGAGGCCGACCGCGCGATCCGAGGAGATTCCGCGGAGCTGCTTGTGGATCTCCATGAGCGGGATACCCGAGCGCAGTGCGAGCGAGATCAGTCGACCCATCGCTTCCGCATCGGCCATCGCCGAACCGCCCGCTTTGCCGAGGTTGATGAAGACCTCGAACGGCTGGCCGCGGTCGTCCTCGGTGACGTGCACGAACATCGTGCCTAACGGGGTCTCCTTGCGGATCGACGTGCCGCGCAGCTTGTCGGGCCGCGAGCGTTTCTGGCGACGCTGAAGATTCTCCGCCTCGGCGTCATAGAGTGCCTTCTTGAGACGCTCGACCTCCGCCTCGAGCTCCGCCATCGTGCCCTTGAGGTCGGCGAGCTCGCGCTTGTCGGCCGGGGCACCATCGCGCTCGGACTTCGCCTTGTCGGTCGCGCCGGTGGACAACACCTGGTTGTCGCGCGAGCCGTCGCGATAGACCGTCACGCCCTTGCACTTGAGGTCGTAGGCGAGCTCATAGATCGCGCGGACATCGGCCACGGTCGCCGTGTGCGCGAAGTTCGTGGTCTTGGAGATCGCCGAGTCGCAGTGCTCCTGGAAGGACGCCTGCATGCGCATGTGCCACTCGGGCGCGATCGCGTTCGCGGTCACGAACACGCGCTGCCAGCGCACGGGCACCTCGGGGAAGTCGACTCGGCCCTCGCGCGCGATGCGCTCCATGAGCGCGTCGGAGTACCAACCCTCCTTCTTGGCGATCGCGACGAAGTCCTCGTTCACGTCCGGCATCATCACGCCCGCCTGGTTGCGCATGAATGCAACGGCAAAGAGCGGCTCGAGACCCGACGAGCAGCCGGCGATGATCGAGATGGTACCGGTGGGCGCGACCGTCGTGACGTTGCAGTTGCGGAGGAGTTGCATGGGCCGGATGCGCTTTCCTTCGCTATCGCGTGCGCACGTCTCATCCGGGCCCCAGATCGACCGTGCCCATTCGGGGAACGCGCCGCGGTCGTTCGCGAGCCGCTCGCTCTCCTTCTTGGACTCGACGTCCACGAACTGCATGACCTTCCGGCCGAACTCCACGCCCTCGGGCGAGTCGTACGCGATCCCGAGCCTAACGAGCGCGTCGGCGAAGCCCATGACGCCGAGCCCGATGCGGCGGATGCGCTTGGACAGCGCATCGATCTCGGGCAGCGGGTACTTGTTAACGTCGATGATGTTGTCGAGGAAATGCGTCGATAGCGCGATGTCGCTCGCAAACGCGTCCCAATCCATCGCGCCATCGTTTACATAGTACCCGACGTTGATCGAGCCCAGGTTGCAGACGTCGTACGCGAGGAGTGGCTGCTCGCCGCATGGGTTCGTCGCCTCGTAGGCGCCGAGGTGCGGAACGGGGTTGTAGCGATTAGCCTCGTCGATGAAGAAGCAACCCGGCTCACGCGTGCGCCACGCGCCGTCGATCATCTTGTTCCACACCATCTGCGCGTCGAGCGTTCCGACGACCTGCTTGGTGGTGGGGTCGACGAGATCGTAGCTCGTGCCAGCCTTCACCGCCTCCATGAACTTCGTAGTCACGGCGACGGAGATGTTGAAGTTCGTGACCTGCGTGAGGTCTTCCTTGCAGGTGACGAACTCCATGATGTCCGGATGATCGACGCGCAGGATGCCCATGTTGGCTCCGCGCCGCGTGCCGCCCTGCTTTACGGCGTCGGTGGATGCGTCGTACAGCTTCATGAAGGACACGGGTCCGCTCGCCACGCCGGTGGTCGAGCGTACCATCGAACCTTTCGGGCGCAACCGCGAGAATGAGAATCCGGTTCCACCGCCGCTCTGATGGATGAGCGCCATTGACCGCAGCGTGTCGTAGATGCCGTTGCGCCCGTTGGAGAGCGAGTCTTCGACTGGCAGCACGAAACACGCGGAGAGCTGGCCTAACGGCCGCCCGGCGTTCATCAGCGTCGGCGAGTTGGGCTCGAACCGCCGCTCCGTCATGAGGCGATAGAACTGTTCTGCCGCTTCCGTGACTGCGCCCTCGCTCGCTCCGTACCGGCGATCAGCTTCCGCGACAATCGTGGACACCCGCCAAAACATGTCTTCGGGAGTCTCGGTCGCCTTGCCGCTGGCGTCCTTCACCAGATAGCGCTTTTCCAACACGGTGCGCGCGTTCTGGCTGAGAGCAGCGGGGCCGGCAGGGGGCTTCGAGGGTAGGGGCATGT
>JAJKIV010000056.1 GCA_021154285.1 Gemmatimonas sp. | reverse complement strand
GTCGCCCGTCCCCGACAGTTGCTACCGCTCGTAAAACGGTGGCGGCTCGATGCCTAACGTTCTAAGATAGACGTACCCCTGACCCCGATGGTGAATCTCGTTGTCGATCACGTACATCAGCAGGTCATAGGTCTTCCCGTCGTACGCGCCGAACGCCTTGATCGTCTCGTGAAACCGCTCGGCCGGGATCTGCGGCCAGAGCTCGTTGATCTGCTTCGTGGCCTCGTCCCATTCGCGCAACACCTCCGCGCGCGGCCGGGCGTCGCGTGACCGGTTCTGCTCCCACTCATTGGTGATCACACCGCGAACCATCGGCACGCCCATCGTGAGCATCTCCAACGCCAGCGCGCCAAACGTGCGCATGCCGCCGAGCGAGTAGGTGAACAGCTTGTCGTCGGGGAACGCGTCGATCATGCGGCGCGTTAGCCGGCGGTGACCCTGCCAGTGGTTGAGCAGCGCGTCGGACGTTAGCACCGGGACGTTTCCGTTAGCCATCGAGTCCTCCTGGCGTTTTCTCGTCGGATGCGGTCGGGTTTCCCTGACCTTTTTGGTCCTGAGTCTTGAGGACCAGTGTGAACGACTTCTGCTTCTTCTTGAAGACCGCCTTGTCGGGCGCGATGATGTTGTGCGGCGCCGGAGTGCCAGCCGACGACGCGGCCGTCGGCAATGCTGTCGCCGGCGCCGCGATAGGGGGAGCCAGGAACTGCTGAACGGCGTTGCGAATCGTGGGCTCGAGAAAATATCGGACGTGTGAGCACGACAGGGTCGGCTGCGGCGCGCCGAACGCCAGCGCGGATGCCGTCGGCACGACGAGGTCGTTCGGGTCGCTGCCTAACGCGCCACGTAGTGCGCCCGAAGCGGCCGGCCCGAACCCCGATTCCTTGCCGTGAATGTCGAAGGCGCTGCCCCACGACCGCGCGTTCGCGGGAGTAAGGAGGTCCTCGAAGGCCTCGACCTCGCCGTCCTTGCCCATGTCCTTGATGCCCGGCGGCAGATCGACCGAGTCGAGCGTGTAGCACATCGCCTTATTCAACGGCGTCATGATCGGAAGTGGCGCGTTCGTGATGAGCTCCTGGGACGCCTTCATCAGGAGGTTGAGCGCGGTCTTCCCGATGTCGACGAGTGGGGTGCCCTCGTGCGGCGTCCCGAACGTATACACGCTGACCTCGCCCCGGTACCCGGCTCTCTGCAGCATGTCGGCCGCAAGGCGCGCAACGCACCCACCGCGCGAATGCCCCGCGATCAGCAGGTGATCGACGACAAGGCGATCCCTGATGAGATCACGGAGCTCCCTCGCGTTGCGCCGCATCTTGAGAAACGTGTCGTGCTCGAACCGGAATACTGTCCCGCTGACCGCCGGTGGCAGATGCCCGAAGTTCGGCAAGAGCAAGTCTTTCAGTCCGACCGTTCCACACGAGACTGTGCCATGGACCCACACGAGAGCCCGATCCATCCGTGGAGGTCGAATCTTGGCGAGGTCCGGGCACTCCATCGCGACAAGCGGATACCGCTGCTCGGTGTCGACGCATCGCGTCCTGGCCCACGGATCCTCTTCCAGCGTGACGGACGGAGTCGTTAGGCGACGCAGCACCGTACCGACCACGAACCCGACCTCACCGACGAACGACGCCGCGTAACCCCGCCCGCTCTCGCGCATCATCGTCCAGCCGTCGAGGATCCCGCTGTTACGGCCGAAATAGCCGCGCCAGTCGAGGATGGTCTCGAACGTGTGCTGCGGCGTCGCGTGGCGGTACCGCAACCGCTCCATGCGATACGCATCTCGCGGCTCCGGTACGTATTCGACGCGAATCTCTGCACGATCATCGGTGATCGGAATGATGACGCCCGTATGATCGTGCCACGCGAGCGTCGTCGGCTTCTCGGGCATGCCAGCACCGCTGGACGCCGGCATGAACGCGGCGATGCCCTCCTCGATCGCGCGAATCCGCGGCGCGCCCGCCCAGTCATACGCGGCGGCTTCGTTCTCCGCATCACGTGCCCATGTCTCGATGGCGTCACGCGACGCATCACGCACCTCGGCCTCCTGCCCGAGATAGGCCCGGAGGTGACGCGGGAGGTTCATGTCCGATGCGGCGCGAAGTGCGTCCGCGCTGCGAAACGGACCGCTCGTCGAGACCTCCCTGATGTCCGTCAGCTCGGTCCACTCACCCGAGACCCGTCGGGAAAATGCCTTCCACATAGCGCTACCGCTCGAATCGTTTGCCGGGGTACGCGACGCGCCCAACCACCATGGTCAGCAACGCCATTGCATCGGCGATGTCCAGATCGGCTCCGCACCAATTTCGCCGTTCGACGCGAGTATCGCGAGTCTGTGCGATTGAGGCGATGCTCATTGACCGTCAACCGGGAGCGACGACCCTCACCGCCCAGTTCGCTCGCGTTCCGGTCGCCGTCTGGAAATCCGATGCCGCGGTCGGTCAACGAAACGAGAACATCACGCCCACCTCCGGCGCCCAGTCGGTCGCCTTCGAGGTCAAGCCGAACGAGTTATTCAGCTTGACGTAGATGTTCGGTCGGAGGAACCACTGGGCCTCGGTGATCTGCTCGACTTCGTCCTGGTCGCCCTCCACCGCAACCACGAGCCGAAGCTTCGAGGAGAGCCGCCTGAGGTACTCGGCCGCGTACTCACCTAACGCCACGGTGCCGTCCTCGGCGTTGTATTCGGCCGCGACGCGCAGCATCATCGTCCCCCAGCTGAGGCCGCGCAGGACTCCGGTGCCAAGCTTGAGCTCCCAGTCCTGCGTGCCGATGAGGTGTCGCGTGCGCTGGAGGGGAAACGCCGTCTCGAAATAGGAGAACAGCTCGGGACGTCGGTCGGTCTCGGTGGTCCAACGCCAACGCACCTCACCCTCCACGTCGCCGAGCCCCGACTCGCGCACCGAATCCGGCATCGCCGAGGGGTCATCCGGCGCCTTCTCCTGCACCGCGGTGATGTTTGCCGCCTCGAGCTCCACGGCGAGTCGCGAGGAAATTCCGTAGCCGATGAACACGAGGCGCTCGTTGGCCCAGTATCGCCCACGGTAATCCTGATCCAGCCCGTACCCGAGCTCGTTCGGACTGTACTCCGCATTGGCATCGCGATAGTACTCGAAGAACGGATACACGAGCAGCTCGCGCGGCTGGACGTACGTTCCGAACATCGACGTGGGGATGCCGGTCCCACGGTCGCGATGGCGATCGAACGACTGGCCGCCCGCGGAGCTGAACGGAGCCAACGCCGGGGATGATCACTCCGATCAGCCGCCACGTCTCGATGCGCCGGGATAGTAGTCGCGGCATGGGGGTCATGATCGATTCCCAACGTTAGGCGGTCATCACGGCCTCACGATCCCCACCAGCTCCGACCGTTCGTGGCCGCTGCTTGGCGCCAATTCCAGGACCAGCCCCGTGCCCGGGCAGTAGAACTTGTGTTCGCGAGACGCGTTCTCGAGCGGCGACCATTCCATCGTTTCGAGACACCCCGTGAACGAGCCGTAGGGTGTCTCGACCTTCGCGTTGAGACCGATGACCTTCGCGACATCCTCGGCTTCGCCCGCAAGGAGCTCCTGCCGGTAGGTCGTTCCCTTGTGGGCACCGGGGTTGGCCCACATGACGACGCCGGGCTGTGCTCCACCGACGCCCGCTTCCCATGATCCCCCGGTGGACACGCACTGCCCGTTCTCGATCTCACATGACTGCTCGCCGAGGTACCACACGTTGCCTGCGATATCCTGCGCGAACCAGTCGAAGGTGTCCTCGGTCAGGTCGCCGTCGAGGAACACCCGATCGTGCACGACGGTGGCCGTCACGCCGAGGATGGTCTTCGTCTCGCGCGTTACCTCGACGGTGTTTGTCTCCACGCCGTCCGCCGTCTCGGTTCGGTACTCGAACGTCGTGCCGGGGATGAGCGGATAGTAGGGATTATCGATGACCGCGACGAACTGGCCTGCGCCGGGAAATGTTGGGAGCGTCGCCTGCGTGGCGTTTGGCGCGTTAGGCGGAGAGACGCTCGGGCTCGTCGGATCGGGCTCTCCGCACGCGCCCACGAAGAGCACCACGGCCGCGATGGCCGCCCGGGCTGCCGCGCCTGTCGTCTGCATCATCATCGCCACCTCCTTCGTGGTTCCTGTGTCGCGCCACTCGTGAGCTGCTGACTGGGGAACCGCTGGCCGACCCGATTTGTGACAGGCGCGGAAGGCCTCCAGGCGGCGCGTGCTGGCATCCGGACCGTCCCGGTGATATCTCACGGCAGCGCTGTAGCGAGGATCGACGTGACCGTTTGGCTCCTCGGCGTAGTGCGATCGTTGGTGGCTGTCCAGGCGGCGGCCGGCGGGAGCGTGGTCGGTACGGTCACGGATGCCGCCACCGGAGCGCCGATCTCCGGTGCGGTGGTGGCGCTGGCGGACCTCCACCGCACGGCCGTGTCCGATGCAAACGGTCGATACGTCGTCCGGGATATCCCGGCCGGCCCCCAGCACGTGAGCGTTAGGCGAATCGGCTTTGCCCCGCGTGTGCTGGACGCGCTCGTCCCACGCCTCGGGGACGTCGTCATCGACATTGCGCTCGAGCCGCTGCCGGTTCACCTCCAGGCCGTCGACGTGCATCCGTCGGTTGAAATCCGCGGGCTCGATGACACAGCGCTATCCGGCGGACTGGATAGGACGGTCACTCAGGCCGCAATCCGCAATCACCCGCTCTTATCCGAGCCCGACGCATTTCTGGCGGTGACCGGTGGCAGCGTCGTCGCGAGTCCGGAAACGCCCAACGGCCTGCACGTTCGCGGTGGCGCGTCCGATCAGACGGGATTCTTGCTGGACGGGATTCCTGTCTTGAGCCCGTATCACGCGGCGGGCACGTTCAGCGCCTGGAATCCGGACGCCATCGAGCGGCTGGTGGTGTCTCCGCCGTCGCCGGCGCAGCCAGCGGCGGACGCACTCTCCGGTGTCGTCGAGGGCACCACGCGCGTGCCGACGGATCGTCTCGTCGCGCAGGGCAGCTTTAGCACCACACAGGCTCGCGCGACGATCGATGGTCCGCTCGGGTTCGGCGGTGTGCGATTCCTCGCCAGCGTGCGATCGGTGTTCCCCGGGTTCGTCGCACCGAAGCACGAGGCCTCGTACCTGGACGGGAACACGCATGATGCACTGCTCACGCTGTCATTTCCGCTTGGTGGCGGTCGCGCGCACGTGCTCGGGTACGCGAGCACCAATGCGCTCGACGCCAGCGCGAGCGCTCGCGACAGCATCGCGCCCTTCGACAGTCGCCGCAACGCCTTCTCCTGGGACGCACGCTCGGTCGGCGCAGCCTGGTCGCGGGCAGTGGCCGCATCGACGCGCCTAACGGTGCGTAGTTGGCACGCGGAGAGCGACGCGCGCGCGCGTTGGAACTCCGATACTGTCTCCGAACGGCTCGCGGCCAACCGGCGTGACGAAGGCGCCGTTGCCATGGTGGATCACGCGGGCGCGTCGACGTCGGCGGCGGGGCTCGAGGTGCGACGGAGCCTGACCGACTACGGTATATCGGAGACCGAGGCCACGGCTGGCTTCGTCATGCACTCACGTGCGCCGGTCATTACCCTGTTCGGCAGCCACGCGCGCGCGTTAGGCGCTGGGCTGGCCACGCGGCTCGCGGGCTCGGCGTCCACGGTGTCCGGCCATGTCTACGCGCGCTCGTATGCCGAGCTGCGATGGGCGACGTCGCCGTCAGTGACGGTGACCACCGCCTACGTCCATGCGCACCAGGTCGCCCAGACGCTCCGGAACGCGGAGTCGATCGTGGGCGAGATCTTCCCCGTCGACTTGTATGTCGTGTCCAGCGGGAACGGCGTTCCGGTCGCCCGGAGCGACGACGTCATATTGTCCGCGGCGTACCGGCCGCTCGACGGCGTTCGGTTCGGCGTGCAGGTCTATTCGCGCACCTTGGGCGGGCTGGCGCTCGTCGCGCCGACGACGGATGCGCCGTTTTCGCAAGGCAGGTTCGTTCCGGGCGCCGGAGCGAGCGAGGGCGTTTCGCTCGATGTCGCCGCGCGCGGCGCCCGATACGGGTTCGTCGCTAGCTACGGCTGGCAGCGCGGCAGTTTGGAATATCGCGATACGAGTTTCGTTCCGGGGTATGCGACGACACACCTGCTCGAGACGGGTGTGATCGTGTTTCCATCGGCGACGTCGTCCGTTCGCATCGGGATCATCGGCGCGGCCGGCCGTCACGCCACGGGCGTGTCGGGAGCGTTCGAGTGGGAAGCGTGCAACCTGCTGGACCGCGGATGCGAGTTCGCCGGGAGTCCGCGCACGGCGCCGGCGTTAGGCGGCGTGTCGATCCCGCCGTATCTTCGGGTCGACGTGGGGGCTCGCAAGCACTGGCACATCGACATGGGCCGGCACGACGCGCTCGTCGCGCTGTTCGCGACGGTGACGAATGTCCTGGGGAGGCCGAACGTCCTCACCCTCGCGAGCGACCCGACGAGCCGCGAGCCTGTCGCGATCGGCATGCGTCCGCTGGCGCCGCTCGCCATCGGGCTGGACTGGCAGTTCTGACCGTGCGTCCGTCACAAACGGAATGGCCTGCCGGCTCCTTCCGTGGCATGGGACCCAAATCCATCTCGCCGAACGTGCCAACGCCGCCGCTGTCAGCGGCCGAGAGTCCAAGTGATCACCCCCCACCGGACGCCGCGCGCTCCGGGGCGTTTCGCGCGGCGGTCGAGGAACTCTTCGCCAACCACTTCCCCCGCGTGTTCCGCATTGTGGACCGGTTATCCGGCGAGCCCGATCTCGCGGCCGACGTCGCGCAGGAAGCATTCGTCAGGCTCTTCGAGCGCGGCTCCCTCCCCGACACGCCGGTCGCGTGGGTCATCACGGTGGCGCTGAACCGGTTTCGCAATCGTGCCACGAAGCACTCGCGCAGGTTACGGCTCCTCACTGCCGAGCGTGCGGCTCGAGTGCTTTCGGATCCGCCTCCGTCGCCGGAGCAGGCCGTCGCTCACGACGAGGCACGCGACCGAGTCCGCGCGGCGCTGGCGCGGCTTCCGGAGCGCGACCGTCAGATGCTGCTCCTGTGCGCAGAAGGCTATCGCTATCGCGACATCGCGGCGGCGTTGACC
>JAJKIV010000055.1 GCA_021154285.1 Gemmatimonas sp. | reverse complement strand
CCAAAGTCGGCGATGTCGTGGTGGTGGACATTACGGGCCGTCCGGCGATGTAGAATGGCCGTGGCGCTGGCCACGGGCCCGTCAGGTGCTGAGTCCCGCGGCCCGAAGGCTGTCCATCACTCGGCGCCGAAGCGCGTCCGGCGCTCGTGCGTCGGCCTGTCGAGCGGATGCCAGTGCGGCAAGAAAGACGCGGCCGTACTCGTGATGTGGGAGACAGTTTCCGCACCGCTCCAGGTGCCGGCGGACTTCGTCCATCCGTTCCGGAGTGAGCTCATGGTCGAGATAGTCCCAGAGCTTCTGGACTGCGCCGCGGCAGTCGATATCGCGCTTACATTCAGTCATCCTTCGATCCGCGTTGGCCGCGCTGAGCGGTCGTAAAGCCGGCGTCGCGCGCGTACGTCATGAGTTTTTCCTGGAGAATGCGCCGCCCGCGAAAAAGCCGAGAGCGGACCGTTCCAATGGGGACGCCAAGGATCTCCGAGGCCGCCTCGTACGACTGGTCCTCGAGGTCGACCAGCACGACCGCCGACTTGAAAGGCTCATCGAGCTCATTCAGCGCGCGCCGAAGCGCGGGAGCGAGGTCGATTCGAGAGAGAATCTGGTCGCTGCCATCGCGTCCCTGGTCCGTGGCAGCGACGAACGAGCTCAGGGCCTCGAGATCGCCGTCTTCGAGATCGACGTGGCGGCGTTCCCGTTCGCGCGATCGGAGAAATACGTTGCGTGTAATCGTGAAGAGCCAGCGACGAGCGTCGCTGCCCGGCTGAAACGTATGCCATGATCGATACGCGCGGAGAAACGTTTCCTGGACGACGTCATCCGCATCGGCCGCGTCGCGTGTCAATGACAGGGCAAAACGGTAGACATCATCGATGTACGGAAGCGCCTCGGCCTCGAAGCGAAGATCGTCCTCGCGCGCTGTTTCGGCGGACGCCGTCATCTGCGGCACTAACCGCCCGTCTTCCTCGTTGGTTCCCGCGGCAGGGCTCGGTGCTGGTTGGCCCCCCGCGCGGTCACGATCATCCATTCCCCCAGCCCCTCCCGCCAGCCCGTCTAACGGCGTATCAATTGCCATCGTCCGCCCCACGTCCGGAGTGATCGTCTGATCCTCGCCGCGCCCATCCTAGCCGTCGTCGCCATCGTCGTCGCGATTGGCGCTGTCGTGCTTCTCATCGCAGAGCGCACTCGGAGCCGCACCGCGACCGAGGAGATCGGTCAGCGCGACGTAACGGTCGAGAAGCTCACGGGCGACGCCTCGGCGCTGCGGTCAATCCTGCAGGATTACATCCAACAGCGCGAGGCGTCCGAGGAGGTTCTTCGCCGAGGTGAAGAACGGTACCGGGCGCTGGTGGACAACTTGACGACGGTCGTCTTCCAAGTCGATCGGGACCTTCGGTGGACGTTCCTCAACCCCGCCTGGGAAACCGTGACGGGTCGATCGCCAGCGGAAAGTGTGTCCCAACTGGCGACCGCCTCGATGGTCGAGGATGACGCGGTCGAGTGCGACGGTGTGCTGCGCGCGCTCCTGGAAGGTCGCCAGTCGCTCGCCGAACAGGTGGTCCGCGTGCGGTGCGTCGCAGGAAACGTCCACTGGCTCGAGCTACGGGCGATCCCGATGCTCGACCGTGCTGGCGACGTAGTCGGAGTAAGTGGCACGCTGAGTGACGTGACGTCACGCGTATCCGTGGAAGTCGAGCTGCGGCGACAACAGACCCTGTACCGGCTCATCGCGGAAAACTCGAGCGACATCATTGCGCTCGTATCGCTGCACGGCGGCCGCTTCACCTATGTGAGTCCGTCCACCGCCCACGTGCTCGGCTACGCGCCCGAAGAGGTGCTCGGCATCGAGTGGTGGACACTGCTGGAGCCCGGCGATCGCGCGCGTATCGCGAACTCCGTGCAGACGGTGAGCAAGCGACAGCCGGTGACCGAAACGGCGAGGGTGCGCAGGAAGGACGGCACGTGGGTGTGGCTCGAGGCTCGGGCCGACGCGGTCGAAGAGGACGGCACGATCGTGGGCTATCGCGTCACGGCGCGAGACATCAGCGAGCACCGCGCCGCCGGACTCGCGCTCACGGAGAGCGAGGCGAAGTATCGCCTCCTGGCCGAATCGATCGACGACATCGTGTGCCTCCAGGACCTCGATGGTACGGCGCTCTACTACTCCGCCTCCACCGAGAAGGCCCTCGGGTTCACGCCATCGGAGCTCCTCGGAAAGGACGTCTTCGCACTGACGCACCCCGACGACCTCGCGAAGCTCGCCGGTGATGCGTACCTCGCGGTGCTTCGAGGCGAGACGCCGCTGGTGGAGTGGCGGTGCCTCAGGAAAGACGGCTCGTACATCTGGGTGGAGACGCACACGGCGTTGCTGCGGAACGACTCCGGGGTTCCGGATCGACTTCTCAGCGTCACGCGAGACATCGAGGCACGCAAGCACGCGCAGGAGGCGCTCCGTCAATCGGAGGAACGGACGCGCGCCCTCATCGACCGGGCCGCCTACGGGATCTTCCGCTCCACGAGAGCAGGCCGCTTCCTCGACGTGAACCCGGCGATGGTGACGATGCTGGGCTACGAGTCGGCCGAGGCGTTGATGGCGGTCGACATCGCGCGGGAGCTGTACTTCGAGCCCCACGAGCGCGAGTCGTGGATCATGGCCATCGACAGCGGCGCGCATCCCGAGTGGTTCGATCTCACGTGGCGGCGGCGCGATGGCAAGCCGATCGCCGTCCGGCTCTCCGCGCGCGCCGCGCGTGACACGTACGGGGACGTTCTCTGGTACGAGGGCATCGCCGAGAACGTGACGGAACGGCTGCGTCGTGAGGCGGTGGTGCGGCGGGCGGAACGCATGTCGAGCCTCGGGCACACACTCGCCGGCGTGGCGCACGAGCTGAACAACCCGCTCGCGGCGATCTCGGGATTCGCGCAGATCCTGCTGAAGACGAATCTGCCGAAAGAGGATCGCAGCGCCATCGAGACGGTGCACCGCGAGGCGAAGCGCGCCGCGAAGATCGTGAAGGATCTGCTGACGTTCGCACGTCGGCAGGAGTCGACGGAGCGACATCGCGTCGACCTCAATGGTATCGTGCGCTATATCGCCGACACGCAGCGTTATGCAATGGAGACGCACGGCGTGTTGTGCGAGCTGGTGCTGAGCGACGAGCCCGCGTGGGTGGCGGCCGACCCGACACAGCTCGAGCAGGTCATGCTGAATCTGCTCGTGAACGCTCGTCAGGCACTCGAGGCGATGACTACCGCCGGGACCGGCGCCCGCGTGACGTCCGGATCGGCCCGGACGCCAATGGTCGTGATTCGCACGGCGGTTCGCGGCACTGCCGTCTCTCTCGAGATCAGCGACAACGGTCCGGGGATCGCCGCGGCGGAACTGCCGCGCATCTGGGACCCGTTCTGGACGACGAAGGAGGAAGGCGAAGGCACTGGGCTCGGCCTTTCGGTCGTGCACGGCATCGTCACGCAGCACGGCGGCACCATCGACGTCGAGACGCGCGTGGGCTCGGGCACCACCTTCACGATCGCGCTGCCCACCTTCGAGCACGGGACGGTCGATGACGAGCGCGTGTCGGTCGATTCGCTCATATCGCTCCCGACGTCGGCACAAGCAGAGCGCCCGCTCGACATTCTCGTCATTGACGACGAAGAGGTGATCGTCGGGCTGCTCGTCCGCTACTTCTCATCGCGCGGACACGCTGTCGTGCCGGCTCACGAGGGCCGACAGGCGCTGCGCGTCGCGCAGCGCTCGAGCTTCGACGTCGTGATCTGCGACCTGCGGATGCCGGGCATGGACGGCGCCGAGGTCATTCGGCGGTTGAAGGAGCTTCCGTCGTGCGCGACGGCGCGATTCATCCTCTCCACCGGCGATACGGCGACGCCCGCGGTGAGAGAGCGCATCGAGGGGCTCGCGCTCGCGGCCGTGGTGGACAAGCCCTACGAGGTCGAGGCGCTGCGGCGCATCGTCGAGGACGCCTGAGCATCGACATTGCCATGACGACGCTCGATCTCGCCGCGCTGCGCCGTGACTATGCGCTGGCCACGCTCGACGAGCGTGATGTCGACCCCGACCCGATCCGGCAGTTCGAGCGGTGGTTCGCGGACGCGGCGGCCGCGCGAGTTCCCGAGCCTAACGCGATGACGCTCTCCACGGCCACGAGGGACGGCCTCCCGTCCGCGCGGATCGTGCTGCTCAAGGGCGTGGATGCAAACGGGTTCGCCTTCTTCACCGACTATCGCAGCCGCAAGGGCGCCGAGCTCGCCGAGAATCCGCTCGCCGCGCTGACGTTCTTGTGGAAGGAGATCGAGCGGCAGGTTCGCATCACGGGCTCGGTGGCGCGGGTGAGCGCGGAGGAGTCGGAGGCGTATTTTCGCACGCGACCACCGGGCAGCCGGCTCGGCGCGTGGGCGTCGCACCAGAGCGCTGTGCTGGCCAGTCGAGAGGAGCTCGAGGCGCGCGTGCAGGACGTGGCCGGGCGCTTTCCGGACGGCGACGTTCCGCTGCCACCGCATTGGGGGGGCTTTCGCGTGACGCCGGACGAGATCGAGTTCTGGCAGGGACGGCCGAGTCGCTTGCACGATCGATTGCTGTATCGACGTGGCGAGCGTGGGTGGGAGATCTCGAGACTTTCACCCTAACGAAGATCTACCAGAGCCTCGCGGCCTCCTCGAGCTCTTCCCTGAGCCGAACGTAGCTTTCGTGACGGGTCGCGCTGATCTCGCCGCGCGACAGCGCATCGAGCACCTCGCACCCCGGCTCGACCGTGTGCGTACAATCCGCAAATCGGCAGAGTGACGTGAGAGGACGGAACTCCGGAAAGCAATCAGCGAGCTCCGACGGCTCGAGACCCCACAACCCGATCTCGCGCAGCCCGGGCGTGTCCGCGACGAAGCCGCCATCCGGCAACGGGTGAAGCAACGCACCCACCGTCGTGTGGCGCCCCTTGTTCACCGACTCGCTGATCTCGCCGACGCGGAGCCGGAGCCCCGGGTACAACGCGTTCATCAACGACGATTTTCCGACGCCGGACGGCCCCGTGAGCGCGGACGTCCTGCCTTGCAGCGCATCGTGCAAGGGCTCGAGGCCCCGCCCCCCATCCTTGGTGCTCGTTAGGTGCAGGGGATAGCCCGCACGCACATGATCCGCGAACAGCGCTTCGGCGTCGGCGACACTCGCGAGGTCGACCTTGTTCACGACGATTCGCGCCGCCAGCTCGTTCGCCTCGGCGATGACGAGAAAGCGATCGAGCATTCGCGGGTTCGGCGCCGGTTTCACCAACGCGAATATGATGACGACCTGATCGACGTTCGCCGCCACGATGCGCTCGCCGCGGGCGCCACTGGGCGATCGGCGGGCGAGCTTGGATCGGCGCGGCAGAATCGATGCGATCGCCGTGGGCTCGCCACGGTCGCCGCGCTCGAGCTCCACTTCATCGCCAACCGCGAGCTTGAGCCCTCCCTGCTTCAGCCTCCCACGCAGCGCACATTCATAGGTCGCGCCGTCGAGGCCGAGAACACGCCATACGCCACCAGTGCCGGACAACACGGTCCCGCGCATCAGCGGGCCAGGCGGCAACGACTCATTCGTCCCTCATTGCATCCCACCAGCGTCGCGAAGGTCGGTTTGCGACCTGTTCGCGAATGAGGCTTTCGAGCAGCGCCCTGACGTCATTGAGCGTCATTGCGCCAACGCTCGCGCGCGCCGCGTCTTCGCTGGCGCCATAGGCGAGATAATCGGTCTCGAGGTGTCCCTCAATGCCCTGCGAGCCGATTCGACGCCAGCGCATGAACAGGAGATACCCGCCGAACGGACGACCGACAATCTCCGTCTCATCCACCACGATCTCGACACTGTAGGACATGCCGTCCGATCCCTCGAACGCCGCGGGCCTCGAGTGCACCGCCGCGTAGCCACCGATCGTGTTCGCGTCGCCTCGCGAGTGATCGGGAGGAAGGAATCGGCCGGACATGTGCTACCGCCCGCGCAGCATCTCTTTCACGACGTTGCCCGTCATGAACGCGACGTTCGCTGGCCTCTCGGCCAGGCGTCGCATGAGGTATGGATACCACTGCGTGCCAAACGGCACGTACACGCGCATGCGATATCCGTCACGAACGAGGCGCTCCTGCAGGTCGCGACGTACGCCGTACAGCATCTGAAACTCGAACCGGTCCGCGGGAATCTTGCGCTCCGTCGCAAACCGCTTCGCCTCGGTGATGATGCGTTCGTCGTGCGTGGCGAGACCGGGATAGTTGCCGTCGGACATCAGTGATTGCATGCATCGCACATAGGTCTGGTCGACATCCCGCTTGTCCGGGAACGCCACCGACGCCGGCTCCTGGTACGCACCCTTGCAGATGCGGACCCGGCATCCGAGGCGATTCGCGAGCTCGACATCCGCGACGGTGCGACGCAGGTAGCTCTGCAGCACGATACCGACGTTCTTCGGGTACGACGGATACAGCCGATGCTCGAACATCTGGAGCGTTCGCTCGGTATACTCGCTGCTCTCCATGTCGAGGCGAACGAACGAGTCGTAGTCCCGCGCGCGCTCGAGCACCATCTGCACGTTGGCGACACAGAGCTCTTCGGAGACGTCGAGCCCCATGGCGGTGAGCTTGAGCGACACGTTCGCGTCGAGCTTTTCCGCGTTGATCCGATCGAGAACCTCGAGGTAGGAGCGAGCGGTAGCGCGCGCCTCGTCCTCGTGATGCACGCTCTCGCCGAGCAGGTCGAGTGATGCGGTGATGCCTCGCGCGTTGAGGGCGCGGACGGCGGGGATGGCCTCGTCGATGGTCTCGCCCGCGACGAAGCGAGATGCCATGCGCCGGGCGAGGCGATTTCGCCGGACGAACGTGAAGACTTTTTGCTGATTCGAGAGATAGAGCAGCGTCTTCCTCAGCATGCGCCCTCGTTAAGGTGAACGCGACAACGAGCGAACGTCAAATTTAGCCCGGGAAGGGATGGCCGCGCTCGGGGTAGAATCGACGACCGGCGCGGGCCATCTCGATGAGCAGCTGCGCCGGTGCGAACCGAGGCGCGCGATCGGAGTTGAGCCCCTCCAACGCCCGCACTACGCGTTCTGTGCCGAGCGAATCGACGTAGCGGAACGGGCCGCCTCGGAATGGGGGAAACCCGATCCCGAACACCGCGCCGACGTCGCCATCGCGGGAGGAGCGAAGGATGCCGTCCTGCAGACAGCGCACCGCTTCGTTCACCATCGCCAGCACGCAACGGCGCTGAATCTCGTCCGACGGGATCTCGGTTCTCCGCTGCCCCGTCGGCAGCAGCTCGTACACCGACGGATCGACGCCGCGCTTCTTTCCAGTCTCGTCGTACCGGTAGAATCCCTTTTTCCCTTTCCGGCCGCTCCGACCGGCGGCAACGACGCGCACGAGCGACTGCGACGGCGCCATCCGGTTGCCGAAGGCCTCGAGCATGATCGCGCCCGACTTGCCCGCGATGTCGAGGCCGACCTCGTCGATCAGCGTGATCGGCCCGACGGGAAAGCCGAATTCCACGAGCGCCCGGTCTATCGTGTCGACGGCCACCCCCTCGTCGAGCAGGATGCCCGCCTCGTTGATGTACGGCGCGAGGATGCGGTTCGCGAAGAAGCCGGGCGCGTCGTTCACGACGATTACCGTCTTGCCTAACGCTTTCCCGTATCCCACGACCGTCGCGCTCACCTCTCGGCTCGTCTGCGGCGTGACGATCACCTCGAGGAGCGGCATCTTGGGCACCGGCGAGAAGAAATGCATGCCGATCACCTGCGGTGGCCGCGACGAGACCGACGCGAGCTGCGCGATGGGAATCGTGCTCGTGTTCGACGCGAAGATCGCGTCGGCACGCGTGACGGCTTCGGTCTCCTGCAGCACCGCCTGCTTGACGCCGAGGTCCTCGAACACCGCCTCGATGACGAGGTCGACGTTGCGGAACCCGGAGTAGTCCGTCGTTCCGCCGATGAGCGTCATGTAGTCGTCGAGCTGCTGGCGCGTGATTTGCTTTTTCGTTAGGCGATCGCGCATCACCTCCCGCGCCGCGGCGAGCCCCTTCCCCACCCGGCCCGGGTCCGCGTCCTTGAGCCGAATCAGCGTGCCCTGCTGCGCCGCGATCGACGCGATGCCCGCGCCCATGAATCCGGCGCCGAGGATACCGAGCTTCTGAATCGGCTTCGGCGGAGGCGCCGGCTCCGGCACGCCCGGATCCTTCTTCAGCGCACTCGTGGCAAAGAACAGGAAAACCAGCTGCCGCGAGACCTCGCTCACTGCAAGCTCGCCAAAGAGGCGGGCCTCCTCCCGGTATCCGCGCTCGGTGCCGTGCGCATATCCCGTCGCGACCACGTCGAGCGCGGCGAGCGGCGCCGGGTAGTGGCCGCGCGTGCGCGCGAGGATCCGCTCGCGTGCCTGGCGGAAGACGAGCGCACGGCCGACACGGTTCTCGTCGAGGAGCATATGACGCGCCCCGTGGGGCCCGCCGACCATGCCTCGCTTCAAGACACCGTCAGCCAGCGCCTTCGCCCGCTCGATCGCTACGTCGTCGAGGATCGCCGGGTGCACGAGCTCGTGGATGAGCCCCATCTGCAGCGCCTTTCGCGCGCGGATGTTTCGCCCGGTGAGAATCATGTCCAGCCCGGCCTCGAGGCCAACGAGGCGCGGGAGCCGCTGCGTTCCACCGCCGCCGGGAATGAGTCCCAGCTGCACTTCCGGAAGGCCGAACACCGTTTTCGGTGTCTCTGTTCCTATGCGGTAGGCGCACGCGAGCGCTGCCTCGAGTCCGCCGCCAAGGCACGCGCCGTTGATCGCGGCGACGACGGGAGTCTTGAGCTTCTCGAGGCGATCGAGCAGCGCATGCCCGTCGCGGCTCAGCGCCTCCGCCTGCGACGACGTCTCGATGCCGAGGAACTCTTCAATGTCGGCACCGGCGACCCACACGTCGGGCTTTCCGCTTCGGATCACGGCGGCGCGAATCGACTCATCGCGATCGAAGCGCTCGATGAGCGCGGTAAACTCGTCGCGGACCGACCGTGCGAACGTGTTGACGGGAGCGTTAGGCACGTCGAGCGTCACGACGGCGATGCCGTCGCGGACGTCGGTCGTGAGCGCAGATGTCATTCGCGGCGTGAGCTCATTGACGTTCCACGACCATCGCGAACCCCATTCCACCCGCGGCGCACACTGTCATGAGCCCGAACTGCCCGCCACGTCGCGCCAGCTCGTTGAGCAACGTCGTCGTTATCCGAGCACCGGTCGCGCCGAACGGATGGCCGATCGCGATCGAGCCGCCCATGACGTTCAGTCGAGCCCGATCCACCTCGCCCACCGGCTCGGAGAACCCCGCGCGCTCCGCCCAGGCTTTCGACTCGAACCCGCGAAGGTTCGAGAGCACCTGTGCCGCAAACGCCTCGTGCATCTCGACGAGGTCGATGTCGCGCAACGAGAGCCCGGCGCGTCGCAGCGCTACGGGCGCGGCCAGTACCGGCGCCTGCAGCAGCTGTTCTCCGGGGTCGAGCGCGGCGTACGCATACGAGCGAATGAATCCCAGCGGCGTGTAGCCGAGCGCACGCGCGCGATCGTCGCTCATGAGGAGCACCGCCGCGGCCCCGTCGGTGAGCGGCGACGAGTTGCCTGCCGTCACCGAGCCGTACCGCCGGTCGAACACCGCCTTGAGCGCCGCGAGCTGGTCGATGCTCGTGTCGTCGCGAATGCCGTTGTCTGCTCCGATGACGAGCTCGTATTTCGGCGGGACGTAGGTCGGTGCGATCTCCGCGGTGAGGCGACCATCCTTCGTACCGGCCGCCGCTAGACGATGCGACCTGAGGGCGAACTGGTCCTGCTCGTCCCGGCTCACGTGGTTGATCTTCGCCATCTTCTCGGCCGACTGCCCCATCGTCTCACCCGTCGATGGCTCGGCGATCGCGGGCGTGATCGGCACGAGGTCCTTGGGTCGTATGTGCGAGAGCGCTTTCACTCGGCCGCCAAGTGTCTTGGCGCGGGACGCGCTCACGAGGGCGTCGGAGAATCCGCGTGAGTGAAGGATCGGCACGTTGGACAGCGACTCCGCGCCACCCGCAATGGCAACGGAGACGTGTCCGAGCGCGATCTGGTCAGCGGCGTCAGTGATCGCCTGGTTGGCCGAGGCGCAGGCGCGACTCACGGTGACGGCCTGCACGCCTTTCGGCAGCATCGGCAACAGTGCAACTTCGCGCGCTATGTTAGGCGCGAGCACCGATGGCACGACCGTTCCAAAGACGAGCGCCTCGACGTCGCGTCCGTCGAGGCTCGTGCGCTGGATCAACTCGGCCACACATGTCTTCCCGAGATCTATGGCGGAAATGGTTTTCAGCGCGGTCCCCGAGCGGGCGAACGGTGTCCGCACGCCAGCGACGATCGCAACGCGTCGACCATTGCCAAATGTTGCCATGGCGTGAAACTACTCGGGAATCGGGAATCGGGAATCGGGAATCGAAAGCCAACGCCCCTTCACCCTGTCCATCGCTTCCGGGCCATAACGCGAGCCACGTGCCGTTCACCGGCGTCATCGACTACGAGCCCCTCATTGTGCTCCTGGACTACCAGCGGATTGACGAGCATCGGCAGTTCGCCTGCTTCGAGCAAAAAGGCGGCGTTCCGCGGGCCGCGCGCGGCGCCGCGTGCGACCACATCCAGATGGGCGCGTGTGAACGTCTCGTACACCAGCAATCCGCCTGGCTTCAGCATCTCGGCGAACCGTTTGAACAGCGATCGATCGAGAAAGCTGACGCAGACGATCGCGTCGAACGAGTCGGCCCGGAACGGCAGCGCGCTCGCATCCGCCACGACGCCGAGGATTCGGTCGTATCGAGCCGCGGCGGCCGTCACCGCGCGATAGACAAAGTCCATGACGACGACGGTCATGCCGCCCCGCGCGATCGGTTCGGCATTGCGGCCGGTCCCACCGGCCAGGTCGAGGATGAGTGCGTGGTCTGGCAGAGTGGCGCAGCGCTCGATGACCCAGGGCGACGCGGCGTGGTCCGACTCCTTCCCCCGCTCGCGGTACCTCGCGTCCCACTCATCGCGCTCGCGGCGCGAATCGTGAGCAGCGCTCACTGATGACGCGCGGCGAGCGACTGGCGCGACTT
>JAJKIV010000054.1 GCA_021154285.1 Gemmatimonas sp. | reverse complement strand
CGCGTGGCGTCGCAGGTGGATAGTCGGACGATCCTCGACGGGATGGGCGCCGAGGCGCTGTTAGGCAACGGTGACATGCTGTTCATCCCGCCCGGCAAGTCGGAGCCGTCCCGCCTTCAGGGCGCGTACATCTCGAGCGAGGATACCGAGCGCCTGATGCAGTGGTACGACGCCAAGCGCGAAGCGCGCCGTGCGGCGCTTGCCGCGCAGGGTCTCGTGGTCGAGGAGCCGACAAACGCGGAGCCGGACATTCTCGAGACCGTCCGAGCGCGCGAGGCGCTGGAGAAGGGCGGGGACGACGCGGAGGAGTTCGACGACGCCGACCGGGACAAGCTGTTCCGCGAGGCGGCCGAGGTGTGTATCCAGCACCAGCTCGGGTCGACGTCGTTGCTCCAGCGCCGGCTCGGTGTTGGCTACGGCCGCGCTGCGCGCATCATTGACCAGCTTCACTCGGCGGGAATTCTCGGTCCGCCTAACGGGTCGAAACCGCGCGAAATTCTGAGCGGTCTCGAGGACCTGGATCGGATCTGCGGTCCGCGCGCGTAGTCCTGTGGGAGGATGTCGACGTCCGGCGTGGCGTTCGGGCCTAAGGCCACGGAAGCATCAACCGTCGGAATGGCCTCGCCGGGTTGCCGCCACAGCCAGGAGAGATGGATAACGGCAAGACCTAACGCCGGTTTCGAACATCGATGACGCCGATGTTCGCAGGTTTGCTCCGTGCGTGGCGACGGCTCCGACGGCACGTCGGGTCTCTCATCGTTCCTTGGTCAACGACCTCGTGACGCCAGGGCTTCCCGAGGTCGTCATTTCTCAGTCCCGGCTCGTGCCGAGTGGCAAGTTGAGTACCGAGGAGCGATCCTGAAGGATCCGGGTGATCGGCTTCATCCGAACACCCTTCGTCTGTGGGGCTAGCCCTCTCGGGCCCGGCGCGAACCGCCTAACGGCGATCATCGCCGCAACGCGAGTCATTCGACCCCGGTGCCGTTTGGGGACCCGGTAATCGGGTCGACGCCGTCACGTCGACCTCGCCAACACAGGTCAGCGCGCGTCCCGCAACGCTCGGCCGCTGGTCGCGTACGAACCCTCCGGCTGTCCCCTGCGCGGAACGGCGAAGCCGTACGTTCCCCCGGGGCACATAGGGAGTACACGGGATTGGCGCCGCGGAGCATTTCTCGAGCGGTGAATCGAGGACGATCACGCTCCGATAGTCGAGCGTGTCGGCGACCGGCCGTGGAACAGGCGTGAGCACCTCCACGTCGTTCACACGCCAGCGAAACAATCGGAGAGGCAGCGCCGGCGCCGCCGGTAAGAGCAGATCGGCACGAGTGACCGTGACGAGCGGCGTTCCGCGCTCTACCGCTGACCGGAGATTGAGCTTCTGAGACGCGACCGCATACGCGCCGCCGACCGCGATGCTCGTGGCCACGAACGCGAGCGCGCCCTGTCTGGTGAATTGCGGCCCAGCGAGCGTGGCTCGCGTCCGGGAGTGCATGGCGAGCGATAACGCGAGGGCAGGCACCGCGATCACGAACGCGTAAAGGAAGCGCGGCGCCGGCGCCTGCCACGCTGCCAACGCGGCTCCGAGCATCGCGAACGCGGCAACGGTGCTCACGCCGTCAACGTCGGCTCGCGGCGGCTGCTCGACACGCATCGACGCGACGCGCCGAGCGATATGGATCCCGAGCGGAAAACAAATCACAGTGAGGAGCGCGATCCACGGATGATCGCTGATCCACGGCGCGATCCAGCCGATCGAATCGCTCGGCACTTCGCCACGCCGCTGCCATCGGGCGACGTCGCGGACGTAGGCCGCATAGTCGGCTGCGCGTGCGGCGCCGATGGACCACGGTGCATCGAGGCACCCGATCGACGATGGAAACGCCGGGCACCCGGAGGCAAGCAGATTCGCCACGATGAAGGCGCCCACAATCGACACAGCGAGGCCCGCGCAAACCAGGACACGCCGGAGATATAGACGACCGGCGCCATCGCCTGGCGACGCGAGGAGCGCGTACGCACCCGTCACGACGAGCGCAGGCACGGCAAAGAGCTTCACCGAGCAGGCCCCCAGCGCGATCACGAACGGGATGAGGCGGCGCGTGAACGACGTCGGCGCCGGCGACACGACGAGTACGGCCCACGCCGCGACGTGAATCAACGCGTTCGTCGCAACGTCCGGAGAGGGACTGGCAGCGCGACCCACGACAATCGCCCAGATGAGCGCCGCCGAGCCAAGCGCCAGAAACCAGTCGGCTATAACGGCGCGCCTTGCCGCAATGCGTGCCGTCGCGATCCCGGTCTGTATACCGGTGAGCACGAGCGCGAAACCGAGCGGCACATTCGACGCGCGATTCGCAACGGGTCCCGCGTCGAACACCGCCGCAATGGTGAACCATGCCGACACATGCCCCAGGCGGTTGTGAATGAGCGCCATACCGGGCACGGTACCCGCCTCACGTAGCCATCGGATCAGGCCCACGTGATAGACGAGCGAGTCGTAGAGCGTGACGGGATCACTCGCGAGAGCCGCGGCGCCGATGGTGACGGCTGCCACTCCCGTGACGATCGCCCATGTCGGCAGAGCGGGGCCACTCGCGCGCGGCGGTAGCCGCCCCGGCGCGCGCCACATTGCCAGCGTGCCTAACGCGCACACCACCACGGCGACGGAGGCCGAAACAATGGGCGTCAGCGCGGTGAAGAGCGAAACGCCGAGCAGCACGTTTGCGCACACGATGACGCCGATCCACGCGGCCAGAATGACGCGGTCGCCTGAGCGCACGTCGCGAGCGTCCAGGAGCGCGAGAGCGCCACGCCCGACGACCCAGACCGCCACGAAAATGACCGCCCAAGCCGCCAGGTCGAATGCCATGTGGCTCCGATCGCGGCGAACGCTACCCTGTGCGCGCCGCGTGAATGTCGACCGCCCGGTCGAGCAGAGAGCCGAGCACCGCGGCCTGACGCGGCTGACTGTATCGCTCGATCTCGTCCCGATCTGACGAGTATGGAATTTCGCCCGTGCGTTGCCACTCGTCGAGCCAACGCGTGAGCACCGCGGCCGCAGCGTCCGGCGACTCCGCCGTCGTACCGGCGCGCGTCGTCTCGAGAAGACGATCCCCCCACCCTCCGGGGTCGCGCGGCAAGGCCAGTATCGGCCGTCCCGCATTGAGATACTCGAACGTCTTGGCTGGGTAGCTCAGCGTGCCCTCCTCAGGCGACGGATTCGTGCAATTGAGAAGCACGAGCCCATCCGCTTCACGCTGCAGCCGGAGTGCTTCGTCGGGCGGCACTCGGCCCACAAATCGACAGGCTCGCGCCGCCGCGGGGAATGCCGCGAGGCTCGCCTCGAGCTCCGCGTCTCGGCCCGTACCGGCGAAGATCACTTCCAGTGGCGGCTTTTCACTGCCGCGCTCACGGATGACTCGCTCGAGAGCGGCGAACAGGAGGTCGGGGCGCTGATCACCCGGGTAGATCGATCCCGTGTACGCAAGTCGGAGTCGGTCGTGCGGCTCACGGCGAATGGATGGACTCTCATCAGGGTCGTATCCGACGACGACGACTTCGCCGTCCACGCCGTATGTCCTCTGAACGTAGGCGAGCATCGCCGGCGTGATCGCCCCCGCCAGCGTCGCGTGTCGCATCCACTCGCGATGACGGCGGTCAGCGTAGGGACGCCATTCCGAGCGCCGCTGTCGCTCCAGGTGAAAGCTGTACAGATCGTCGAACTGCGCGACCCAAGGCAGGCCGGTTCGGCGCGCGACCTCCGCGGCCACGACGTGCGCCGTTGCCGGCGGGCAGAGGCTCAGGATCGCGTCTACTCGCTCGCGCGCGAGAAACTCGAGCGCCGAACGAACCGCTGGTGCAACCCAGCCACGGAATGCATCCGGAAAGTCTCCGAAGGTCGGCGAGAAGAGCGACAGTGTTCTCCGCGTGAGGGCGACCGGGCTCCACTTCCGTAGCGAGCGCTCGCGATGGTTCGCCGGGCCGGATTCGTAGGTTCCTCCCAGCAGCTGATGGAGCCGCCGCAGCGGATTGTCGCGGGTACGGTAGGGAGCTCGGACGATCGTCACTCCATTCAGGGCCGCGACTGCCCCGGCGTGCTGAGTGACCGTGAACACGCTGCGGTCTTCGGGGGCCACGTCCCGCGTCCAGTCCTTCGTCAGGACGATCGGACGCCATCCCGCGCCCGGAAGGTATTTGCACAGCTTCGCGGCACGCCGCGCACTGACATCGTACTGCGGCGGGAACGTGTACGAGATGAGCAGGACCGTTCGCACGCTGGCCGCTCGAGCGGGTGATTTCGTCGTCAGGTTGCTGGCGCCGCCAACACGGATTCGTCCACGCCCACGAACTCCGCAAACCGACGCCTGAACACGTGGAGCCCGAGCTCGGCCCGAAGTGCCTGGGGAATCGCGGCTGCGGCTCGCTCGTGAAACTCCGCATCGGTGGCCGCAACCGTCAGCGCATCGGCGATCGCGCGAGGGTCGAGCGAGTGACACGCTATGCCCACGGGCCACCGTTCGAGGAACCGTGTGGGCGTGGACCGCTCCGGCCCGTGAAAGAGGACCGGCCGCCCGGCCGCCAGATACAACGACATCTTGTTCGGGAACGACAGCTCGACACCCGGGCGAAACGCGTCGTCGAACCAGTAAGGCACGTAGCAGACGTCGCAGCCAGACAGGATCTTCACGGCGTCGGTTGTGGAGTGCCACCCCAGGAACTCGAGGCGCGCCGGCCCCGACACGCGCACGTCGAAGCTCGCGGCGAGGACCCGCACGATCGCTTCTCGCCCCCCCACACGCCAGCGCAGCGAGGCCAGACTCTCAACCAGCGCGTCCCACTCGCGACGGGCGTACAGGCTTCCCGCGTAGCCGATCACGAACGGTTCGTTAGGCGGCCGCAACCCGCCAGGAGCAAGCCAGTCCGACTCCGGTAGACCGTGGATCATCGGAACACACCGTGTTCCGTATCGCTGCTCGTACGTCTCCTTCATCTCCGTCGATGCGACCGCGCAGCGCACGGACCCGCGGACCGCATCGCCGAACCGCGTCATCACCCGCTCCAGCGCGTGCCCGCGGATACCCCAGTAATGCGAAAGCGCGTAGTCCGGGGGATCCCAAACAGTCGTGATCATCGGCACGCCCAGGCGGCTGGGCAGAACCCGCGCGATGTTGATCATCGTCGGACCCGCCAGGGGCACCCACACCAGGTCCGGCTTCGTTTGGGCTGCGAACGCCGTGATCTGATCGACCAGCTTCGGCAGGTGCTGCGTGTCCACGTAGCGGTCGAAGAGCGCGCGAGTGGATTCCTGAACCTTGCGCCCCCATCGATTGAACCCGCGCTCCGGGACGGCATCGAGCACCGTTCGCGGCGCAGCGGCGAGCGCCTCTGGCCATGGCCCCGACCCGATCCCCGGAAGGATCGCGAAGGCCAGCCGGTCGGCCGGGTACATGAGGCAGAGATCGCGGAGATAGACTCCACCCACACCCTCGGGCACCGGTGCCACTGGCGAGACGATGAGCAGCCGCGGTGCGCTTATCGGCGGCGTGGCCCGACCGGCGTCGTTCTGCGCGGAGACCGATGTCGCCGTCACCGCGGGGGCTCACTCAGCACGATGTTCGCGACCGTGTCGCTGACGGCCGGCGCCAGGTATTCGGGCGGGACAGTCCAATTGCGCTCACGCTGGACCGCGGCGCGAACCGCTGTCGCGATCCGATCGGGATCGACACCGACGATTACGTTGCTCCCACACTCGACGGTCTCGGGGCGTTCCGTCACGTCCCGCGTGGTGACGTTGGCGACGTGCAGGATGCAGCATTCCTCCTGCACGGTGCCGCTGTCGGTCAGCACGCACGCAGCGTCGCGCTCGAGTGCGAGAAAGTCGAAGAAGCCTAACGGGGGAAGCACCCGCAGGCCCGCGACGAGATCGGTCATGCCGAACGCCTCGAGCCGACTGCGGGTGCGCGGGTGCATGCTCACTACGATCGGCACATCGTGCTCCGCGCCAACGCGCGCCAACGCCTCGGCCAGCTGTCGCAGCCGCTCCGGCACGTCCACGTTCTCCGCGCGGTGCGCCGTCACCAGAAAGTAGCCGCCGCGCTGCACACCGAGCCGAGTGTGGACGTCGGACGCGTCGATACAGCTCTCGTAGTGTCGGATCACCTCGAGGATCGGGTTACCGGTCACGATCACTCGCTGGGCCGCGATTCCTTCCCGCAGGAGATTCGCGCGGCTCCGTTCGGTGTAGGGAAGCAGCACATCGCTCGAATGATCGATGATCCGCCGGTTCACTTCCTCCGGCACGCGGTCGTCGAAGCAGCGATTACCGGCTTCCATGTGATAGACCGGCACGCCGAGGCGCTTCGCCACGACGGCCGACAGGCCACTGTTCGTGTCGCCGAGGATGAGGAGTCGGTCCGGACGCTCGTTGCGCATGGCCCGTTCGACCCCCGTGAGAATCTGGCCCGCCTGCTCGCCGAACGACTCGGCCCGGACGCCTAACGAAATATCGGGTGGCCGAACGCCAAGCTCACGGAAGAACACGTCGCTGAGCGCCGGGTCGAAGTTCTGGCCGGTGTGGACCAACACATGGCTGCACAGCGCATCGAGCTTTGGGATGAGCCGGGACAATCGAATGATCTCGGGCCGTGTCCCGAGAACGGTCATGACCTTCATCGAAGGAGCTCGACCCCATTTCCCGCCGGCACTTCCGCCGCCAGGAGCAGGTTCTGCCGCGTGAGCAAAGCGACGACGTCGTCATAGCTCATGACTTCGTTCGCCGAGCTGTACTCGCCTGGAAGTGCCGCAATGGGCTCGTGGTCACCATGCAGCTCGGGCAGCACGGGTTGGATCGCGTAGAACTGTCCACGGTCCACACTACGGTGACACTCCTCCTCCGAGATCAGGATCTCGTGCACCTTCTCGCCCGGCCGAATGCCCGTGACGACCGTGTCGATGTTTCGTTCGCCAACGAGGGCCCGTGCGACGTCCGTGACTTTCGCCGACGGCACGCGCGGGATGTATGTCTCACCGCGGCGGGCACCACGCATGGCCGCGAAGACCGTGTCGACCGCCTCCTCGAGCGAGAGCAGAAATCGCGTCATGTCGGTGGTCGTGATCGTGACCGGGCCGCCACTTCGAATCTGCTCGTGGAACAGCGGGATGACTGACCCCCGCGAGGCGAGCACGTTCCCGTAGCGCACGCAGACGAATCGGGTGTCCGGGCACGTGAGGTTTGCCGACGTGAACACGCGCTCCTGAATCGCTTTGGTCATTCCCATCACGTTGACGGGCTTGCACGCCTTGTCGGTGCTGACGCCAACGACCGTCTCGATCGCCAAGCCGTTCTCGCGAATGGCACGAATGATGTTTTCCGGGCCCGTGATGTTCGTCTGTACGGCCTCGTACGGAAAATATTCGCACGTCGGGACCTGCTTGAGCGCCGCGGCATTCACCACCACGTCGGCGGTGCGGAGGACCGACGCGAGCGAGTGATAGTCGCGGACGTCACCGATCACGAACGTCAGGAGCTCGCTGAAATTGCGATAGACGATTTCGTCCGTCGCCACGACGCGGTTCTTGTAGTGGAGCCGCATGTCGTGCTGCTTTGCCTCATCCCGGGAGAATACCGTGATCCGGCGCGGACGGCCCATCTCACCGCCTAACAGGCGGCGGATGAGCACCTTGCCGAGTGACCCGGTTCCCCCGGTGACTACGATGTGCTTGCCGTCGAGCGGCCGTGTGCGGTCGAGGTCCACTGAAGTGCCCATGCATCGTAGGGCGTCGGGTCGGCCGCCATCTCGGCCACCATCGCCGCCCACGAAGGCGGGCGATATCCCGTCGCGTTCATGAAGCGACTCGCGTCGAGCGTGCGGTCGCACACGAACGACTCGTCCGGCCGAAGCGTGGAGCCCAGGCCAAACGCGTCGTTCACGATCGTGAGAAGGTCGAACTTGTTGATCGGATCGCCAGCAACGTGCCACACGCCCCGAAGATCGGGACGATGCTGAATGATGTCGGCGACTACGCGCGACAGCTCGGCGGTCGTGAGCCCGCTGAACCGCGCCCGCGTGAAGCCTGGCACGATCTCCCCGCGATGCGAGAAAAACCACTCGAAGAGTCCGCGCGATGTCCGAATCTCCCGGCCCACCATCGAGGTCCGCAGCGTTAGGCATCCAGCCCGGTCGACTTCGCCCAACAGCTTGCTGCGCCCGTACAGGTCGTGCGCATCCGGGAAATCAGCTTCCGTATACGCGCCTTTGGTGCCGGCGAACACACAGTCCGTGCTGATGTGGACGAGACGCGCGCCCGCGGCTGTGCACCGATCAGCGAGGCGATGCGGGAGCAGGGCATTCACCGCGATCGTGGTGGTCGCACTGTCGGCGTCGCGCCGCTGCTTGACGATGCCGACGGCGTTGATCACCACGTCTGGTTTCGCCGCCGACATCGCGCGATCCAGATCCGCGTCGGAGAGCACATCGACGGCTCCGATGACACGCCGCGGGTCAAACCAGTCCAATGAGGCGTAGTTGTCTGCAGAACCGCGCACGGTGGCGAAGGCATCCATCTGTTGGTCGAGCTCACGCCAGAGCCGATGGCCGAGCATCCCGGCGCCTCCAAGCACCAGCGCCCTCACGATAGCCTCCCGGTCACGAGCGACTCGTACAGGCCCACCACTCGCGGGCGGATGGCGGATCGGTCGGCCAGCTGTCGGACGAGCGCAAGATTTCGCTCCGCCGCCGAATCTACGAGCACGTCGTCATGCATGGCGCGAACGAGCGCGTCCCCGATCTCGTCGGGATAAAGGTTACGCGCGAACAGCACGTTCGATGCGTCGCGCACCAGCGGCCGGATCGTGTCCAGCGGCGAGAGAATCGGGAGCGCGCCCGTAGCCATTGCCTCGAACATGGAATTCGGGGTGCCGTCGACGAGCGATGGAGCGAGCATGACGCGCGCACGTCCCATCAGCTGCAGCACCTCGTGGCGAGGAATGCGGTCCTCGATGCGACACGCCTGCCTGATATGGGCCGGCAGCGAGTGGAACCACATGCGCGTCTCCGGCTCCATCGCGAGCAGGTGCAACTCGCACGGCGGCAGACGATCCCAGTGCGTGACGAGCGCCTGAAATACGGGAAGGGCCTTCGACCACGGGCACTCGTAGGCTTTCGGCCACAGGACCACGGAGCGCGACGACGGCCGTCCACACGCGTACGAGTGAAGTGCATCGATGTCGACGCCGCCGGTGCCCGGCACGGTGCCGATCGGCGAGAGCTGCTCGGAACGAACACCCATCTCTCGAGCGATCTGGAAGTTGACGGCGTTGTCGCTCAGGATGCAGTCACTCGCCCGCAACACGGCCGCCAGTCGGGACGCTCTTGCCTCGTCGTGTCGCGCCAGCGCGAGGTCCGACCCTCCGCGCGTTTGCGCAATCCACGCCGCTACGGTCTCGAGGCCGTACTCTTTCCGTGTATCGAAGTAGAACTCGCCAGCGGGATCGAGACCTAACGTGTGAACAATGTTCGGCTTCCACTCGCGGATGACCTGGGACAGCCAACGCTGCTCGACCGCGCGATCGCTGGACACCAGCCGCGCGTACGCGCGCTTTGGTGCGCGCGCCAGTCGGCCGGCGGGATACAACCGGCGACGCGTTCGGTTATCGAGGCGCTGGCTTGTCGGCGTGCTCACGTAGGTGCGGACTTCCCAGGAATCCGGCGGAACACCACCCGGAACAGCGAACATTCGCACGTTGAGGTCCGCATCCGCCAGCAGGTCGATCCAGGCGTGTGCATGGGTGCTCTCGGCCTGTCCAATGAACAGGATGCGTGGCCGGCCCGGGTGGGAATCGTCGTCGAACCGCGTCACGCGCGCCCACGCGACGTCGCCGACTGGGGTGCCCGTCGCATTCCCCGACGGAGCACGCGGTGGCTCGTGAACGACCGTCACGCGGCACCACCGCGACCGAGGGCTGGCGACAGCACGAGCTCCGACGCATCGACGTTAGGCGCGCGCGCCGTCCGAGCCGCGGATGCGCGCCCCGCCGCGTCCAGCACCTCGCGGCACCACAGCTCGAGCATCATGAGGAGCCACGGCTCGGGCCACGGCGCCTCGCCGCGCCGGAACCGGTCACGCACCCGCTCGACGCCGGACGGCTCGAGAAGACCGCGACGCTTCGCTCCCGGTCCGTTGACCGTGTCGTCGAACACGTCTCGCAACGGCCCGCGAAGCCAGGCCGTGAACGGCATCGCGAAGCCGCGTTTCGGCTGCACGTCGAAGTCCCGAGGCAGCCACTGGCGGCCGACGTCGATGAGCACGCGCTTGGCTCCCGTGTCGCGATACGTCCGACCGTACGGGTCATCCGCGCGCACGTCACCCAACTTCGCCACGTCAGGCAGCGACAGGACCGTGTCGACGACGTCGATATCGAGATAGGGCACTCGCACCTCGAGCGAGTGCGCCATCGAAACGGCGTCGATGTCCCGGAGCAGCTGATTGGTGAGGTATCCTCGCATCGCGAGCGCCGACACGCGCTCGATCGCCGAGCCGCCGGCCAACTCGTCGAGCTTCGTCAGATCGCGATGAGGCGGCGTACCCGCACCAGCGGCCGATGCGACCGATCGGGCGAGCAGTCGCGCCGCTCCCACCGGCCCGAAGATCTGGTACGTCTCCCCGTACGCCCCGACAAACCCACCGCGGCGAAGCCGATGGATCTCACCGCCGCCTTGTCGTCGAAGCAGACGGTCGAACGCGGGGTGCCTCGCGGCCGCCGCCACGAGGGATCCAGCCAGCGCTCGCCACGGCTCGCGCGCCCATCGCTCCGACTCACGCGCCATGGTGATGAACCACGGGTACCCGGCAAATAGCTCGTCTGCCCCAGTGCCTGAGACCGCAACCGTGACGTCGCGCCGTGCTGCCAACGACACGAAGTAGCTGTTCACGCCGTCCACGCTGGGCTGATCGAGCGCGGCAGCGATGGCGGCAATCCGATCGCGAACGTCGTCGCCAGTCACGATCGACGTGGTGTGATCGGTCCCCAAGTGGCGCGCCATCCGCTCGGCGTCGGCGGTTTCATCCATTGCCGAGCCCTCGGCGGCAAACCCGACCGAGAACGTCTTGACCGGCGTTCCGAGCGCCTTGGTCATCACCGCGACGAGGATGGACGAGTCCACGCCGCCGCTGAGGAACGCGCCCAGCGGTACGTCGCTCACGAGCTGCAGCCGCGCCGATTGCTCGAGAACCTCGGCCACGGCGTCGACCTGGTCGCCGTACGGCCGCGATCGGAGACCGGCGACCCGGTCCAGGCCTAACGACCAATATCGCTCGAGCCACGTCTTCCCGGCCTCCACAATCAACCGGTGCCCGGGCGGGAGGGCGTTCACGTCGCGGAGCATCGTGCGCGGCTGAAGCACGGCTCCATAGGTGAGCAGTGTCCGCAGCGCAGTCGGGTCGATTGTTGGCGCGATAAGACCGCTCGCGAGCAGCGCCTTCAACTCCGACGCAAACACAACCCGCCCACGCACCTCGGCATAGAGCATGGGCTTGATGCCGAGATGGTCACGTGCGAGAACGAGCCGCTCGCGCCCGGGGCCGGAGCGCCGGTCCCAGATGGCCAACGCGAACATTCCGCGAAGCCTGCCGACGAAATCGACTCCATAGCGTTCATAGAGGCGGAGCACGACTTCTGTGTCGGAGGTCGAGCGGAAACTCACGCCCATGGCGGCGAGCGCTCGGCGCTCCGCGGCAAAGTTGTAGACCTCGCCGTTGTACACGATCTGGATGGCCCCGTCCTCGATCGACATCGGCTGATGGCCGGCGGCGCTCGGATCGAGCACGGCGAGCCGGGCCATGCCGAGCGATGCCGATTCGCTGGTCCACGCGCCGCTATCGTCGGGACCGCGATGGTGCAGCGCGCACACCATCGCCTGCAGCGCGGCGTCGTCCCGCGGCCCTGTGAATCCGGCGATTCCGCACATGGTCAGGCCGCGTCCGTCACGTGTGTGAGCGCCAGCGGCGAGTCACCGTTGTCCCGACGCGCTTCGTCGGTCGCCCCTCGGGCACGAGCTTCGACGCCGTTCCCAGCCGCACACACCTCCACGTTCGAAAGGCCGAGGGCATCGAGTGTCGCCCGTATCTCGTCCGGATTACGAAGGTGCTTGTACTGGTCCGTCAGCGTATCGTGAGTGTCCAGCAATGCCCACTCGACGAGCAGCTCGGGCCGTAGTTCCGGATACGCGTCGTAGTAGTCGACGACGGGCGACAACCGTCCCAGATACCGCCGCAGCCGACCGAATCCTCGCCGGCGATGCCACAACGCGCGATGAATCGGGAGCAGCGTCCGCGTGATGCCTAACGCTATCTGGCGCGCCTGGTCGTGCCGCAGACGGAGCAGCAGCGCCCGGATCGCCCGCCGCGACCAAGTCGCGGGGTAGTCGCGTGCATAGTGGTCGATCGCGATCAGCCCGCCCGGCTTCACATAGCCCGCGAGCGCGGCGATCGTCTTTTCGGGATCCGGAGTGTGCTGGACGACTCCGAGGCAGAGTACGACATCGAATGACCGTGGCGCGACGGGAAGATCGCAAACGTCCGCCTGGCAAATGAAGTAGCCGCGAGCGCTCCCGCGGTTTGCGTAATTCGCCTCGACGGCGGACGACAGATCAGCGGCAAGGACGCGAGCGCCCGCATCGAGCAAGATCTCGGTGAAGCGTCCAGCACCGCACCCGGCTTCGAGCACGGCCTTGCCTCGAACGACGTCGAGGCTCCCGCCGAGGCATCGGGTCAGACGGTCGCGTGAGATCGTGGTGCCGCTGTAGGAGTCGAGCTGCGACCGTCGAAAGCGCTTCCACTGCCAGCCGAACGCGGCGGTGTAGCCTTCCGACGGCACAAATCGCGGAATCCCGCGCACGACGGGCACCGAACAACCGCTCGGACACGAGAGCGCGGTGGCATGCTCGACCTCCTGGCTGTTCGCGAAGCCGCCCTGGAGGGCGAACGGTTCGCCATGAACCACGCAGCGCAGCTCCGGGGGGATTCGCACGGTTCCGTATAGCCTAACGGGAAGCGCCTGCCGCGCTGCGTTGCCCGGGCTCATCGCGAACGCCGGGTGGGGCGACGTCGCCGGCTTGGGTCGAGATCACGACGCTATGTTTGAACGCACACAGGTACGAGCCTGGGAACTGCTCGGAGTGTTGGAGCTGCTGCGGGTCGGGCTCGACCTCGAGCGTAGCCGCGTACAGAATCCCGTCAATGTCCTCCACATTGCTGCGCCCCATCCAGAGGCCGACGAGATACGTGCCGGGTTTGAGACGGACATCGTCGAGCGCGAAATCGACGCACGCCTCGTCACCGGGCTTCATGGAGACGAAGCGCCCCTGCATCGCCGTGTTCGCATCGACGAGCCGGTAGCCGCTCGCGTCGTAGATGGTGATTCCGACGTTCGCGCTATCGACCGGGGCTGAGCAGACAATGCGCGTCTCGACTCGAAGCCGGCTGCCCGGACACATCATCTCGCGCGTGGTCCCATCGCGGCGCTCAGGCACGAACTGGAGCGACACGAACCGCGCCTTGCCCGACCCGTAATGCTCGGCACCAGCGAGGTCTGTCGTCGACGTCGGCGCCGCCGTGAGCGTCGCCTGGTATCGCGCGGCGACCGTGATCGGGTCGGAGTCCAGCACGAGGTGACCGGACTGCAGCAACAGGGCCCGCGAACACAACGACACCACCGCGCCCATGTTGTGGCTCACGAACAATACCGTACGTCCGTGCCGGGCGACCGTTCCCATCTTACCGAGGCACTTCTTCTGGAACGCCGCGTCGCCGACGGCGAGCACTTCGTCGACGACGAGAATATCAGGCTCGAGGTGCGCGGCCACGGAGAAGGCGAGACGCATGTACATGCCGCTCGAGTAGTGCTTCACCTGAGTGTCGATGAAGCGCTCCACCTCCGCGAATTCCACGATCTCGTCGAACTTCTCGTCGATCTCGGTACGGCGCATCCCGAGGATAGCACCGCTGAGAAAGACGTTCTCGCGTCCGGTCAGGTCGGGGTGGAAACCCGTGCCCACCTCGAGCAGCGACCCGACCCGTCCTTCGAGGTCCACCGTGCCGCGCGTCGGCTCCACGATCCGCGAGAGAATCTTGAGCAGCGTGCTCTTGCCGGACCCGTTCCGTCCGATGATGCCGACGACGTCTCCCTGGGCAACATCGAACGACACATCGTCGAGCGCCCAGAAGCGCTCCACCGCGCGGCGAGTCCGACCACGCCCGACGGATCGCGCGATGCCCATCGCGCTTTCGACGAGCGCTTCGCGAAGCGTTCGATAGCGCGCTCGTGTGCCCAGCTGGTACTGCTTGCCGAGGTGCGAGACGCGAATGACGCGCGGCGCCTCGTGCGGCGTCGGCGCGAGCGATAGGTCCGCGGGAAATCCGACGTCAGACGACATCGGCGAACGTGCGCTCCATGCGTCGGAAAAAGAAAGCGCCGCCGATCAACAGCGCGAGCGCGGCGGCACCAGAGACGACAATCATAGGCCCCGGGCGCGTCGCGGTACCGAGGAGTGCCCAGCGGAATCCCTCCACAACGCCGACCATCGGGTTCAGCGCGTACAAGGTGCGCCATTTCTCGGGGAGCAGGCTGCTTGGATACGCGATGGGAGTCGCGAACATCCAAAGCTGCGTGAGGAAGGGCACCACGTGGCGAACGTCTCGGAACTCGACATTGAGTGCCGAAAGCCAGAGTCCGACGCCGAGCGCGGTCGCAAAGGCTAGCGCGATGAACACGGGAAGCCACACGACCTGCGCGGTTGGCGCGACCCCGTTCCACCACATGAGCCCGAACAGCACCGGGAAGGCGAGCGCAAAATCAACGAGCCCCGCGAGCACGGTAGCAAGAGGGATCGTCAGGCGTGGGAAGTAGACCTTCGTGATGAGGTTGGCGCTTCCGACGAGGCTGTTTGACGCCAGTGTGAGCCCAGTCGCAAAGAACGTCCACGGTACGAGGGCCGTGTATGCGAACAGCGGATAGGGCACGCCGTCGGATGGGACACGGGCGAGCCGTCCGAAGAACAGCGCGAACACGAGCATCGTGAGCAGTGGCTGGAGCACCGCCCAAGCGACCCCGAGTATAGTTTGCTTGTAGCGTACCTTGAGGTCGCGCCAGACCAGGAAGTACAGCAATTCCCGATAGGCGACGACCTCACCGAGCCGCAGAGCCACCCAGCCACGGGTGGGCTCGATGCGCAACGTGTGCGGACGAATCGACGTGTGGGTCACTGGCGACGGCGAACGCAAGCGTTGTACCGATCGTTGGGGAATCGGGAATAGGGAATCGGGAATCGAAAACCCGTTCGGAGACCCGTCCCTACTTCGGTCTATCCCGGCCTGATTCCAAAATCTGGTGCGCTGCTGGCCAATGACTCAATCCCCCGGTGTGGTACGCTCACGCGGTTGTCCGTCATTCACGTTAGGCATCCGTGAAAGCGGCGCCGACGCAATCGGATGACACCCCGGCGGTTCGTTCGATGACGCGTTTCTCACGGGCCCGTGTACGTTCGCGCCATGTCCGCGGCACGGCAGGAATTCGGCGAGGTGGGAGAGCGGGTGGCCGAGCGATGGCTCCGTCGGCGTGGGTGGCGTGTGCTGCAGCGGCGGTTCCGGAGCGGCCATCGAGACATCGATCTGGTAGCGGAGCGAGACGGGCTGGTCGCGTTCGTCGAGGTCAAAGCTCGGCGCGGGAACCAGTTTGCCGATCCGGTAGAGTCCGTGCACTGGCGAAAGCAGCGCGAGCTGGTGCGTTCGGCGGCGGTCTGGATCGACCGGCACGGTCGCCCGAACGAGAGCTATCGTTTTGACGTGATCGGGGTACTGATGGAGGGCAATGCGGTGCGAATCAAGCATATAGAGAACGCGTTCACCTCTCCGTCGAGAGCTTGAGTTTTCGCGATCCGCTTCGTATTTTCTTCGGGTGTTGGATGGGTCGCCTCCCGGCGTAAATTCTGGTCCGTGGCCAGAGCTTCAACGACAACCACAATGGGTGGATGAATGGCTGTTTCAACTGTGCAGGACGATCGCAAGAAGGCGCTGAACCTGGCCATCGCACAGATCGAGAAGAGCTGCGGCAAGGGATCCATCATGAAGATGGGCGCCGAATCGGCGCGCGTCCGCATTGATTCGATTTCCACT
>JAJKIV010000053.1 GCA_021154285.1 Gemmatimonas sp. | reverse complement strand
CGGGGCCTGTGCGGTGAGTGCGGCGCTCCAGGTGAGCGTGGTGGCTGCAACGAGGGGTACAAACGCCTTCATCATGTTGTCATCTCGAGCGAGGCGGGGAAGCGCGATCGTCCCGATAGAGTAGCCCACTGTCGGTACGGCCGCGATCCCTCATCCTTTCCAGTCACCGGTTACCCCGCACGAGCCTACCTCCATCACACGGGCATCGTCGCGGCTCCTCGTACGGCCCATGATGGGGCGTTCGACGCCACCCAGTCTTGGCACCGGCTGATGGGTGGCTTCACGACGTTGCGGCTCCGAGATTCCCAGGATGGTCGATAGCCCAGCTCCTCCCTTCGTGACCTGGCGACGCCTCGCGCTGATCTTCGGCGTCTGGGCGCTCGTCGCGGCCATGAACACGCAGACACTCGGCTTCACGCTCACGCGGACCGGGCGGGACTTCAATTGGATCCCGATCTTCGCGTCCGACTTTTCGAGCTGCATGCTGTGGGCGGCGTTCACGCCGTTTCTCCTCGCGCTCGGCCGGCGCTTTCGGATCGAGCGTGGTGTGTGGCCGATGCATCTCGCGCTGCACCTGGCAATTGCTGTCGGCTTCACGCTGCTCGACGTCTATATGTGGAGGGTCGAGGCACCGTACATCCGTCCGGGCATGCCGGCGTTCTACGCGCCGTTTCTCGTCGAGGTGTCGCGTCAGCTCGCGCTCGACCTCGGATGGTATTTCATCATCGTCGCGCTCGCGCACGCGGACTATTACGCGGCGGTGTCGAGGGCGGAGTCGGTGCGGCGCGCGCGGCTGCAGTCGCAGCTCGATGCGGCCCGGCTCGACGCGCTACAATCACAGCTCCGGCCACATTTCCTCTTCAACACGTTGACCACGATCGCCGAGCAGGTATACAGCGATCCGTCCGGCGCCGATACGATGATCACGCGGCTGTCTCGACTGCTGCGGTCGTCGTTCGTCGATCCGGAGGTGCAGGAAGTGACGCTGCGTCAGGAGCTCGAGCTGCTGCAGAACTATCTCGACATCGCGCGCGTGCGGTTCCGCGAGCGCCTGACGATCGATCTCGACGTGCACCCGAACGCCCTGGACGCGTTCGTGCCGCGCTTCCTCCTGCAGCCGCTCGCAGAAAACGCGCTGCATCACGGCATCGAGCCCATGGAGTCGGGTGGCCGCCTCGAGATTCGCGTTCGCGTTCATCAGGACACGATGACGCTGGAGATCGAGGACGACGGCGTGGGTCTGTCGCCGAACGGCAAGCGCACTGGTACCGGACTTCGCAACACGCGCGAGCGGCTCACGCACTTGTACGGCGATGCCGCCCATCTCGAGATCATGCGCCGGCAAACAGGAGGCACGACCGTGCGAGTCACGCTGCCTTTCCGTCGCGAGCCCGATCCGCTTGCGCCCAGCGACGCAGTCGTTCGGCCTATGGGTGCTGATCTTCAGGTGGCACGAGGCGGTGGAGGGCGCGCATGACGCTGCCTAACAACGCCCGGCCGCTGCGAGTGCTCATTGTGGACGACGAGCGCCTGCCGAGAGACCGACTGAAGCGCCTGCTGGAAGAGGTCCCTCACACGGTGTGTGTCGGCGAGTGCGCGAACGGTCGGTCGGCCGTGGACGCGATCGAGAGCCTGCAGCCCGACCTCGTTTTGCTCGATGTGCGCATGCCCGGGATGGGCGGCCTCGACGTCGCGCGCGCGCTCACCGGACATGTGCCGTTCGTGATCTTCGTGACGGCGTTCGACGAGTACGCGCTCTCCGCGTTCGAGGTGCACGCGATTGACTACCTCCTGAAGCCGGTCGAGCGCGAGCGATTCGTCGCGGCGATCGAGCGGGCACGCTCGCTCGTGGCGAGCACGTCGGCCGCCCAGCGCCACGAACGGCTGCTTGCGCTGCTGCAGCACGAGGCGCCGCTCGCCACACCGGAGCCGGACGTGCACGCGGAGCCATCCGATTCCGCCCCGGGCCCGGTGAGCGCAGACCCGGCCACGCGTCCCCGCCGTTTCCTGGTCAAGGGCGATGGCCAGATGTACTTCGTGGCGGTAGACGACATCGACTGGGTGGAGGCGTACGGGAACTACGTGCGGCTCCACGTCGGGAAGGGCGTGCACCTCATCCGCGAGACGTTAGGCAACATCGAACGCCAGCTCGATCCGGCCCGCTTCGCGCGCGTGCACCGTTCGTCGATCGTGAACCTGGACCGGGTGGCGCGGATGGATCTCTGGGGCGCCGGCGACTACGTGGTGCTGCTCAAGGACGGGACGAAGCTCAAGCTGAGTCGGTGGTATCGGTCCCGGATCGAGCAGACAACTCGCTGACTGCCGGGGACGGGCGACGGGCGACGGCGCCTAACGACGCGCCGGCTGCCGCTTTCGGGCCGCGATCAGCGCGTCGACCGACTTCATGAGGTGCTCGCCGACCCGCTTGAGGCCGATGCACGAGACGCACGCCTTCGCCCCCTCCAGCAGCATGTAGAACTGGTCCGCCGCAAGGTCCGCCTCCGGGAAGCCCGCGTTCCGACATGTGCCCAGCACCCATGCGTGCTCGCGCCGGCGATGCTCATCGATAACTCGGCGCGCGGGGTGGTCGCGCTCGGGAAGCTCGGCCAACGCGTTGCCTAACGCCGAACCACGCTCCTCCGCTTCGGCGAACTTCTTCGCGACCCGGCGGCTCCAGTCCGCCAGCTGCGCTTCGGGGTCGCCCGGGTGGGCGGCGACAATCTCGCCCAACTCCGCTTCCTTCTTCTCCACGATGCCGCGCACCCACTCGGCAATGAGCTCGTCCTTCGACTCGAAATGCCGGTACAGCGTCATCTTGTTCGTCCCCGCCGCCTCGGCGATCGCCTCGACGCCGACGCCACGAATCCCCACGCGACGAAACAGATCGTCGGCCGCGTCGAGAATGCGCTGACGGGGTGGAATTCGGAATTCGCCGGTGGTGGACATACCAACAACCCAGGTGCGTGTGCCGCGGTGATGAGAGAACCCGTTACTTGACTTCCGTGTTACCGATCGGTAACATGCCGGAAGTTACCGATCGGTAACATCACGTGGTAGATACCCGCAAGCGTTCACTTGGTTCGCCGTCGCGCGCCGGAAGCCAGGCTGAAAAGACAACACAGAACGCCTGCGCACCAGAGGAGTCAATACTATGTCTGGCACCGTCTTCTCGATCAAATCGGCCCGCGCCGCTGCGGCTGCACTCTTTGCCTTTTCGGCGCTCGCCACCAAGGCCGCGGCTCAGAACGCTGTCGCCTATCACTCCAACGGCTTCGAGCTGCGCCCCTACGTCGGCGCGTACATCCCGACCGGTGATCAACGGGACTTCCTCCAGGATGCCGTTCTCGTCGGGGGGCAAGCGTCGTACCGACTGAACCCCAACGTCGCCGTCACCGGCACCCTCGGGTGGTCACCGAGCAAGGATCGGATCACCCCGGGTGACCAGAACGTCGATCTGTGGCAGTACGACCTGGGAGCCGAGCTCCGTGCGCCGTCGTGGTTCCAATCCGGGGCGCTCGACTTCACGCCATACCTTGGCCTCGGCGCCGGCGCACGTACGTACAACTATCGAGACCTCGACGTCGACTCGAAAACCAACTTCGCCGGCTACGGCGCTCTCGGCGGCGAGCTCGGGTTCGGAAAGTTCGGCTTGCGCCTCGAGGCGCGCGACTACGTGTCGCAGTTCAAGCCGTTCGACGGCAGCGATTCGAAGACGCGAAACGACGTCACGATCGCGACCGGTCTGACGCTGAGATTCTGATCGGATTTCCGCTTAACTGACACATACCCAGTGCGCCGGCGACGGCCAGCTTGTCCGGACCGCCGCCGGCACGCACGGGAAACTCTGTAAGAACGTGGGAGAACGAATGTCCTTCATCGCAGAGAATACAGATCGCCTCGCCCGCCTCGGGCACACGCTCGACACCGCAGTACGGCGTGTAGTCGGAGTCGGGATCATCGTCGGAAGCGTCGTCTTCGCGGCGTGCAGCAAACCGGTACCGCAACGGCCGCCCGCAGAGGTGACGGTCGCGCCGGCGGTGGCCAAGCAGGTAAGCGACTGGGATGAGTTCACCGGTCATTTCGAGTCGGTGGACGCCGTCGAGATCCGGCCGCGCGTGTCGGGCTTCGTGCAGCGTGTGGCGTTCGCCGAGGGGGCGATCGTCCGGCGCGGCGACCCGCTGTTCTACATCGATGCGCGGCCCTATGAGGCAGACCTCGCGCGTGCCGAGGCCGAGCTGGAGCGCGCCCGGACGCGTGCGCAACTGGCTCAGGGTGAGCGGGAGCGCGCAGAACGGCTCGTCGCGACGCAGGCGATCTCCCGCGAGGAGCTCGACGCGCGCACGAGCAGCAAGGCCGAAGGTGACGCGGCGGTTCGCGCGGCAGCGGCGGCGCTCGAGACGGCGAAGCTCAACATGGAGTGGACCGTCGTTCGCGCCCCGATCACGGGCCGAGTGAGTCGGGCCGCGGTGACGCAGGGCAATCTCGTGCAGGCGGGTCCGCCATCGGCGACGCTGCTGACGACCATCGTGTCGCTCGACCCGATCTACGTCTACTTCGACAGCGACGAGCAGGCATACCTGAAGTACGTGAACGCGATGCGTGGCCACGCGGCCGAGCTGCCCGTGTACGTCGGGCTCACGAACGAGAACGGGTTCCCCCATAAGGGCAAGCTGGACTTCGTGGACAACCGTCTCGACCCGGGCGCTGGGACGATCCGCGTTCGCGCGGTGATCCCGAATCCTTCACAGCTCTTCGTCCCGGGACTCTTCGCACGCGTCAAGCTGGTTGGGACCGAGCAGCATGCGGTCACGCTGATCCAGGACCAGGCGGTCGGGACGGACCAGGACCGGAAGTTCGTGCTCGTGCTCAAGCCCGACTCCAGCGTCGAGTACCGTCCGGTGACGTTAGGCCGGCTGGTCGACGGGCTGCGGGTCGTGAACACCGGACTGACGCCGGGGGAGTCCGTCGTCATCAACGGGCTGCTCCGCGTTAGGCCCGGAATGAAGGTGCTGGCCAAGCGGGCGACGATGTCCGACTCGGCTACGCTCGCCACGCGCTGAAGTCATAGAGAGGAAACTCACGTGCGTTTCTCACGATTTTTCATCGACCGCCCGATTTTCGCGGTCGTGTTATCGCTCACGGTCCTCGCCGCCGGCTTGCTGTCGATCTTCGCGCTGCCGGTGAGCGAGTACCCCGAGGTCGCGCCGCCGACGATCGCGGTGCGCGCCGTGTATCCCGGCGCGAACCCGACCGTACTCGCGCAGACCGTCGCCACGCCGCTCGAGGATGCGATCAACGGCGTGGAGCACATGCTCTACATGTCGTCGTCGTCCACCGCCGACGGCGTGCTCAACCTCACCGTCACCTTCGACATCGGCACGGACGTCGACCTCGCGCAGGTCCAGGTGCAGAACCGGGTGAGCCAGGCCCTGGCACGGCTTCCGGAAGAAGTGCGCGCGTTAGGCGTCACGACCGAGAAGCGGTCGCCCGACATCACGATGGTCGTCCACCTGGTGTCGCCGGACGGGCGCTACGATCCCGTGTACCTGCGGAACTACGCCCTGCTCAACGTCAGGAACGAGCTGTCGCGTATTCCGGGCGCCGGCCAGGTCGCCGTCTTCGGCGCGGGCGACTACGCGATGCGGGTGTGGCTCGACCCGAACAAGGTGGCCTCGCGCGACCTCTCGGCAACTGACGTCGTCAACGCGATCCGCGAGCAGAACCTGCAGGTCGCGGCGGGCGTCGTCGGCGCGCCGCCGATGCCTAACCCGCAGGCGTATCAGTTGACCGTGCGCGCACGCGGCCGCCTCGTCGACGAGACGGAGTTCGGCAACATCGTCGTGAAGACCGGTGCCAACGGCGAGGTCACACGGCTTCGCGACGTCGCACGCATCGAGCTCGGCTCCGGCGACTTTGCGCTGCGAGCACTGCTCAACAACAAGTCAGCCGTCGCGATCGTCGTCTTCCAGGCGCCTGGCTCGAACGCGCTCGCGCTCTCGAGTGGCGTGCGGGCAAAGATGGACGAGCTCAAGACGCGATTCCCGCAGGGGATGGACTGGAAGGCCGTTTACGACCCCACGGTCTTCGTGCGCGACTCGATTCACGAGGTGGTTCGCACGCTACTCGAGGCCACGCTCATGGTGGTCCTCGTCGTCGTGCTGTTCCTCCAGACGTGGCGCGCGTCGGTGATTCCGCTCGCGGCGGTCCCGATCTCGATCGTGGGTACGTTCGCGGTGATGCTCGCGTCAGGCTTCTCGGTCAACACGCTATCGCTGTTCGGGCTCGTGCTCGCGATCGGGATCGTGGTGGATGACGCCATCGTCGTCGTAGAGAACGTCGAGCGGCACATCGAGGAAGGTCTCAGTCCGTTGGACGCGAGCCACAAGGCGATGGAGGAAGTGAGCGGACCGATCATCGCGATCGCGCTCGTGCTCTCCGCCGTCTTCGTCCCAGTGGCCTTCATCAGCGGCCTCACGGGACAGTTCTACCGGCAGTTCGCGCTCACGATTGCGTTTTCGACGATCATCTCGGCGTTCAACTCGTTGACGTTGTCGCCGGCGCTGGCCGCCGTGCTGCTCAAGCCGCGCGGCGCCGCGGAAGATCGCCCGACACGCGTCATCAATCGCCTGTTCGGCTGGCTGTTCCGGCCGTTCAACCGCGCGTTCGCCAGCGGTTCGCATCGCTACGGCAACGTAGTACGCGGCGTCGTCGGGAAGTCGGCGATCTCGCTGGCGGTCTACGGCGGGCTGGTAGCGCTGGGCGTGCTCGGGTTCTCGCGTGTGCCGCGTGGCTTCGTGCCGACGCAGGACAAGCAGTACCTGGTCGCGATCGCGCAACTGCCTGACGCGGCGTCGCTCGATCGCACGGAAGCCGTCGTGCGTCGCATGGGTGAGATCGCGCTTGCTACGCCGGGCGTCGCATCGGCCGTACAGTTCCCGGGGCTGTCGGTCAACGGCTTCGCGAACAAGCCTAACGCCGCAGTGATGTTCATCGGCCTCAAGCCGTTCGAGGAACGGACGTCCAAGGACGTGAGCATGGGTGCGCTCGTGGGCACGCTCAACCAGAAGCTGAGTGTCATCCAGGACGCCTTCGTCGCGGTCTTCCCGCCGCCAGCCGTCAACGGCCTCGGCGCCGTGGGAGGATTCAAGCTGCAGCTCGAAGATCGCGCGGGTCTCGGCGACTCCGCGCTGTACGCCGCTGCACAGACGGTGCTCGGCAAGATGTATCAGACGCCGCAGCTCGCGGGACCGTTCTCGAGCTTCCAGATCAACGTGCCGCAACTCTTTGCGGACGTCGATCGTGACAAGGCGAAGCAGCTCGGCATTCCGCTCCACGACCTGTTCGAGACGCTGCGGATCTATCTGGGCTCCGCGTACGTGAACGACTTCAACAAGTTCGGCCGCACCTACCAGGTCATCGCCCAGGCGGACGCGCCGTTCCGCGAAGCGGCCGAGGACATCACGCAACTCAAGGTTCGTAACAACCAGGGCGAGATGGTTCCGCTCGGGGCGGTGGTCAACGTGAAGCAGTCGTATGGGCCGGACCAGGTCACGCATTACAACGGCTATCCGGCCGCCGACATCAACGGAAGCGCGGCGCCCGGCGTCAGCTCGGGCGAAGCGGTCGCCATCATGGAGCGCATGGCGGCCGAAACGCTGCCTAACGGCATCAGCGCGGACTGGACGGAGCTCACCTTCCAGCAAAAGCTCGCGGGCAACACGGCGATCTTCGTGTTCCCGCTGTGCGTGCTGCTCGTGTTCCTGGTGCTCGCGGCGCAGTACGAAAGCTGGTCACTGCCGCTCGTGATCATCCTCATCGTCCCGATGACGCTGCTCTCAGCGATCGCCGGCGTGTGGATCACACGCGGTGACAACAACGTGTTCACGCAGATCGGGCTGCTCGTGCTCGTGGGGCTCGCGTGCAAGAACGCGATCCTGATCGTGGAGTTTGCCCGCGATCTCGAGCGGCAGGGCCGCGACCGACTGAGCGCTGCGCTCGAGGCGTCGCGCATCCGACTGCGCCCGATTCTCATGACTTCGTTCGCGTTCATCGCGGGCGTGGTCCCACTCGTGGTCGCCCATGGCGCCGGCGCCGAGATGCGTCGGGTGATGGGGATCGCGGTCTTCTCCGGCATGCTCGGCGTGACGTTCTTCGGCTTGCTGTTCACGCCTGTCTTCTATGTCCTCATTCGCGGCCTCGTCTCCCGGCGAGCGCCGAACGTGCAACCCTCGTCGGGCGACGATGTGCGCCCGCTCAGGATTCACGAACGGCTGCGCGCGATCGGGGGGGAGGGAGCTTCTCATGCGTAATCTCCTGCCGCTTGCACTCGCGGCATTCATCGCCGCGTGCAGCGCACCGGCGTATCAACCACCGAGCGTTCGAGTCGCGCCGTCGTACAACGCGACCGCTCGCAGCGCGAGCACCGCGTCGCGTGATTCCGTCGTGACTGCCTCGCCCACCGGGGTGACGCAGCGCGCCGGATCGTCCGGACCGATCACGACGCCCGGCGCGGAGCCCGCACAGTACAGCGCCGAGGTATCGGCCGCGCCGTTCTGGCGCGACCTCGGCGACACCACGCTCGCGCATCTCATCGAGGAGGCGCTGCGCACGAGCGTCGACGTCGACGCAGCGGAGGCGCGCGTGACTGGCGCTCGCGCGACACGACGTGTGTCGGCGTTCAGCCTCGGTCCGACGATCACCGCGGTCGGCAGCGCGACACGGCAGCGCGCGTCGATCGCGCAGGTGCCGGGCCTAACGAGCCAACTCCCGCAACAGAACCTGTACGATATGGGGTTCGATGCGTCCTGGGAGCTCGACGTGTTCGGGCGAGTCAACCGGACGGTTGGCGCCTACAGCACGCTGGCGGCATCGGCCGAGCACAGCCTGAAGGATGTTCAGGTGACGCTCGCCGCCGAGGTGGCGCGCACCTACTTCGAGATGCGCGGCGCCGAGCAGCAGCTCGCTGTCGCGCGGCGCAACGCGGAAAATCAGCGTCACACCGTTTCGCTCACCGAGGATCGGCTGGCGGCTGGGCGCGGCACGGCGTTCGACACCGAGCGCGCGAAGTCGGTGCTGCAGCTGACGCTCGCGGCGATCCCGAACATCGAGTCGCAGATCGCGGCGGATCGCAATCGGATCGCTACGCTGGTCGGTCGCGCGCCGAACACTCTGTCGGCAGGCTGGCTTGGTGCCGGCGCGCTGCCGACGCTGCCGGATACGGTGCGCATCGGATCTCCGGAGCAGCTCGTTCGCCAACGGCCCGATGTGCTGAGCGCGGAGCGGCAGTTGGCGGCGCAAAGCCAGTTCGTTGGTGCCGCGCAGGCTGAGTACTTGCCGAAGATCACCCTTGCCGCCAGCGCCGGGTACACGGCCACGAGCTTCGACGCGATCAGTCGCCGCGGCACCTCTCGGGTCGTGGCAGGCCCGGTGATCACGTTCCCGTTCCTCGATCTCGGACGGGTGAGGGCAAACGTGGACGTCGCCCACGCGCACGAGGACGAGGCGAAAGCACAGTACAACGCCACGGTCCTGCGAGCGGTGGAAGAGACGGAGACCGCGCTGGTTACCTATGATCGTGCTCACGCGCGGCTCGCGTTGTTAGGCGAAGCGGTACGGGCGAGCTCGCGTGCGTGGGAGCTGGCACAGCAGCGGTTCGACGCCGGACTCACGGATTTTCTGCAAGTGCTCGATGCACAGCGCACGCTGCTCGACGCCGAAAATCAGCTCGCGGCGGCACACACTCAGGCGGCCACGGCGTTGGTGGCGGTTTATAAGGCGACAGGCGGGACTTGGCCCATCAACTGACACTGGTAATTGGTTAATGGAACTGGTTACGGGTTACTGGACCCTAGCAATCATCTGTCTCGAGGAGAGATGCCAGTACAGCATTTGAGGATTGATGATACGCGCACCTGGTTTCTGGCTGGCGATCGCGACGCGATGGTGGGAGACGTTCTCGACCTCGCCACGAGCTCAGCGATGCGGGTCCGCTTTGGCCGGTATGCCAAGGGCGCGCAGCACGAGTGGATCGTGACGCACGAGGAGACGATGATCGTTACACGGGGAGCGCTTCGCGTCAGGTTCGATGGTGGCGAGGAAGTGGCGCGATCTGGTGACGTCATCGCGTTGTCGAAGGGCACTCGCGTGGTCTATCGTGGCGAGGAGGATGGAACCGAGGTCGTGTTCGTGACACACATGCATCGCGTGAGCTCGGATCGCGAAGTGGCAACCGCAGTCGAGCCCGTGGTGCGCTCACTCAGCAGTGTCCCGAGGCTGGTTCCCTCCAAGCCGGCGGCCTGATTTTATCGGGAATCGGGAACCGGGAATCGCAACTCGAGAGCAGCGTTGGCGAAGGGATTGCTACTGCAAGGGACACATTTCTTTTCAGGAGAGCAATCCATGGCACTTGAGTCATTGCAGGAGCTGTACTTGGAGCAGCTCAAGGATCTTCACAGCGCCGAAGAGCAGATCATCGAGGCGCTTCCCAAAATGATCGAGAAGACGTCGCATACAGAGCTGCGACAGGCGTTCGAGACTCATCTGAAGCAGACGCGGGAGCAGCTTCGCCGCCTCGATCAGATCGGCCAGCGAGCGGGTCAGAAGCTCAGCGGCCACAAATGCAAAGGTATGGAAGGGCTCCTCGAGGAAGGCGAGGAGACGATGAAGAAGCGGGCGGACTCGGATGTCCTCGATGCCGCATTGATCGCCGCCGCACAGCGAGTCGAACACTACGAGATGGCCGGGTATGGCTGCGCGCGCACGTACGCGCACCTGCTGGGGCTCAACGACGACATGAAGCTGTTGCAGCAGACGCTCGATGAGGAAGGCGACACCGATCATCTCCTGACGGACCTTGCAGAGCGCGTCATCAACGACGATGCGCTGACGGGTGAGCGTCAGGTTGGACGCGGTGTGGAGCGCGACGCTGACATGGCGACGGGCTCGTCATCGCGGAGAAGCCGGACTAAGGATTCGGAAGCGAGACAGTAACTACCGGGAGACCGGAAGCGGGAGACTCCCGTCTCCCGCTTCCCGTCTCCCGTCTCCCTAGCGGCTCCTCAGTAACCACTGGCGGCTGGTTCGTCCCCGATGTGCTGTCCATTCCGCCACGTGTTGGTGCAGAGTGGATGCGTGTACACCGACGGCTTGTCGGCCTTCGCATACTGGATGTCGTCGGCCGTCGGGCCCTTTGCGGGATCGAGTCCGGCGAGATGACGGATGCGTTTTGCGATCTCGTGATCCGCACACGGCGTGTCGCCGCTCACGCCAAGCCCACCGACGATGCGCATGTTTTTATAGAGCGGTACCCCGCCGCCAAACGCGATCGCGCCGCCACACACCTTCTCATCGCTGGACGGATCGACGCACTGCGGGTTGAACGGCTCCGGCTGGGCAACGCCCCATAACGAGTGGCCCGGTTGCGTCATCGTGTAGAGCCGAGCGGTCGAAAGCGCGAGCGTGTCGGTGCTGAATCCGTTAGCCGTGAATGCCTTCGCCATCGAGATCGTGCGACTCCCGGGCCAGTACCCGCCTGCCGAGTCACTCGGCGGTATCACCGCGCAGACCTGACCCTTCCGGTTCACGATGGCCGCCCATTCCGCTCGCCCGTGAAAGAGCCCGCCCGCTTCGCCGGAATCTGGCGCCGCGTGAAGGAATCGCTTGAAGTCATCGGTACTCGGCAACGCGCCGCAGTCGGCTGCCGCCATGGCCCGCGGCTGCTTGGCGCCGGAGGTGTCTCCGACACCCGCGTCCCGCGCTTCGGCGCGGCAGCCGAGTGCCGCCACTGTCACCGTTAGGCTTGCACTAGCGACGAGCGTACGTCTCATGATCTCGACCCTCCCTGCCCCTGCCCTTCAGGTATCCAGCGCTGAACTGTCTTTCACTTGAGGCTCGCGACGTAGGTGGCTAGCGCGCGTAACTGCTGCCCCGTGAACGTGGTGATCGGTGGCATGAGCGCGCCCGGCTTGATGACCTGCGCGTTGGCGATCCACGCCTCGAGGTTGCCAAGCGTGTTCGGCAGCGCGCCGGCACCAATGGTCATTCGGCTTCCCACGTGTGTCAGGTCCGGTGCCACCTGCGCGATCGCGGACGTGCCACGTACCGTGTGACACAGCATGCACGGGCCGGACTCGAACAGCTGCCTGCCTTCGCCGGTCAGGCTGTCGTTAGGTGACGCAGCCTCGGCCAGCTGCTGCCGAGCCCAGTCGCGGAACGTCGCAGAATCTTCGGCGACGACCGTAATGCCCATCTTCGCGTGCTCGGCGCCGCAGAATTCCGCGCAGATCCCGCTGTAGGTGCCAGGCCGCCTCACGACGAGACGTATGTCGTTCGTGTCGCCGGGGATGACATCGATCTTTCCCTGGAGTTGCGGGACCCAGAAGCTGTGAATGACGTCGTTCGTGGTCAGCGCAATACGAACGGGGACGTTGACCGGGATGTGCAGCTCGTTCGCCGTCCTGAACTGGTCAGGCAGGTCGGCGAACCGGTAGTTCGCCTCCCACCACCACTGATGGCCGGTGACATCGATCGTGAGCGCTGGCCGTTCCACGCGCTCTCGGCCCATGGCCCATAGGGAGAACACCAGCACGGCACCTAACACGACGGCCGGCATGATGAGGCCACCGATCACGATCCATCGCGGGCCCGGATCGGAGAGGATCACGGCATCCCGCGGCGCGCGCCGGTTGCGCTGCATGGCAACCAGCATGAGGGCGATCACCACGACGTAGACGATCGCCGCCAGGATGATCATGAACCATGTCAGGCGCGTGATGCGTTCGGCCGACGCCGTGACGTTGGAGAAGATGCTGCTCATGGCCGCCTACCGAGGAGGATCCTGTTCATTCGGCGTCCGCATCGACTTGATGTAGGTCACGATCCTCCAGCGCTGATCCTGCGGGATCTTGACGCCCCAGGCCGGCATGCCGTGCTGCCGTCCTTCGGTGATCGAGGCGAAGATCGCGGCGTCATCGCCCCCGTAATACCAGAGCGAGTCCCGGAGGCTCGGCCCCATCCCGCCACCGCCATGATCGCCGTGACAGCCGGAGCAGTTGTACCAGTTGAAGAGGCGGCGCCCATCCGCGAGCACGGCGGTATTGCCAGCGTACGGATTCACCGGTCTCGCGATCGGCCGGTCCGTGCCCGGTTGCGGTCCAATGAGGAACGGACTCTCGGATGTTGCGCCCGCTGCCGCCAACGGTGGCATGTCCGTCTGACACGCAACGAGCCCGCCTAACGCCGCAAAGAACGTTACCAGACGCGTCAGTGGATGCATGATCACTCCCTCACCGCCCTGAGCGTTCCACGAGCGGTACGCCATAGTCCTCGAGAATGCGCCGAATATCGGTGCGCCGCCGGGCGAGCTCGGTATCGAGCACGGCGCGCGTTGTGCTGTCGCCGTGCCGAACACCCATGGCCATGCTGTATGCGAACTCCCGGCTCGACGGCGTGATTGGTGTGAGCACGAGCCGCACTGGCGAGTGCTTCGCGAAATAGCCCGCGAGCGGTCCCCACGCGACCGCGACGTCGATCGAGTCGGTCGCGACGGCTCGAATGATCCCTGCCGGCGGGTCGGGAAGAGAGTAGTCACCGTAGATCATGAACGGGACGATCTGCCCAGCAAGCCCGCGGCGAGCGAGCGCACTCGCTGCCGGCGAGTTGGCGTAGTCGTCACCCATCATGTGGATGCCGATCCGGAGGTGCCGGAGCGCCGGGTCATCGAACGACTTGATCGCGAGGTGACGATCAGCGCGTGTGACGAACACGTACGTCGATCGGTAGTAGGGCGCCGTGTGCTCGGTGAGCTCGTAGCCGGCCGGCACCTGCATCACGACGTCGCAGGTGCGCGCCTTGAGCGTGTTGCGCACGAATCCGCGTCGCTCCGGCCACCACGTGTATTGCACCGGGACGTCGAGGTCGCGGGCTATCAGCGACGCGATGCGGTTCTCGAATCCCTCTTGTCGCTGGTTCGAGAACGGCATGTTGTTGGGATCCGCGCACACGCGAAGCACCTGCAGCTTCGAGGCGGTCGGGTTATCGGTCGCGTGTGCCTGCTCCGGCCCGGACCCCGAGACGAGCAGCGCAAAAAGCACCGCCGGCAGTGCGAGCACGGCCAGCTCCGTCCCGAACGAGATCGTTAGGCGCCGTGGCTTCCGGCCGCCGACTGCGGGACTAGAGGGTGAAGACATACAGCATGCCTCCCATCCCCGTCTTCTGCTTGATGTCGGGGACCGCACCAGCCACGCCGAGTGCCGTGTACGGATCGTCGATCGAGACGTCAGGGAACGCCACCGCCCCCATCCAGCCGCCGACGCCCGAGTACACGGCGATGTATTCCTTTCCGTCCGGGCCCTTGTAGGCGATCGGGTTGCCGATGATCCCCGACCCGGTCTTGAAGCTCCAGAGCTGCGCGCAGGTGTGTGCGTCGATCGCTCTGAACCAGCCGTCCATCGTTCCGTAGAAAACGACGTCGCCGGCGGTGGCGAGCACGCCGCTCCAGAGCGGCAGGTCTTCCTTCACGCTGCAGACGGGCTTCGCGTGAATGGGGTCCCACGCCACCAACTCACCGCGGTAGCCGCCGGGCCCGGGGAACATCTTCACGCTCGCGCCAAGGTACGGCGTGCCGGCGATGTAGTTCGCCTCGACGCCCTCGTAGTCCATGCACACGTTATGCGCCGGGATGTAGAGCAAACCGGTGCGCAGCGAGAACGCAGACGGCTGCTGGTCCTTCGCGCCGGTGGACGACGGACAGATGTCACGCGTGACGACGCCTTCGTGCGTACGCTTCGTCGGGTCTTCGATGTGCTCGCCCGTCTTCGTGTCGACGCGGAGCGCCCAGTTCGTCGGCTGGAACTTCTCCGCGTTCAGCAGCTCACCGGTCGTCCGGTCGAACGTGTAGACGAATCCCGTACGCCCCGGATGGATGAGCAGCTTTCGCTGCTGCCCGTTGAACGGCATGTCGACGAGGATGTTCTCCATGATCTCGTCGTAGTCCCAGGCGTCGTGCTTGACGAACTGGTATGCCCACTTCGCGTGGCCGTTGTCGGGGTCGCGCGAGAAGAGCGTGATCGACCACTTGTTGTCGCCCGGCCTGAGATCCGGATTCCAGACGCCGGGGTTCGCCGTCGCGTAGTAGAGCGAGTTGGTCTCCGGGTCGTAGGAGATCCAACCCCACACGGTGCCTCCGCCGAGCTTCCACTGATCTTTCGTCCACGTCTTCACACCGAGATCAGTACCGCGGTCGCGCGGGTAGAACGGCTTGAACTCGGGACCGATCAGCACGTCGGCGTCGGGGCCGGTGCTGTACGCCTTCCACACCTGCTTTCCACTCCCCAGGTCCAGCGCGACGACGTAGCCGCGGACGCCGAGCTCCGCGCCGCTGTTGCCGACGATGACTTTCCCCTTCACCACGAGCGGCGCGCCGGTGATGGTCTCGCCGATGTTGATGTCGCCAACGCGGACACGCCACACTTCCTTCCCGGTCGCGGCATTCACGGCGACGGTCTGCGCGTCGAGCGTGCTGTAGACGATCTTGCCGTCGGCGTAGACGGCGCCGCGATTGATGATGTCGCAGCACGCGATCCCGACTGCCCGCGCGCTGGTTGGCGGTGTGTACACCCACCGCAGCACGCCGCCGGGCTTCGTCAGGTCGATCGCGTAGAGGAGGTTGGGGTACGGCGTGACAACGTACATCGTGCTGCCGACCACGAGTGGTTGCCCCTCATGTCCGTGGAGTACGCCCGTCGAGAACGTCGTCGCCACTTTGAGATTCGCGACGTTCGACGTGTTGATGTCGTTGAGCGTGCTATAGCGGCTCCCCGAGTAGTCTCGGCCCGGCATCCACCACTCGCCGGTGCCTTGCGTGGAGAGCGCGCCGGCTGGAAGCACGGCCGCTGATTCCGCCGATGTGTTTCCGGAGAGTGACGCCACCTGCGTCTTTGGTTGCACGCCCTTCCGCGCTCGCGCCGTGTCGCGTTGCTGGGCGTTGCCGGTCTTGCACGCACTCACCGCAGCGAGCGAGATGGCGGCACTTACCGCGAGCACCATTCCACGAATCGACGTCATGCCTTTACTGCCTCCGCGCGTGCATCAGCGCAACGTGTACAAGTACGCCACCATGTCGCGGGCGGTCTGCTCGGTGACGCCGAGGTTCGGCATCGCCGTGTTCGGCTCGACCGCCTGCGGGTCGCGGATCCAGCGCACCATGTTCTCGGGCGTGTTCGCGAGCTCGCCCGCGATGATCGAACGCGTTGCGACGCCGGTCAGCGGTGGCCCGACTCTCCCGTAGGCGTCCCTAACGCCGGCGATCTCGTGACAGGTGCCGCAGCCGAACCCGGCGACGGATTGTTTTCCGCGGGCGACGCTCGCGCCGGGAATGACGCTGCCTTCCGCGGCGCGGCACCCGGCAGCCGCCGCGACGATCAGCATGAGAGCAACTCTCTTGTCCACGGTCATCTCGCCTGGTTACACCAATTGACGAAGAGCGGCGGCAGCGCAAAGAACACGATGCCTAACACGAACAGCGCGCTCATGACCACGCCCGCGAGCGACATGAAACGCGCGCGGCCCCTCGCGGTCGGAACGCCAGGCATCTCCCTGTCGCCAACGTCGCCCACTGCCCGCAAGTTGGATATCGCGATGACGAGCCCCACGATCGCGATGATCCCGAGCACGACCGCAACGACGTCCTGCGTAATCCCGGCGTGGGCTACTCCGGTGGGTGGATCACGATCGCAGGCACGCGCCACGAGGAAGTAGCCAAGGAGCTCGGCCACCGACCATGCAGCCGGAGCGAGGAGCACACCGGCCCAAAGACGCCCATTCGCGACGGGCGGCTCTTCCTGCTGCGGAAGGCTCGACGTTGCGGTGGCCATCGTCAGAACCGAGGTGAGAGATACAGCGACGTCAGGATCACGAGCCACACCACGTCGACGAAATGCCAGTAGAGCGATGACACTTTGATGACGATGGGACGTTCCGGCTCGATCCGACCGAGCGAGTCGCGGAGCAGCGTGTAAAGCAGGAGGAGCAGTCCGAACGCGACGTGCGCGCCGTGGAAGCCCGTGATCGTATAGAACGTCGACGCGTACGCGTTCGACATCGGGGACATGGTCCGCAGCTTCTCGCGGTACTCGAGCGTCTGGAAGGTGAGAAAGCCGGCGCCTAACAGCACCGTCGCCCCCGTCAGCAGGCGGTACGCCGCGCGACGTCCGTGCTCGCGCAGCTTTTCCGCGACGACCAGCACGATGCTGCTCGAGATGAGGAGGGCCGTCATGATCAGCGGCTTCTCGAGCTTCGGAAGCTCGAAGCCGGCCGGCGGCCACGACAGGTTCGAGACGCCGAGGTAGAAGTAGGCGGCGATGAAGTACGCGAACAGCGCGGCCTCGGACGCACAGACGAGCACCATTGCCCACCAGCCGACTTCCTGGCTCGGCTTCCACACTGGCGGGAGGAGGTGCTCGGAGCGCAGTTCGGCGGCCGTCATACTTCCGTCTCCGCAACCTTGGACTGCAGCGGCCACATCCAGCGTGCCGCGCCGAACAGCGTTGTCGCGAGCGCAATGCCGAACAGCCAATACGAGCGAATGAGCAGGGCCGAGAAGGTGACGAGGAGCGTGACGGACGTCGCCACGGCCCAGTAGTTCTCGTGGGGCAGCTCGATCGGGCGCTGGAGCTCAGCGTCGAGCGCCGACGTGCGTGGCGTTAGGCGCGCTTCGTCGAAGGCCGGCCCGGGCGTGACGCCGTTCGTCCACAATGGGTCGCGCGCGCTCACGATCGGCATCTGCGCGAAGTTGTAGTCCTCGGGCGGCGACTCGGCCAACCACTCGAGCGTTCCGGCGCCCCAAGGGTTCGGCCCGGCGATGTGACCCGCAACGCGGCTCTGGATGACGTTCCACAGCGTTACCACGAATCCGACCGCGAACACGTACGCGCCGATCGTCGAGAGGAGGTTGGCGGTATCGAGGCCCGGGCTCGACGCGTAGGTGTAAACCCGCCGCGTCATGCCGAGCATCCCGCTCACGTGCATCGGGAAGAACGCGAGGTTGAAGCCGATGAACAGGAGCGCGAAGCTCAGCTTCCCGAGCCGCTCGTCGAGCATGCGGCCGTACATCTTCGGGTACCAATAGTAGATCCCCGCGAGGACGCCGAAGAGCGTGCCGCCCGCCAGCACATAATGGATGTGTGCGACGACGAAGTACGTGTCGGTCACCTGCCAGTCGAACGGGACCGCCGCGGTCATGACACCGCTGATGCCCCCGATCACGAACTGCACGATGAACGCGATCGCGAACAACATGGACGTGGTGTACACCACGCGACCGTAGTACATGGTCGCGAGCCACGCGAAGATCTGAACCGCGCTCGGGATCGAGACGGTGATGCTCGCGGCACCGAAGAACGTCATGGAGAGCTGCGGCAGTCCCGTGGCGAACATGTGGTGGACCCAGACGCCGAACCCGACCAAACCAGTGGTGACCGTCGAGAGGGCGACGAACGTGTGACCCACCATCGGGCGTCGAGAGAACGTGGGGAACACCATCGCCAGCATGCCGGTCGCCGGCAGGAACACGATGTACACCCACGGGTGCCCGAACACCCAGAACAGGTGTTGCCAGAGCATCGCGTTCCCGCCGAACTGCGGGTCGAAGAACACGAAGTGCCAGTGTCGCTCGAGCTCGAGGAAGATGAGCGCCGCCGAGAGCGCCGGCATCGCGAAGACTACCGACACCGACATGGTGAGGGAGCTCCAGAGAAACAGCGGCATGCGGTCGATCGACATGCCTGGCGCGCGGAGCTTCGCGATCGTGACGATGGAATTGATCGCGCCGACCGTCGTGGAGATACCGAGGAAGAGCAGGCCCAGACCGTAGAAGTCGATGTTGGGGCCGGAGTTGTACAGCGGCCCCGAAAGCGGCGTGTAGTTGAACCACCCGGCGTTGGGGGCGGCTCCCAGAAGGAAGCTCGTATAGATGAAGATGCCCGCGAGCAGGAAAACGAAATAGCTGAAGCTGTTGAGGCGCGGGAACGCCAGCTCGCGGGCGCCGATCATGAGCGGCGTTAGGTAGAAGCTGAAGCCCGAGAGCACCGGCTGGACGAACAGGAACATCATCGTCACGCCGTGCATCGTGAAGAGCTGGTTGTACGCTTCGGGCGTGAGGAGCCGCGCGTCCGGTCGCGCGAGCTGGGCGCGGATGATCGCCGCCTCGATGCCGCCGAGCGCGAAGAACACGAACGCGGTGGTGATGTAGCGCTTGCCCAGGGTCTTGTGGTCGACCGTCGAGAGCCAGGAGAGGATCGACCGTGGCGGCGGCCAGAGGCGCGTTAGGCGCTCGGTTGTCGCGGTGCTGGCGGTGTCGACGTACTCGCTGACCAGTCCCACATGTCCTCCGAATCGACGATTCGTCGATTTCCGAATGTCGCGGAGCCGACATTGCAAAGCATGTTCCGTGACATGCCACGAGACGCGGATGCGGGCATTGAGGAAAGACAGAGATCGAGCAGCGCGGGTCGACACATCGTCAGCGAGGTGACGGTTGCTGAATCACATCCTCCGGTCGCTCCCTGACCAACAGTACCGCGCGCTTCGCGCGGAGCTCGAAGCGATCACCGTTGTCGCGGGGCAGATCATCTATGAGCCGGGGCATGTCGTCTCGCACGCGTACTTTCCCGAGGACAGCGTCATCTCCCACGTGTGCTGTCCAACGATCGGCAGCGCGGTGGAGGTCGCCATGGTCGGCCGTGAAGGCATTGCCGGGCATGCTCCGCTGCTTGGCGTCCCAACGACCGTCACCCGCGTTCTGGTCCAGGTGCCCGGACGGGCCTGGCGCGTGAACGTCGGTGCGCTTCGCGATTTAGTAGCAGAAAGCGAACCATTCCGGTTGGCGGTCACCCGGTTCTCGCAGGCGCTGTTCGATCAGGTAGCGTTGTGCGCCGCGTGCAACATCGGGCATACGCCGTTCGAGCGGTGCGCTCGGTGGATGCTCATGATCCACGACCGGGTCGAGGCGCGCGACTTCTCGGTCACGCAGGAGTTCCTCGCCTACATGCTCGGCACGAGCCGCCAGACGGTGTCGGTGGTCGCGCGGCAACTCCAGACCAAGCGGCTCATCGAGTACAGTCGCGGTCGCGTGGCGGTGGTGGATCGCCGCGGGCTCGAGCGTGTGGCGTGCCGCTGCTACCGCTCGATCTCGGAGCGCCTTGCGTTCGTGCTGCCGACTCCCGACGGTCATTCCCTTTCTCTTGACAATCGAGAGTAAGCGCCGCATTCTACTCTCGACCGTCGAGAGGAGCCGCCGGTGGCCGGGGAACTCATTCAGGGTACGCTCGACATGCTCGTGCTCAAGTCGCTTCAGGTCGAGCCGATGCATGGCTGGGGCATCACCGAACGGATCGAGCAGTGGTCCGGCGGCGTGCTCCAGATCAACCAGGGATCCCTGTACCCAGCCCTTCACCGCCTAACGCGTGACGGGCTCATCACATCATCGTGGCGCGTGACCGAGAACAGCCGGCGCGCGCGGTACTACGCGCTGACCGCCGCCGGCCGGCGCGCCCTCTCCAACGAGCAGACGAGCTGGGAGCGTCTCTCCGAGGCCGTGAATCTCATCATGCGCATGACGCCCGGCTGACGCCGGCGAGGGAGGCGACGGCATGTCGCTGAAAGGCTGGCTCCGCGCGGCGCGAAGCACGGGTCGCCTCGCCACGGGTTTCATCGACAGGCAACGCCAGGACGCGGAGCTCGATGAAGAGCTCGACTTCCACATCGCTCAGGCAACTGAACGGAACGCGCGGCGTGGCATGTCGCCCGACGAAGCCCGGAGAGCAGCGCTCGCCACGCTCGGCGGGCGCACGCACTGGATCGAACAGACGCGCGACGAGCAACGCAGCCGACCGCTCGAGGATTTCGCGCGCGACGTTCGCTACGGCGCGAGCACGCTCCGTCGCAGCCCCGGGTTCGCGGTCAGTGCCGTGCTCACCATAGCGCTCGCGATCGCCGCGACCGCCACCGTCTTCAGCTTCGTCAACACCGTCTACCTTCGCCCGCTGAGTGTCCCCGAAGGGCACCGTCTCGTCAGGGTCTACGGCGCCGATCGCCCGGAGCTCGACGTCCAGCTCGGCTTCCCGGCATACCAGGCGCTCCGAGCGCGCGCCCGCTCGTTCGACCTCATTGCGGCCCACTATTCTACCGCGCCGCTCTACCTAACGAGTCGCAACGAAGCGTCCGAAGTGCTCGGCGCGGTTGTTTCGGCCGACTACTTCCCGATGCTGGGCGTTCGTCCCCTGCTGGGGCGGTTCTTCGGCCGCGACGAGGATGCCGTGCCCGATCGTGATGCGGTCGCCGTCATCAGCTACGGGCTCTGGCAGAGCCGCTTCGGCGGCGATCAAGGTGTCATCGGCGAGCGCGTCACGATCAACACGCGCGAGTTCACAGTCATCGGGGTGGCGCCTCAGTGGTTCGAGGGTGTCACCAGCGGCTGGATCAACGAGCTGTGGATTCCCGCCATGATGCTCCACGCGGGCTACCGATGGTGCGACGCATTGCAGCGGACGTGCCCGATCACGTCCGTGATGGCCCGCCTCGCGCCCGGTGCATCGTTAGGGTCGGCCCGGGCAGAGCTGTCGGGGCTGCGGCAGACCGTGCTCGACGCGACGGACCCGGCCGACTCGATTCACACGATCGCCGTGACCGCCGCGATCGGTGTGCCGATGTCGCAGCAGCGTGATTACGCGCGACTCAGCACGCTGCTCGCCGCGATCGCCGTCGTGCTCATGGCAGTCGCATGCGCAAACCTGAGCGGCCTTCTGCTGGCCCGCGGTTTCGCGCGCCACCGAGAGCTCGCTCTCCGGTGCTCACTCGGCGCAAGCCGTTGGCGCCTCGCCCGGCAACTCCTTGCCGAGAGTGGAATCATCGGCGTGCTCGGGAGTGCGATCGGCGTGGTGATTTCTTTCTGGACGTCCCGCGCGCTCGTGGACTTCTTCGCCGCCGATAACGAGGGCTATATCCATCGTCTGGTCGTTTCGCTCGACTGGCGTGTGACGGCGTTCTGCGCGGCGATCACGATCGTCACGGTGCTGCTGTTCGGCCTCATGCCGGCAATGCGGGTCGCACGTGTCGATCCGGCGGAGGCACTCAAGAGTGGGAGCGGGAGCCCCGCTCGAAGCCGGGTCAGGAGCGTGCTCGTTGCGGGGCAGATGATGCTCTCGCTCTCGTTGCTCGTCGCGGCCGGTTTGCTGACGCGCAGCTTCGCGCGGGTGATGGCGAGCGGGAGTCTCGACTCGCCTCATCTCGCTCAACTACGCCTGCGGCCGCGCCTCGTCGGATACACGCCGGACCGGGCGAAGGAGTATCTCGCGCGTGCGATCGAGTCGATTCGTCGGGTACCGGGTGTGGTCGATGCCGTGCCCGTGCGCGGGTCGATTGTGCGGCAGGCGACCGAGACGGTTCCCGTCTCGCTTCCGGGCGAGCCCGCGGGGAACAGCCGTAATAGACCCGGGGTCGACTACTTCGACATTGGGCCGAGGTATTTCGCGACGCTCGGGGTGTCGGTGCTGGCGGGCCGCGAGTTTTCGACCCGCGATACACCGGAATCACCTCCGGTCGCAATGGTGAACGAAGCGATGGCGCAGCGGCTCTGGTCGTCGATCAACGTCGTCGGGCGAACGATCACCCTGGGCGGCAAGCCATTTCAGATCGTAGGCGTCGTCGGGAATTACCGCACGCATCGCTCCTGTGAATCACCGCCGGCGACCGCGTACGTCGCGTTCTGGCAGAACAGCTTCGAGCCGCAGATCGACGCGCGTGTCGCGATCAGGGTGCAGGGTGATCCCGCGAAGCTCTTCACGCCGATCCGGCGGGCGCTGGAGGCGGTGGACGTCGCCGTTCCGGTGACCGAGATGATCACCATGGACGCGCAGCGACGTTCGACGTACACGGAAGTCCGGCTCGGTGGGGCCGTTCTCTCCGTTGGCGCGGCGCTGGCGCTCTTCCTGAGCGCGGTCGGGCTCTACGGGGTCGTATCGTTCGTCGTCGCGCGGCGAGCCAAGGAGGTCGGGATCAGGCTGGCCGTCGGCGCTCGCCCCGTAGAGGTGGTCGGGCTGTTCGTTAGGCAGGGGCTTCGCCCGATATGGGTTGGCGCGGCGCTCGGTCTGGCCTCGAGTATCGCGCTGGCGCCGCTGCTGGCACGGTGGCTCTTCGGTATCGCTCCGGTGGATGTCCCGACGATTGCGGGCGCGCTGGTGACGGTGATCGTGGTGGCGGTCATCGCTACCGTCGTCCCGGCCAGTCGGGCCGCTCGCGCCGACCCAGCGATCGTGTTTCGCACCGATTGATAACCGGGGTCAGAGTCGAATTTCATCATTTCGACGCGTTTGGTGATAGCCCGAACGCACGAGTGGGCAACCGAACGATGAAAGTCGACTCTGACCCCATTAGTGGTCGTCTCCGTCGGCCACAGCCTTGCTGGCGCCGGTGTACGCGTTGGCGGCGCCTTCGCGATAGACGAGCGTCCCGCCGCTGTGTCCCACCTGAACTCCTGCCACGACGAGGCCGAGTGCTCCCGCCGCAGAGACGAGCCGAGCAGCGCGGCCGATGTTGCCGCGTACGAATCCCGCCGCCGTTACGAGCATGAGCACTCCAGACAGGACCAGAAAGCGTTCGGCAGCCTCCTCATGATCGTGGAGGACACCACGTGCGACCACTCGCTCCACGCGGTCCTCCTGTGACTCGCCGGTCTGCGTTGCGACCCATGCGCTCAGGGCGAGCGAAGCGGCGGATACGGACACAAGGAGATCGCCGCGCTCACGGCCCGGAGCGAGCGGACGGTGCGTCAGCACGCGGGAGTCGTTTACGACAAAGCGGGGATTGCCGGCCGGGCCGAGCTCGCGGCGTTTTTTCTCAACGATCTCATGGCGCCGGAAAAACCGGCGCGCTCCGGTGT
>JAJKIV010000052.1 GCA_021154285.1 Gemmatimonas sp. | reverse complement strand
GTCAGCTGCAGGAAGTAGATCGCGACGTTGATCGCGATCAGCCACTGCACGGCGGGCGTGATCCGGGGAGTCTCGGTGTCGTCGGTGATCTGGTAGGACATACGGGGCCTGCTACAGCAATATACGGCTCAACGAGGAATCACAACTATACAGTCCGGCACAACCGTCTGTTCCTGGAACGTTTGGGCTATCCCTGTACGCCCGACACAGTTCCCTCGTTGTTTCTCGTCCACCGGATTCGTTGACTCCGCTACCGCAGCGCCGCGGGCCCCGGTATGCGCAGAGCCAGACGAGTGTCGCCGTGAATCGCGATGGCCTGCTCGATCAGCGTAGCCCAACGGCGGTCGAGCGTCGGCCGTTCTCCAGTCGGGCCAGGATGCACCACAATCATCGTGCCGGCACTTGCCCCATGCGCCTGCTCGACGATCCGTATGAGTTGGCCGTCACTCGTATCGTCGCGCGCCACGAGCACCAGCGCGTGATCGCACCCGGCTGCCGCCGCCTCGCGCAACGTCTCGAGCGGACGATCCACCGGTCGCGCATTGGTCGATAGCTCGAGCGTCACCTGCACGAGTTTGAGCCACGGCTTGAGTGACCCGATCGATTCGGGCCGTTCACCATCGGTATCCACCATCACCGGCGCCTTGCCAGTCACCTGACCCAGCACCGTCGCCAAAAACTCCGGATTGCCGAGCGCGTCGCGGCCAGAGATCGCGATCGAGTGATACGTCGATCGAGTGAGAATCCGATCGATCTCGCGCGCGAGCGCATCCGCCCGGTACATCGTCGCCGTCTCGGCCTCGCCCGCGAATCGCACGAACAGTTGCCGACGTCCCTGCCATACCCCTTGCGACTGAATACCGGAGGGTACACCGGCGAGTGCGGCAGTCAGTACAGGCGTCGGCATTACGTGTCTCCTTGGGTCTCCACCGCGAGCCGCACGATCCGGTCGCAGAGTTCGGGAAACGAGATTCCTTGAGCGGCGGCGGCTTGAGGAATCAGACTCAGCGCCGTCATTCCCGGAAGGGTGTTCGCCTCGAGACAGTAGAACACCCCGTCCGGGGACATGCGAAAATCGATACGCGCGTACCCCCGCAATTTCAGCGCGCGAAATGCGCGTCGTGCAAGATCCTGAATCGTGCGCGTTTCTTCGGCCGTGAGATCCGCGGGGAAAATCTCACGCGCCATTCCCGCAGTGTACTTGCATTCGTAGTCGTAAATCTCGTGCACCGGGATGATTTCGCCAACAGGCAATGCCTCATCCCCCAGAATTCCGACGGTAAGCTCACGACCGGGGATGAACTGCTCCACCATGACCTCATCGTCGTACTTCGCCGCCTCATTGATGGCGTCCCACAGCGCCCCGATCTCCCGCACGATCGAGAGCCCTACCGTCGATCCTTGCTTACTGGGCTTTACGATGACAGGCACGCCCAGTTTCCGCTCGACCTCCTCGGCAAAGCTCTGTTCCCGCTTCCCGGCAGTTCCGATTCCCGATTCCCAATTCCCGATTCCCGAGATTGGCGCCATGCGCCAATCCGCAGTCGGAACTCCCGCCGCCAGAAATAGGTGCTTCGAGAGATCTTTATCCATCGCGAGGGCGCTCGCGAGGTGCCCACTCCCTGTATACGGCACGCCAGTCAGATCCAGCAATGCCTGGAGCGTCCCGTCTTCGCCCTGCCCGCCGTGCAGCGCAAGAAACAAGACATCGGTCTGGGGTAGCGACCGCAGCGTCCCAGGCAGCTGTGCGTTCAGTCGCACCAGCGCCTGAACGTCTGGCGGGATCGTTTTCACGATCTTCCCGCTGAGGAGGGCCTGCTCGTCCGGCGCCGACAGGATCCCGTGCGCCGTGTCCACGGACAGCACTTCATGGCCGCAGGAACGAAGCGCTTCGGCCACCCGCACGCCCGAGGCGAGCGAGACATCGCGTTCGGCGGAGGTCCCGCCCATGAGAACAGTGATCTTCACGGCAGCGTCCGAAGGGAGTCGTGAAAGCGCACCGACGGAAAGGCTAGCGCGCCATCATGAACGACAGCATGTCCGATCGCGTCACAATCCCCTGAATGGTGCCATGATCCTGGACGAGTACTGCGGGATTCGACTTGGAGAGGAGCTTCACGATCGCGTCCACGGCATGTCCGGCGTCGACCACCGGAAACGGCGCATCCATGATGTCGCTTACCGTCTGGTCCAGCACCTTCGCGTTCTCGAGACTCTTCGCCGAGAGCGACCAGTCGCTCACCGAACCAACGCACGTCGCGCCGTCCATCACGGGTAACTGCGACACGTCGTGAAGACTCATCAGCCGAAGGGCCTGGCGCACCGTCTGGCCCGGTACGACGCTCACGATCACCGGCGCGCTTCCCTCCTTCGTTCCGAGGACGTGCGCGACTGTCGCGCGATCGGTATCCAGCAGCTGATTTTCGCGCATCCACTCGTCGCTGTACAGCTTCGACAGGTATCGCTCGCCGGTGTCGCAGAGCACCGTCACAATCAGCGCGTCCGAATCGTTGATCCGGCGTGCGACGTTGAGCGCCACGTGACCGATCAGCCCCGATGAGCCACCGGCGAAGAGCCCCTCTTCTCGCGTGAGGCGCCGAGCCATCGCGAACGCCTCCTTGTCGCTCACCGTCTGGAACTCGTCGATCACACCCATGTCGAGCGTGCCCGGGATCTTGTCCTGTCCGATGCCTTCGACCTTGTAAGGCGTCCCCTCGACCTTGTTCGCCCCGTGACTCCGCCAGTACTCGGCCAGAATGGAGCCCTGCGGATCGCCGACGATGATCTGGACCTTCGGGTTCTTTTCCTTGAGGTACCGCCCGACGCCCGTCACCGTGCCGCCCGTTCCGGCGCCGGCGACAAAGTGCGTGATTCGGCCTTCGGTCTGCTCCCAAAGTTCCGGCCCCGTGGTCGCGTAGTGCGCCTCGGGATTCGCATCGTTGTAGAACTGGTCGGCCAGGATCGCGTTAGGCGTCTCCTTCGCGATGCGTTTCGCCATCATCACGTAGCTGTCCGGATGGTCTGGCGGCACCGCCGTCGGCGTGATGATGACCTCCGCACCGAATGCTTTCAGTAGTCGGACCTTCTCCTGCGACATCTTGTCCGGCATCGTGAAGATGCAACGGTATCCGCGGAGCACCGCCGCGATGGCGAGCGCAACGCCGGTGTTGCCACTGGTCCCTTCGACGACTGTCCCGCCAGGCTTGAGCCGTCCTTCACGCTCCGCGCGCTCGATGATCGGGAGCCCGATGCGGTCCTTCACCGAGCCGCCTGGATTGAAGATCTCCGCCTTCGCATACACCGGCGTGCGCATCCCGCGCGTCACCTTGTTCAGGCGAATGAGCGGCGTCCACCCCACCGTATCGAGAACAGACTCGTAGGGCGTTCGGTTTCGCTCCACGAACGCCGGAGCCGTTGGTGTCGTCTGCGACATAAGCGCCCTAGTCCCTCGGTTTGAGCACCGTGTCTCCCGGCAGTGGCGATGCTTCCGGATGACGAAAATAGACGGGGAAGAGTACCGAGATCGCCAGTGGAGCCCCTTTCGCAAACGCGGGCTTGAAGCGCAGATCCCGGGCGCCGCGCACGGCGGCCGTATCGAGCGCCGCATATCCCGAGCTCTCCACCACCGACGTCGACTCCGGCCGTACTGTGCCCTGGGCATCGATATGAATGCGGAGCGTCACGTTCCCCTGCACTTTCTGCGCGTAGAGCTCTGGCGGGTACTTGAAGGGCAGCTCCGTGTTCTGCATGACCGGCAACGAGTCCGGAACGAGACTCGACTGAAGGGCCTCGATCATCTTCTTCGCGTCGCGCTTGTCGATGCATCCCAACGCGCTGAGCGTGAGAGCAATCGACGCCGCACCGGCAATTACACGCCGGGTCCGCCACGCCCGAATCATCCACCAGCGAGGCGTCCCGCCCTCATGCATTGCGCTGACCCGACCTCGCCTCGTCTACGAGCTTCGCAAGCTGCTCGAGGGCCTGCAGTGGTGTCATCGTGTTGATGTCCAGCTCGCGCAGTCGCTCGATCATGGGATGCGACAGGCCGAAAAGTCCGAGTTGCTCGGAAGGCGCCACCACGACGTTTGCTCGCGTCGAGCGCGCCACAGGCGTCGCACCACTCGAGTGTTCCTCGCGACGCTCGCCCGTCCGACCGAGAGCTGTCGCCATCTGCGCCCCCTCGCCTTCAAGCAGAGCAAGGACCTCGCGCGCACGCCCCAGCACCGGCGCCGGGAGCCCAGCGAGCCGCCCCACCTCGATGCCGTACGAGCGATCGGCACCACCCGGCTGCAGACGATGGAGAAACAGTACCTGCGGCGCCGTACCCTGCGGTCCAGCCACTTCACGAACCGCAACGTTATAGTTGCGGACTGCGTCTAATTCGTCCGCCAGCTGTGTCAGCTCGTGGTAGTGCGTCGCGAAAACCGTTTTGCACGCGAGCCCATCGTGCAGATGCTCGCTCACTGCCCACGCGATCGAGACGCCGTCGTACGTTGACGTCCCGCGGCCGATCTCGTCGAGCAGCACGAGGCTCCGCCGCGTCGCCGTGTGGAGGATCGCGCTCGTCTCGGCCATCTCAACCATGAAAGTCGACTGCCCGCGGACCAGGTTGTCGCTCGCACCCACGCGGGTGAAGACGCGGTCGACGATGCCAATACGTGCGTGCGCCGCGGGCACGAAGCTTCCCATCTGCGCGATCAGCACAATCAACCCGATTTGACGCAGGATCGTCGACTTACCGGCCATGTTCGGCCCGGTGAGGATGATGAGCCGTGCGTCGTCCGTGAGCCGCGTGTCGTTAGGTATGAACTGCTCACGCGGCATCATGCGCTCCACCACCGGATGCCGCCCGCCAACGATCTCGAGCGTGAACTCCTCTGTCATCTCCGGTCGCGAGTAGCCCTCGCGCTCCGCCACCTCGGCGAACGTGGCGAGCACGTCGAGGGCCGCCACCAGGTTCGCCGCCTGTTGCAGTCGCCGGATCTCGCCGCCCACGCGCGTGCGAAGCTGATCGATGAGCTCGCGCTCGCGCGTTTCGATCCGCTCGGTCGCCGTCAGCACGCGCTCCTCGTATTCCTTGAGCGCCGGAGTGACGTACCGCTCTGCCCCCGTCAGCGTCTGACGTCGCTGGTAGTCGACCGGAATGAGATGACGGTTGGCGTTGGAGATCTCGATGTAGTATCCGAAGACCCGGTTGTAACCCACCTTGAGCGATGTGATGCCGGTGCGCTCGCGCTCTACCGCCTGGATCTGTGCGATCGCATCCTTGCCGCCGCTCCGGAGCGTCCGCAACGCGTCGAGGTCCGGGTCCACACCCGACCGAATGGCATCCTCCTCGCCCACGACATTCGGCGGCCGCTCCACCAGCGTCGCGATGATGTGATCCGCAATGTCGCTGCACGATTCCCAGCGCGCGGCAATCGTCGCCATCACCCCCGCGGTGCCTAACGACTTCATTGCCTGCTCCACCGCCGGGATCCGCGCCAGGGAATCGCCGAGGCCGCGGAGCTCGCGCGGCGTCGAGCGCCCTGCGGCCGTCTTGCTCGCAAGCCGCTCGAGATCGCGCACGCCGTCGAGCGCGGCACGCATCGACGCGCGGATGATCGGATCGGCGACGAATGCCCCCACCGCATCGAGCCGCTGATCGATCGCCGAGCGCTCGACCAGTGGGGCGAGTATCCACCGCCGGAGCATCCGCGCCCCCATCGGTGTGAGCGTGCGGTCGAACACGCCCAGGAGCGTCCCGGAGAGATCTGCACCACGAGACGAACCGATACCGTCGCCGCCGCGGAGTGACTCGACCAACTCGAGGTTCCGTCGTGTCATCTCGTCGAGCGGCATGGTGCCGCCGCTGTGCTCGAGCACTGGCCGTGCGAGATGCGGCACGCCGCCGGGCTGGAGCTCACGGAGGTAACGCAGCAGCGCACCGGCCGCGCCCACCGCGCCAGCGGCATTGTCGCCAATCCCGAGGCCGGCGATTGACATCACGCCGAAGTGCCGTGCCAGCTCGTCGGCGGCGAGTGCTGGGTCAAACTCCCACGCGTCGCGCTCGGTCACGAGTGCCCCTTCCGCGCGCGGCGAGATCGAGCGTGAGCGGTCCGATTCTCCTCGCGGAACGAGAATCTCCCGGGGAGAGAACCGCGCGAGCATCGCCGGCGCATCGGATACCGAAGCAAGCGTTAGGCGAAACTCTCCCGTTGAGACATCGGCGGCGGCAATGCCCACCACGTCCCCGGTAGCGTGCACCGCACAGAGGAAGTTGTTTCGTGCTCCGTCCAACAGATCATCGGAGAACGCGGCCCCGGGCGTGACCGTCTCCACGACCTCACGCCGGACGATTCCCTTCGCGAGCTTGGGATCCTCCACTTGCTCGCAGATCGCGACCCGGAACCCCTGCTGCACGAGGCGACGGAGATACTCTCCGACGGCCTTCACCGGGACTCCGGCGAGTGGGACCTCTGCGGCGCCACCGTTGTTTCGCGCCGTCAGCGTTAGGCCGAGATGACGTGAGGCGGTCTCGGCATCGTCGTAGAACATCTCGTAGAAGTCGCCCATGCGGAACAGCAGAATCGCGTCCTGGTGCCGGGACTTGATCTCGCGATACTGCTGCATGAGCGGCGTGGCTTCTCGACTCATGGTCGTTCTGCCTCGACAATCATCCCTTTTACGTTGACCTGGGTCAGTTCCCGCAAGACCTCCGCTGCTCGATCGCGTGTCGGATACCGCCCAACGCGCACGCGGAATGGCTTGCTGGTGCCAACGATTCGCACGTTATACCCTCGAGTCGACAGCCGCTTCGCGAGCACCTCGGCTGAGTCGCGAGTAACGTACGCGGCGGCCTGGACGCTGTATTCCTGTCGTGCCTTCGTTGACGTTCCGGTATTACGCGCGGCCGTGACAGTCGTGTCGCCAACCGCACCGGTTGCGGCGAGGTTCGTGCACCGCGGCGTGTAGTAGTCGAGCTGATTCCGAAGCTCGACATCTGCCGCCGTCAGAGTCTCGCGTGCCGCCGAGACGGCGGCGCACCCTGCGACGATGTCGCCGTCGCCGAACGAGAGTTGCGCCAGCATGACACTCGCGCGAGCGCTCATCGAGCCGTACGGGTGCTCGCGCTGAATCCGCGTGAGGTGTGCACGCGCGCTCGCGCGGTCGCCTCGTGTCGTTTCGAGTTGCGCGAGCCGAAACAGTGCCTCCTGGGCTCGAGGCGAGAGTGGATACTCGACGGCGATCTGTCGGTAATCCCGCTCGGCCGCCGCGGCCGTCTTGCTGAAGGTCGCACGCCAGAACAGCGCCTCTGCATAACGCGGTGTCCCCGCGTCCGTCGCCCGCAGGACTGAATCCACGACGGCCCGTCCTGCGGAGTCCTGGCCGGTGGTAACCATGCGTTGTGCGCGCACGAACACGGATTCGGTCGCGGGGGCCGCGGCCTGCGCCATCGCTGCAACGGCGCTACCGAACGTAGCCGCGCACGTCGCGATCACGATCCTCGAGATCCTCAGTCGATACACGGAGCTCCACCTCATCAGCGTGCGTCGGCTTCTCTACGCCGCCGCGCGACGAGGCGCACCACACAGCGTGAGTACGAGCGACGCAATGATCTGCTCGTCGGACGAGAGCCTCGATTCCTTGAGCGCGTAATCGGCCGCGAGCAAGGCGTCGATCGCTGCGTCGAGCTCCGGCTGGCGCCACGCCTGAACTGCCCTGCTCCAAGCGCTGACGGCCTCTCCCCATGGACGCCCGGTGTACGGGCCGCTCTCCTTGAGCAGACCGAACAACTCTCTCTCGATACCCGCCGCCGGGACCCCGCGATCTCGGGCCGCGCGGGCCCATGCTACAGCCATCATTTGCGTCGTCAGCGCCATCACGATGGACACCGCCGTAGTCTTGGGCTGCGCAAGCACGTGATCGATCACCGCCAGCGCACCGGGTGCATCGTGCGCAAGAACACGGTCGAGCAGGTCGCCTAACGTCTCCCCACGCCGCACGCCCACGATGGCGCTCACCGCTTCGTCGTCGATCGCCGCGCCGTTCGCATAGCTCGCGAGCTTGTCCAACTCGGCCGCGAGTTGCGGAAGGTCATTCCCCACCGCGCTGATGAGCAGATCCACGGCGGTTGGCGTGATCGTGGAGTGCAGAACCGTATCCACGTGATGCACGACCCATTTCGGCACGCGGTCTCCCGTAAGAGGCTCGAACGCGACCGTGCTCGCCTGCGTCGACAGCGCGGCATCCACCTTGGCTCCCGCGGGCGCAATCAGTAGCGCAACGACGTCGGGCGTCGGGGAGGCGAGATACCGATCGAGCGCCACGCGAGCATCCTTCTTCAACCCCTGCACGTCACGCACGACGACGAGACGACGATCAGCCATCATCGGTGGCGTCGATAGCAGTGACAGGAGCGACTCGCCGTCGATGTCACCGCCACGTCTCAGATCGAGATTGAAATCACGCGTTGCCGGATCCACCGCGGCGTCGATGACCTGCCGGATCATCTCGTCCTTTAGAAACTCGTCGTCGCCGTGAAAGTAGTATGCGGATGCGAATGCCCGCTGCTGTATCGCTTTGCGCAGGTCACGGTGGGCATTGGGAGCGGCCATACGGCCTAATATAGAGAACAGCGAGCCCCCATGCGGGCGCAAAAAAACCCGCGACCATCTCTATTCGAGAATAGTGTCGCGGGGCTCCTCGCCAGCACTGAACGGGTGACGTGATCTACCGTCGCAGGCTGGTCTGCGTGAAGTGCACCTGCGCGAATCGCATCGGCGCCTGCTCTGCGAGATAGACCATCGGCCACACCGGCATGCCTGCAGACATCGATGCGACGAGAGCCTGATTCTCCACCGAGAGCTGCGGTGTCGCAGGTGCCGTCGCAACCACGGGCGACAGAACAACCTGGCCGCTTTTTGGTCCCGTCCAGTCGAGCGACGTCGCAGTGACGTAGCCGATCGTCACGAGTCCCGCGGCGATGCTCATGAACGTACCAATACCAGGACCGCGCGCAGCGATTGCCGGCTGCACGAGTGCAGCCGTACGCTCCGACTCGATGCGGGCGTGCAAGCGGCTATAGAAGTCCGACGAGGGCTCGACCGCCGGGAGATTGCGGAATAGCAGTAACGCACGTCGGATCTTCGCATCGTGCGCAGCGCACTGCTCACATTCCAGCAGATGCCGCTGCATTGCGACGACTTCTTCCCCAGAAAGAAAGTCATCTACGAACGCGACATGCTTGCTTCGAAAACCGCGACAATCCATCGGCGACAAGATCCCCACGAAACGATTCGCGTAACGGTACCCGCCCCCGAGGGCCGGGTTCCAGGATATTAATGTGCGCCCTGTCACGGAAGGGGCAGTGACTCACCTGGTGCAAACAAGCCCCGGTTTGCCACTCTGGATGAGCGTGGCAAACCGGGGCTCGATCTATGTAAAGGCCCAACGTCGGGCCGCTGGTGCTGCCCTTTTATTCCAATGCCGGCGCGATGATCTCGGCGAATGAGTTCCGCGCCCGGTTCAACCGCGATTTCACCGTACCGAGATTGCACGACGTGATCTCCGCAATCTCCTCGTACGACTTCCCTTCGAGCTCACGAAGAATGAACACCTGCTTGTGATGCTCGGGCAATCGCTCCACCGACTCCTCCACGAGTTCACGGAGGTGTCGCTTCCTGTACATGTCATCCGGCCTCGAGTTGCTATCCTCGAACTGCAGCGGCCGCTCCTCATCCTGCCAGTTCTTCTTGATGGTCTGAAACAGCACAAGCGGGTTGCGCGACCTATTGCGAAGCTCGTTCTTCGCCAGGTTCGACGCGATAGTGTAGATCCACGTAGAGAACTTCTTCGAGCGATCGAATCGATGCAGGTGCCGATGAACCCGGATGAACACCTCTTGCACGAGGTCTTCCGCTTTCTCGCGATCCCCGATCGTTCGGTAAACGAAGTTCAGGAGACGGGTCTGGTACCGCTCTACCAATTCTTGGAACGCTCGCTCCTCGCCGCCGAGAAACGCAGTTACAACCGCCGAGTCGTCCAGCGTGCGTAGCCTTTCTCTGACAGCCGCTCCAGGCAGCGATATCGCTCGCTTGATTGCGACGTCAGTCATTGTTCTCACTCCCGGTAATAGCTTCGGAAAACGACACCATCTGACAAAGCTGGATCCGTGAATTGCACCTCCACCCGCTTTCGGTTGGGTACTGAAGCACGCGGTGTGCCCTACTGCCAAATCTCGCTGATTGTCGACTAACATACTACAGGTCAATACGTTAGCATGTTGTTAACGAATCGAGCTCGTGTGTGTTAGCAACATGGGGTGTCCACTCCAGGCGACATACAATAGGACACTTATTTGGCCACCTGGCCGGATTAAACGCTCAGCCTGCTACCTCCCTGCTCGAAACCCGGCGGCGTAGAGAAGCGCCAGCGACGTCTTCCCGTCCTGAATCTCGCCACGCTCCACCATGCTCAGCGCACGCGAGAGCGGCATGGTCTCGACTTCAATGAACTCGTCGGCCTCGCGCGCTACCTCACCGTGAGTCAGCCCGACCGCCATGAAGACGTGAATTCTCTCGTCGGTGAACCCTGGCGTCGTATACATCGTGAACATGTGTTCGACACGCTCCGCCTCACATCCCGTTTCCTCACGGAGCTCTCGCCGTGCACAATGTTCGGGCGCTTCGTTCGCGTCGAGACGGCCCGCTGGCACCTCATACAGATACCGCTCGGCTGCGTAGCGATATTGCCGGATCAATAGGATCTGTGGATCGTCGCCCGCTGGATCGCTGAGGAACGGGACGACCGCGCTGGCTCCCGGATGCCGAACCATTTCGAGTTCCCCGATGCTCCCGTTAGGGAATCGAACCGTGTCGACGTCAAGGTTGACCACGCGGCCGGTATACACTCGGCGCGTGGAGACGCGTGGACTGTCAGTCACGAGAAGCTCCTGATGCGCGGGAAGGTCTGAGAACGACACACGCGGCGGATGCCTCGCCGCCGCGTGTCCCGAAGGCATTTTGCGATCGGCGGGGTCCCTATGATGTAGGGTTGCCTTCGGCGTCGTAGGCGAGAACAGGTCCCGCCCCGAGCGCTTCGAGTGGAGCGCGGATGACGGTTGGGTCGCCGACGGCTACGATCTGGAGTCCGTCCGGTCGCAAGTGATTGCGCGCAGCCGCCAGGACATGATCTGCCGTCACTGACCGAACTTGCGACCGGTACGTGTCGAAGTAGTCGTCAGGCAGCCCATACGACACCAGGCTGGCGAGCGCCGTGGCGATTGCCGTGGTCGACTCGAACCGGATCGGGAAAACCCCGTCGAGGTAACTGGTTGCGAGCGTGAGCTCGGACTCGGTCACCCCGCCGTCACGAAGCCTGTCGATCTCGAGAAGAATCTCGCGGATCGCTGCGTCGGTTACATCGCTGCGAACGGCCGTTGAAACGGTGAACGGGCCCGCGGACTTTCGCCAATCGAACGAGGAGAACGCACCGTAGGTGTACGCGTGCGCTTCGCGGAGGTTGAGATTGATCCGGGAAGAAAACAGCCCGCCCAGAATGGCGTTCATCACCACGATCGAGAAGTAATCCCTATGGAGCCGAGGTACGCCGACGTGGCCGACACGAAGCTCGGATTGCGGCGCATCCGGTTTTCCCACCACGTGAACGAGCCGAGTGGTCGCCGCTGGCTGGTCGGAGACGCTAACCTGCCTAACGGCGTCGCCTGCCCACGAGCTGAATGCGTCGGTCACCATTTGCCGCGCGCGCTCCGCGGTGGTGTCGCCGACGATGATCACCGTCGTGCTGCTCGGCGAGTAGCGGTCGTCATAGAACGCGCGAACCACGTCCTGGCTGAGCGCGTCCACGGTTGACTCGAGACCGCCATCGGGCAATGCATAACGCGAATCAGCCGCATACGCGAACTTGCCGAACATGTCGTCCGCAAGGCCCCGCGGCTCGGCACGCTGTTGCAGCAGCTCAGCGAGACGCTCCTGTCGGAGGCGCTCGACTTCCCGTTCGGGAAAGCTTGGCACGCGAATCACTTCGGCAAGGAGCGCGAGTGCGGCGGGTAACCGCTCTGTTGTCACCGTGACGCGGATCGCCGCGCTGTCCCAGTCTGCGCTCGCGTCCAGCGCCGTGCCGAGTCGCTCGAAGCGTGTGGCGAGCTCGGCGCCGTCACTGCGCTCCGTGCCCTCCGCGAGCGCTCGCGCGGTGAGCAACGCAACCCCTTCGTGCCCCTGCGGGTCGGCTGCCGCGCCAGCGTCGACCAATGCGACGACGGTTGCAATTGGCAGTTTCGACACGGGCGCGACGACGACTCGCAGGCCGTTACTCAGCGTTAGGCGCTCGAACGCGGGGAACCGGTAATCGCGGCTCGGACCCGGCGTGGGGCGCTGAAGCACGTCGGCGGTCGTCATGCGCCGGTCACCGCGACGGTTGCGGTCTCCGCGCTCTCCACGTCCCCTTCGCGCGGGAGGTATAGGAGACTGGCACGATTGTCTCGACCAAGCCGACTACGAGCAAACACGTTTACCTGCTGCGCCGTAACGGCCCGGTAGCGGTCGACCTGTTCGTTCAACAACCGTGGGTCGCCAAAGTACGTCGCGAAGAGCGAGAGCTTATCGGCACGATCGCCGGCGGCTTGCATCGACGACACAAAGTCGGTTTCGATGAGAGCAACCGCGCGTTCGACCTCGGTCGAGTCGACGCCGTCGGCGTGCACCGTATCGATCTCCGCCGCGACCTCGCGCTCGAGAACTTCCGCGTCGATTCCCGGTCGCGCAGTCACATCGACGACAAGAAGGTCGCTCCCTTTCGGCAAGTCGAAAGTGAAGGCCGTCGCGTCCGAAGCGATCTGTCGGTCTCGTACCAGCGCGCGATGCAGTCGGCTGCCGCGGCGCATGCCCAGGATCGCGCCGGTTACACTCGCGGCATAGTACTCATCGCTGCCGAACACTGGTGACCGGAACGCGAGATAGAGTCGCGGGAGCATGACCGCGTCCAGCACCAGTTCGCGCCGCCACTCGCCGAACGTTGGCGGTAGCTTCATTGACGGGAGCGGCGGTCGACTCGTTCCGCGTGGAATGGGACCGAAATACTGCTCCACGAGACGTCGTGCCTCGCCTGGTTCAAAGTCACCGGCGATAGACAGGACGGCGTTGTCCGGCGTGTAGTATGTCGCGAAGAACTGCGCGATGTCATCGAGGCTCGCCTCTGATAGATCCTCCATCGACCCAATCAGCGAGTGATGAAAGGGATGATCGGGCGGGAACGCGAGTGCCGGGAGTTTCTCCCACCACGTGCCGTATGGTTGATTGTCGACTGACCAGCGTCGTTCGTTCTTCACGACGTCACGCTGTGTGTCGAGCTTTTGCTGCGTCATCGCGGGGAGGAGGCGACCCATCCGGTCAGCCTCCAGCCACAGAGCAAGTGCGAGCTGATTCGAAGGAACGGTCTCGAAGTAGTTCGTGCGGTCGAGCCACGTCGAGCCGTTCAGGGTTCCACCCGCTCGTTGAACCAATTCGAAATGCTCGTTCGCGGCGACGTTTGCCGAACCTTGAAAGAGCATGTGCTCGAACAGGTGCGCGAATCCGGTTCGGCCCATTCGTTCATTTGCGGAACCCACGTGATACCACAGGTTCACCGCGACGAGCGGAGCCGTATGGTCCTCGGACAGGGTGACGAACAACCCGTTCGGTAATCGGAAAGTGTCGATCGGAAGTCGCATTCGCGTAAATTGCACCTCCCGTTTCTCCGGAGGGAACCCCGGAGGAATCGGGCGGCGAGGTCTATGGTTCATCCAGCGCGAACGTGTGCGCCACCATCATCATCGGGACCTTGATGGATTCGCTGAGAACGTACGCGAATGCCTGGGCTTTGTTGGCAGAGATCGGGCTGGTCTTGGTGGGCGACGTGTAGGCATCGACACCGTACTGTGTCGACAGAATGCGCAGCCTCAACATATGGAACGGATCGCTGACGAGGATCGCCGTTCGCATTTGGCGCGCGTGCATGATCGCCGAGACCGCAGCGAGTGACTCCTGAGTCGTGCGACCTTTGTTCTCCATCAGGATCGCCGTGTCGGGAACGCCATGTTTCAAGGCGTAGTTACGGCTGACTGCCGCCTCGCTCGTGGTGTCCCCGACGCCTGTGCCGCCCGTGAAGATCAGCCGGGGCGCTAGCCCTCGTTGCCACAGATCCAGCGCGTGGTCGAGTCTGGCCCGCAATACTGGCGATGGGCGCCCGACATACTGTGCCGCCCCGAGTACCACGATCGCATCCGATGCTCGCGCGCGGTCTCGCGCTCCCCACAGCAGCACCGAAGCTGCCGACACCAACCATGCCACGATTACGGTGATCAAAGCTCCACCGAGGAGCCGATTCCCGAGACCTGGTGGCAGCTTCATCCGGCGAAACTAAGCAGACGAAACAACGAGGCGACAGAGCTATGCTCGAGCTGCGACTCCGCGCTACGTTGTCTTCATGTGCTCAGTCTATGCTCGCGTTTACTCGGCAAGACTGAGAAGAGAAAGCCAAAGCACGTCGAACGCGACACGATGGTTGGCCTGCGGAGCAATCGACGCGTGGATCGCGAGACCATCGATGAACGCGACGATGACGTCCGCCAGCAGTTGAACCGGCACTCGCGGACGAAGCTCCAGAAGCGCAAAGAGTCGGTCCACCGTTACCATTGCCGCTTCACGCCGCGCCTGCGCCGATCGTCGGATCGCGTCGCTGATAAGCGGGCCGCGCTCTTGGGCAAGCTCGTTGAGCACGCGGAGGTGACCACGATCGATTTCGCCAGCGACCCACATCCAGAGATCGTCTACCGCGGTCTTCGGCGTGCTGCGCGCCAGTGTTGCCGCTTCGCGATCCACCGACTCATGCGTCATCCACTCAATCAGCCGCGTCAGGAGTGTTTCTTTGTCGTGGAAATGATAGTGAATCAGTCCCTTGCTCACGCCCGCAGCATCAGCGACGTCCTGCATGCTCAGGTTCGCCGTTCCGCTCGCGACAATCCGTGCCGCGGCGGCGTAAAGGATTCGCTCCGGCGTTGACAGCCGCCGGTCAGGTGCTGAGCCGCCAGGACGTGATGCGGAGCTCAAAAGGCCTGTCGCTCGTGTGGCGATGGACATCCAACTGTAAATCCCTTCGCTCGTAAGTTCGTCGCGAGCTCGTCTTGCGCCGGCGGCTCACCATGCACGAGCCAAACATTCGATAGCCCGCTGGATTGTTCACGGACGCGGTCGACCCATGAGCCCAGCTCCAGCCGGTCTGCGTGTGCACTGTAGCCGTTGATCACTTCCACATGCGCGCGGAGTGGCACTTCATCACCGAAGATGGTCAGCATGGGCCGACGTTCGACAACGCGACGACCAAGAGTATGCTCGGCCTGAAAACCCACGATCAGCACAGTGTTTCTCGAGTCCGAAGCACCTTGCGTGAGATGGTGCAGAATTCGCCCGCTCTCCGCCATGCCGGACGCCGCGATGATCACCATGGGACCATGCATTTTGGCGAGGGCTTTCGACTCCTCCACATCACGCGTGTAGTGTACCAGTTCGAAACGAAACAGGTCGCGAACCGTTCGCACCAGATCTTCCCCGCGATCGAACAGGTCCGGGTGCATCTCGAACACGGACGTCGTATCAATGGCAAGCGGGCTGTCAATGTAGATCGGGATGGAGGGGATCGCACCCGCCCCGGCAAGTACATGAAGGTCGTACACTAGCTCCTGTGTGCGCCCCACCGCGAATGCCGGAATCAGAATACGGCCGCCTCGGGCTGCGGTCTCCCGTATTACCGCCGCTAGTCGGGCGCGCGCGCCTTCAGTCGATTCGTGAGTACGGTTGCCGTAGGTGGACTCCATTACGACGACGTCGGCCCCCGTAGGCGGCTCCGGGTCGCGAATGATGGGAAGACCGGAGCGACCGATGTCCCCTGAGAAGACCACTCGCCGTGTCGTACCGCCTTCGGAGCAGTCCAGCACCACGGAGGCTGAACCGAGTATGTGCCCGGCATCCACGAACGAAGCGCGAACTCCTGGTACGACGTCGAACGCTCGGTGGTACGGCACGGAGGACATGAGCTCTATTGTCCTCGTACTATCGCGGAGCGAATAGAGCGGTTCGATTGATTGTTTCCCCCGCTTCGCGAGAAACTCGGCGTCCTTCTCCTGGATATGCGCGGAGTCGGCCAGCATGACGGCACAGAGGTCCCGCGTTGCCGGGGTGCACCAGATCGTGCCCTGGTAACCATGCCGAACGAGAAACGGGAGACGACCGGCATGATCGATATGCGCGTGCGAAAGCACGACAGCATCGATCGCCTCGATAGCGACTGGGAGGTTCAGGTTCTTCGCCTGGCTTTCGCCACGTTTTCCCTGAAACAGACCGCAGTCGAGAAGTACGGTCTTGCCCGCAATCCGCAGGATGTGACACGAGCCGGTCACCTCACGCGCCGCGCCGACGAATTCGATTTCCACAACTCGCTGGAAAGACGGTGATCCCGGCCGGTCGCGTTAGGGCGGGCTGAGTCGCCGTATTACTCGAGCCGAGAGAAAGGAAGCACCGAGAGCGTTGTCCAATCGTTATGACGTCACGACCGTTCGGTGTCGGTTTGACGTTGGAAGATGATCGTCAGGCGCTGTTCATCCTGCGACATCATCGCAGGTTCCCACCCGCTTCGCATACGCTCGTTGAGCAAGTCAGTGAGCGCATCTTCATCCTCGCGAGTGCGACGCGTGAGCCGATGGATGACGGCTTGGTATTCTTTCATGGGCGCGAAGATAGTAGCTTCTCGGCCATGGCCACCACCCCTGCGTTCGCGAACCTGACGCTCGTGCGTCATCCGCTCGTGCAGCACAAAATGACGCTGCTTCGTGACCGCCGGACCCCGACGAAAATATTCAAGGAGCTCGTTGACGAGATCGCGATGCTCATGGCGTACGAAGCCACCTCCGAGCTATCGCTCGATCGCGTCACGGTGGAGACGCCCCTTGAGCAGGCCACTGGATTTCAAGTCAGTGGGAAGAAGCTCACGCTCGTCCCGATTCTTCGGGCAGGGCTCGGAATGGTCGAGGGCATTTTGCGACTCGTTCCGTCCGCGCGTGTGGGGCATATCGGCTTGTATCGCGACCACGACACGCTCGAGCCGGTAGACTACTACTTCAAGGTTCCAAGCGATGCGGCCGAACGTGACTTCTTCCTGCTCGACCCCATGCTTGCAACCGGAGGCAGCGCAGTTTCAGCAGTGAGTTCCCTGAAGCGAGCCGGTGGCGTCCGAATTCGCTTCCTCTGTCTCGTCGCCGCGCCTGAGGGAGTTCGTCGTTTGGGTAAGGCTCATCCCGACGTGCCGGTCTACGCAGCGGCGCTCGATCGCGAACTGAACGCTCAGGGCTATATACTTCCCGGACTTGGTGACGCCGGCGACCGTTTGTTCGGGACTCGCTGAGTCTGGCGTCAGACGAGATTCCTATCCAAACCATTCCCTGGGGCAATCGCGCTGCTGGCGCGCCGCGTCGAGCACCCACTGTTGCGTCTGTTCGTCCGTCACCTCCGGCGGGACACGGTTGAACCACGCCGTTGCAACCGTTAGGTCACCAACACGCCGCCATAGCTCGCCGACGAGGTACGTGAGGACAGCTCGCTCGTCCGCCACCACGCCGTCGAAACTGTCCAGCGCTCTTTCGAGCATCCACGCGGCCTTTCTGCGGAAGAATCGCTCCGCCTCGGTGTCACCTTCATCAACGCAACACCACGCTGCTCGCAGCAGAAGATCTGCAATGTGCCGGGGCTCCATCGACTGCCACTCCGCAATCCTCGCCGCGAGTTCGTACTTCTCCGAGCCTGAGAGTGCTTCAGTCGGGAGACGGGGCGTCAG
>JAJKIV010000051.1 GCA_021154285.1 Gemmatimonas sp. | reverse complement strand
TACAAGCTCGCCGTGAACAACGGGCCTAACGCGCTGCACGGCGGCCTCAAGGGATTCGACAAGGTCGTGTGGCAGGCGGAGCCGGGTGTGGACTCGAACGGCGTGCACCTCGTGCTGCGCTACACCAGCGCTGATGGCGAGGAAGGCTATCCCGGCACGCTGCACGCGACGGTCACGTACACGCTCACGGACCGAAACGAGCTCGCGATCGAGTACCAGGCGACGACCGACAAGCCCACGCCCATCAACCTGACGAACCACTCGTACTTCAATCTCGCCGGTGAGGGCTCGGGTACGGTGCTCGGCCAGGTCGTGACGATCGACGCGGACCGCTACGTCCCCGTGGACTCGACGTTCATCCCGACGGGTGATCTCGCGTCGGTCAACGGGACGCCGTTCGACTTTCGCAAACCGACGGCGATCGGCGCCCGAATCGATCAGCCGGACCCACAACTGAAGAACGGCCACGGGTACGACCACACCTTCGTGCTGAATCAGCCTCAGGGAGGCGCTGCACTCGTCCACGCCGCGCACGTCGTGGACCCGACCAGCGGCCGCACGCTCGATGTGGCGACCACGGAGCCCGGCGTGCAGTTCTACACCGGGAACTTCCTCGACGGGAAAGTGGTGGGCAAGAACGGCCACGCGTATCCGTGGCGAGGCGGCTTCTGCCTCGAGACACACCATTTCCCGGACTCGCCTAACAAGCCGCAGTTCCCGTCAGCGATCCTGCGACCCGGCGATACGTTCCACTCGCGGACGGTGTTCACGTTCGGGGTCGCCAACTAGCATCTCGGACCCCAATTACCTAGCCGAAGCCCGCACCACGCTCGTGTACTCCGGTTCGACGTTCTCGAAGAACAACCCCAGGAACTGCCCCGGCCGCACAGCGGGAATCTCGAGCTCGAACCGACGCGGCCGGTCCGCTTCGAGCCGAGAGACATCGGCGTAGAATCCGACGAACGTCGATGGAACGACACGCACCGCCGTATACGCCTTGCGCATTTCGACCGGCTGGCCGTCAATCCGCAGCCGCACGTCCCACTTGTCGTTAGGCTCGGCGAACTGCGCGTAGAGGAGCAGCCGATCCGGCACGAGCCACGTCGTCAGTGAATCCTCGGCCGTCCACGGAATCGGCCACGAACGCTTCCGCGCCGCGAGCTGATCGAACACGCGCCTCGGGATCGTGAACTCCCCGCGGACCGTTCCGCCAGTGAACGTCGACTCGCCAACGGTCACCGCCTGGAGTCGCCGAAACTCTGCACCGTCGAACGTCACGCGGAGCTCCACGACATCACCGCGGAGAGTCGGCTGAACGTCGACACCATTGACGCTCGCTCGAGTGACACGCGCGCCGGGCGGCACAGAGACGAGGAGCGTAGTCGTGGTGCCGACCTCCCCGCGCACCTCACGCACGGTGAGCACGCCGTTCTCCAGCGCCGCTCGGCCAGGCGCGTTGAAGAGCATCGGAGTGGCCACGGGCGTCGCTGGCTGGATCTCGAGCACGCGGGCCGATCCGCCATCGATCTCGAGCGTCACCGCATCGCCCATGCGCCACGTACCCGCTCCGGGTTTTCCGATCCGTGTGCCTTCCGTCGGATACAGCTCACGCAGGACGAATCCGCCGGCGCCGCCAAGTCCGATGGACTCATCGAGCTTGAAGTTCGCCATTAATCGCCGAGCGTCGGGATTGAACAGGAAGACGAAGCCGCGATTCCCGACGATCGCCGACGTGCCGTCGATCTTCCCGAGCGCTGGCTGGCCGAGGATCGTGCGAGTGTGACGCAGGTACTCCTTGTTCTCGACCGTCCAATCGAGCCAACGGCGCAACCAGGCACGGTCGCTCTGCGAAAAGTTGAGGCGCTCCGCGCTGTCACGTGCAGGGATCATGTTGAGGACGTTGTTCCACCCACCGATCGCGATCGATGACAGCAGCGAGTATCGCCAGCCGAGGTAATCCCAGTCGCGCACACGGTAGGGGAGCAGGACGACACCGCGATCCGCCGTCTTCATCGACGGCATCTCGTCCTGATCGTTGGACCGCGACGTCTGGTGCGTGATGAACCCCGGCACGATCTCGCTCGGCGCAAACTCGTAGCTACGATAGCGATACGCGGTGTAGCGCTCGCGGTCGGCCGAGACCCGATCGAAATGAAGGTCGGGGTAGGGCGTGAAGCTCTCGGGCTGCTCGTCGTGAAACGTCGGGTGCGGGTAGCTGCCGGCGAGCCAGCCCCACGGGCCGTACAGGTGATATGCCTGGCGACCGTCGATCACGATGTCGGGGACACGCCGGCGCAGCTGCTCCATCACGCGTCGCCACCCCCACCACTGTGCATAACGACTGCTGCCCTCGAAGGTGAGGAAGGTATAGTCGAAGGCATAGCCGGCGATGCCTGTGCGATGGTGAAACGCGACGAGCTCGTCGATGAGCCAATCCTGCAGCGCCCGATTCGCCAGGCTCGCGCCTTGTCGTTTTGGATCACTGCGTGTCGGAACGAGCCACTCGGGGTTTTGCGAGAAGGGCAGGACGGGATAGACGTACGCGAGCAGGCCAACGCGCTTGCCTCGGGCGTAGCCGAGCATCTCCTGCACGCTCGGCGGGATCCGGCTCGTGCGCGGGTTCCACTCGTTCTTGCGGATCTTCTGGCCGAGTCCGAGCCAGAGCACGTGCTCCCAGCTCCAGTCGTCCACGCTGTCTTCGCGCCGTGATAGTGCGGAGTTCGACGGCGCATACAGGACGTACTGAGCACCTAACGCGGATGCCTGGTCGATCAGGTGACGGTATTCCGCGCGACCTTCTGCAGTCCCGGCGTCGATCTGGTAGTCGTTCGCGCACCAGCCGACGAACACGTTGATGGGCCGAGTCGGATGGTGGAGCAGGAAGGCACGGACCATGTCGGTGAATGCCGCGACTTCTGCCTCGTCGAGCCCCGGTCGCCCAGGCACGGAGGGCGTGGACTGCCACTCGGGAGTCATGGTAGCCGGAACGCTGCGACCCGAGAGGCGTACCGGCGCGATCAGCGCGCGGTCCGACACGAAGGGGCCATACGCGGATCGCCACTGCATGTCGGGTGCATAACGAATGGCGAGCGCGCGCCCGTCGCGCCGCGTGGCGAGAAACGGGTTCTGGACGATGACGAGCAATGAATGAGACGGATCGAATCGCACCGCCGAGCCGTATACGCCGGTCTGGAGGTTCGTTCGTGCGCTTGGCGGCTCGTAGAAGCTCGTGGGCGAATCGTCGAACGTTTGGCGAACGATCTCGATCTCTCCCACGCGGAAGCTGTCCGCTGCGGCAACGCTCACTTCGATCTGTTTGCTGAGGAACTTCCAGTCGGGTCGGAGCTCGTAGCGAACCATGAGCGTCACCGGCGACGCTTGGTATCGGTAGGTCACGCGCCTGGATTCGACTTGAACTGTCGGCGTTGCGTCGCGGCTGGTCAGCGTCTGGTCGTTGACCGTGACGCTGAACCCGTCCGCTGCGAGCCCATAGCGATGGCCGTCGGTCAGATCCGTCAGCGCGCGAAGCCCGCGCTTGTCGAACTCCGCGCGGATGTGCGTGTTGGCCAGCGTCTGTGCGGCCGCTCCGTGAGTCGCGGCAGTGAGGGCGATGCCGATCGCCCACCGATGAATAGATTGGAGGGTCATGTCGACATAACGATGTACACGGCCTGCATCTTCTGCCACGAACCGCTCGGCGCGAACGAGACCATCGAGCACTTCCCGATCGGGCGACGGCTTGCCTTCGACTCGGCGAAGGGGCGGTTGTGGGTCGTCTGTCGCAGCTGTGCGCAGTGGAATCTCACGCCGCTCGAAGAGCGGTGGGAAGCGGTCGAGGAGTGTGAACGCGCGTATCTCCGTTCGGACGCGGGTCTCGACGCAGGAGATCGGCCTCGCGAGGCTGGTCGAGGGACTCGATCTCGTTCGCATCGGCGCGGCGTTGCGTCCTGAGTTTGCCGCGTGGCGGTTCGGCGATGAGTTCTCGAGGCGTCGGCGTCGAGCGATCCGGGTTGGGGTGGTCGGGACCGGGTTGGTGGCGGGTGCGGGAATCACGTTCGGCTTCGGGCTGACGGCTGCTGGAGTGGCCGGGCCGCTGGTTGGATACGGTGCGATGTGGATGTTTGGAGCGGCCCGGGGCCGTTCGCGCTGGACGGCTCCTGCTGCCGCGGATCAACGGATCCGGCGCCACCAAACGCACAGTGACGAGCGCCGTCAACGTCATCGAGGATGTCGGGACGACCGAGCGATTCATGCCTTACGCGCTCTCGATAGTTCGGAAAGCGGGTCTCGCCTACAGCTCGATCTCAGCCTACCCGACGCCGGTCCGACTCGCGATGGAGATGTCTCTGCACGAGGAAGCCGAGCGTCGGGCGATGGAAGGCGAGCTCGCGGAGCTCGCGGCGGCGTGGCACGAGGCCGAACGAGTTGCCGGCATCGCAGACGACTTGCTCTTACCGCGTCACGTCAACGTCTTTCTGGACAAGCATCGGAAGCCCTAATTGGGGCTACCCGGTCATGACCTTGGCGAGATCGGTCTTCGCCGCACGTCGCGCTGGAATGAGGCTCGCGCCGATCGCCACGACGGCCGTCACGCCAACAACCGCCCCGAACGTCAACGGATCCGTCGGCGTCACGCCCTGCAGCATCGTCGTCATCGTGCGTGTGAGCGCGAGCGCCACCGCCACACCCACGACCAACCCCGCGCCTGCCTGTCGAACTCCACTCCCCAGGCTCAACATCAGCAGGTTCCGTGGCGTCGCGCCTAACGCGGCGCGAATGCCGAACTCCTGCGTACGCGACGCGACTACCTGCGAGACGATCCCGAAGATCCCGATAGCCGAGAGCACCAGCGCGAGCACGCCGAAGAGACCGAGCAGCTGCATCGCGAACCGCGGCGCCGCGATCGCCTGCTGCACGACCTCGTTCATCGTCCGCACGTCCGAGATCGGCAGCCTCGGGTCGAGGCCCTTGATGACGCCACGCACCGGGTTGATCAACTGCTCCGGCTTCCCCGAGCCGCGAACCACGAGCGTCATGTTCCGGCTCGTGTTACCTGGGCTGGTCGCAAACTGCGGCTGTGGGGCGTAGAACTGGGCTTTCACCTCTCGGGTGAGCCCGTTGTGCTTCACGTTGTCCACGATGCCCACGATCGTGTATGGCGGGTCCTTCGCGTCCTGGCCGCCGATTCGCACGTGGGCACCTAACGCCTGCCGGCCCTGCAGGTAGAGCTCCACAAACCGCCGGTTGACGATCATCGCGGGCGGTGCGGTCATGACGTCGCGGTCGTCGAAGAAACGGCCCTGCACGAGGCGCAGCCCCATCGCCTCGAAGTAGCCGGGCGTGACGATCTGCCAGTCACCCGGCGTGCCCTGGTTAGGCGGTGGCGTGTAGCCCTCCACCTGCAGACCCCAATCGCCCATCTCGGTCGCAAGCGGGAGGATCCGAACGAGCCCCACCGCTTTCACGCCGGGCAACGCGGCCACCTGACGACGCAGCTCGTCATGGAATGCCGTGACGCGAACCGAGTCCGGGTACCACGCGGCGGGCGTCGACAGGCGCATCGTCAGGACGCCATCAGTCCGGATGCCGGCATCGATCGCGAAGAGATTGACCACGCTGCGGATCATGAGCCCGGCGCCCACGACGAGCACCACAGCGAGCGCCACTTCCGCGGCCACCAACGTCTGACGCCAGCGAAGCCGGGCGTGGCCCGCGGTGGCGGTCCGTCCACCATCGCGTAACTCTGTCTGCGGCGCCACTGATGTAGCCTGCAGCGCGGGTAGCAGGCCGGCGATCAACGCCGCAAGCGCCGCGGTCCCCAGCGCGAAGCCGAGGACCCAGGGATCCAGGTGGGCGTCGGCCACCCGAGGCAGGGCCGCGGGAGCGTTGTGTCGGACGAGCCACACGCCGATCGCCGCGAAAGCGACACCTAACGCTCCACCGAGGCCAGCGAGGACCACCGTCTCGGTGAGCATCTGACGGGACAGTCGCTGTCCACCAGCACCAAGCGCGACGCGCAGCGCCATTTCGCGGCGCCGCTGTTCGCCGCGGACGAGCAGGAGCCCCGCGACGTTGGCGCACGCGATGAGCAGGACAAACCCGACGGCCGCGAAGACGACGAGCAGCACCGGCTTGAGCCGGCCAGTCACCTGATCTTCGACGCCCACGGCGAAGGCTCGGAACTGCTGCTCCTCCGGGTACACGCCTTCCTTCTTGAGCTGGGCGACGCGATCGGCCAGCTGCTTGTTGGCCTGCGCGACCGTCGCCCCCGCCCGCAGTCGCGCGAGCCCGTAAAAGCCATGGCTCCCGCCGCCCTTCTGGAATTGCGGTCCAGGGATCGCCCCGTTGGACTCCGCGTCGGCGCCTAACGGCAGCCAGATCAGCGTCGGGCCATTCGCCCCGAAGTCGAGCGGTAACCTGAACCCCGCGGGCATGACGCCGACCACTTGCGCCGCCTGACCGTTCACCTGGATGGATTTGCCCACCACCGATGGGTCGGCCCCATACCGACGCGCCCACACGTCACGGCTGAGGATCACCACCCGCGGGCCGTTCGGGATGTCCTCTGCGGCGGTGAAGCCGCGGCCTAACGATAGCTTGACGCCGAGGATCGGCAGGATGTCTCGATCGATGTACCCGGCGCGGAGTCTTTCTGACTCTCCGTTCTCCGTGAGATTGACGGCACCGTCGCTGTAGATCCCGACGTTCGTGAACGCCGGAATGTCAGCCTTCCATCCCTCGTACTCGTCGTACGAAAGCCACGTCTGGTCGAATCCCTTCCACGAGCTCCAGAGGACGGCGATGCCCTCGGGACGATCGTAGGGCAGAGGCGTGAGGAGCACTGCCTTCACGACGCCGAACAACGTCGTGCTTGCGCCAATGCCGAGTGCGAGCGTGAGTGCGGCGACGGCGGTGAAGCCGGGACGCCTGCGCAGCGTGCGAACCGCAAAGCGGGCGTCCTGGCCGAGATCCTCGACGAACGACGTTCCGCGCTCGTCGCGCACGGAATCCTTGTGGCGCTCGACGCCCCCGAACGCGCGCTGGGCTGCGTATCGGGCGTCTTCCTCGGATAGTCCATTCTCCTTCACGAGTCGCCGAGCCTCCATCTCGAGGTGGAACTGCATCTCGTCGTCCATCTGTCGTTCTTCGCGGCCGCGTCGCGCGAGCGCGTTGAACGCGGTGGTGATCCCATGGTACCAGGCCACGAGCCTATGCCCCCTGCGTGGCGAATCGCAGCACGCGATTCACGGCGCGCGACGCATGGTCCCATTCAGCCATCTGCTCCTCGAGCTGACGGCGCCCGTCGCGCGTGATCTCGTAGTAGCGTGCGCGCCGGTTGTTCTCGCTATCACCGTAGTAGGCGCGGATCCATCCACGCCGCAGCATGCGTTGGAGCGCCGGGTAGAGCGAACCCTGGTTGACGTCGAAGACGTCGCCCGAGATCTGTCGGAGCCGGATGGAGATGCCCCACCCGTGCATGGGCTGGAGCGTGAGGGCCTTGAGCGTGAGCATCTCGAGCGTGCCCTGGAGAATCTCGGCCCGTGATGGCGTCGCTGGGTCAGTCATGCTCCTTTAGACCGGCTAGAGGTCGAAAGGGTTTGTACCGAGTTTCAAGGGCTCTGACCCCTTGAACTGACCCGTTCAAGGGGTCAGAGCCCTTGAAACCGGGGACGGGCGACTGGCGACGGGCGGCAGGCGGCAAAAGGCGCGTGTCATTCCGAGCGAGCGGCAGCGAGTCGAGGAATCGCCGTCGTCCCAGTAGAGGGCCTCAGTTCCCAGTTCCCGGTTCCCAGTTCCCGCCCTCGATGCATCTTCCCGGGCCATGAACCCGACCATCGGTCTCGGCTGCATGCGCCTCTCCACGGCGGCCGATCGCGACGACGCGCGTTCGTTAGCTGTCATCCACGCCGCGCTGGATGCCGGCGCGACGCTGCTCGACACGTCCAACGCCTACTGCCACGACGACACCGAGACCGGGCACAACGAGCGACTGATCGCCGGGGCGCTGCGGACCTGGGCGGGCGATCGGTCGAAAGTGGAAGTAGCGACGAAGGGCGGCCTCCATCGACCCGGCGGGAAATGGGTCTCCGACGCCAAGGCCAAAGCACTCCGAGCCGCATGCGAGGCGAGCCGGCGCGCCCTAAATGTGGACGTCATCGACCTCTACCAGCTCCACGCGGTCGACCCGAAGACGCCATTCGAGACGAGCGTGCGGGCGCTGGCATCGCTGCAGAACGACGGCCTCATCCGGCGCATCGGCCTGTGCAACGTGACCGTTGGACAGATCGCATCGGCGCGGGAGATCGCGGAGATCGCGTCAGTGCAGGTGAGTGTCTCGCCGCTCGACGACGAGAATCTCCGGAATGGTGTGGCCGAGTACTGCCGGGATCACGGGATTCGCCTGATCGCGTATCGGCCGCTTGGCGGCGAGCGCGTGACTCGGCTGGCGAAGGACCCCGTGCTCGCGGAGGTCGCTCTACGACACGGTGTGACGCCAGCCGAGGTCGGGCTCGCGTGGCTCATGGACCTGAGCTCGATCGTCACCCCAATTCCTGGCGCGACCCACGTGGACAACGCGCGATCCATCGCTCGCGTGCTCAGCGTTAGGCTGACGGACGATGACCGCCGCGAGCTCGATGAACGGTTCTCCGGTCGTTTGCTTCGCGTGCCCCGCTCCGAGCGACGTCCGCCTGACCAGAGCGACGACGAGGTCGTGCTCGTGATGGGAATGCCTGGTGCGGGGAAGAGCACGATCGCACGCGAGCTCGAGAGCGCCGGCTATGAACGGCTGAATCGGGACGAGCGAGGCGGATCGCTAGCGGATCTCGTTGCGGAGCTGGACACCGGTCTCGCAGCGGGAAAACGTCGCTGGGTTCTCGACAACACCTACCCGTCGCGCCGATCACGCAACCAGGTGATCGAATGCGCGTGGCGGTATGCTGTGCCCGTGCGATGCGTGTGGGCTGCGACCGAAATTGGCGACGCGCAGATCAACACGATCGTGCGGATGATCGAGGTGCACGGATCCTTGCCGAGTCCTGAGGAGATTCGCGAACGCGGCCGAACCGACACGCGCTACCTCGGACCCGACGCGCTGTTCCGCTATGAGCGGAGCGTGGAGCCACCGGTGGCTGACGAAGGTTTCTCCGCAGTGGAGGAGCGGCGGTTCGGGCGAGGCGGGCAACCTAACGCGCAGAATCGTGCGATCATCCTCGACTACGATGACCTGACGCCGGAGCGACGTGATACGCTCGCACGTTATGCCGCGGACGGCTGGCTCTTGTTCGCCCACGCGTGGCGGCCGCAGGTGGCACGCGGGTCGATGACGCGTGCGGACGTCGAGGCCGAGTTTGCGAAAACCCGCGCGGACCTCGGCCTCGATATCACGCTCGCGTGCTGCCCGCATGACGCCGGTCCGCCGATCTGCTGGTGTCGGAAGCCGTTACCCGGGTCGGTCCTCGAGTTCGCGTGCGATCGTGCTCTTCCCCGCACCAGGCATTCCCATCACGAGCACGACCTCGTCGTCGCTCTGGTCAGGCGGAC
>JAJKIV010000050.1 GCA_021154285.1 Gemmatimonas sp. | reverse complement strand
GGCAGGATGGCCCGGGCTGCGAGAGCGCGAACATTGGCGTGGATCGCAAGAATCCGCGTTATGTGTACGGCGGCTGCTATCAGGGCATCTTCGAGGAACTGGACATGGAGAACGGCCTCAAGCGCCAGATCATGGCGTGGCCGGCGCTCGCGCTCACGGAGCCGACGAACGAGATCAAGTATCGCTTCAACTGGACGTCACCCGCGGTCGTATCGCAGCACGACCCGAAAGTGATCTATCACGGCGGCAGTGTTCTGTTCCGCACGTCCGACCGTGGAAAGACGTGGGCCCCGATCTCACCCGACCTGACGCGCAACGACAAGGCGACGCAGGGCTGGGGCGGCACGCCGTTCACGAACGAATGTGCGGGCGGCGAGGTGTACGGCACGATCGTCACGATCGCGGAGTCACCGCACGACGCGAACACGATCTACGTGGGCACGGACGACGGGCTGGTACAGCTCACGCGCGATGGCGGCAAGAGCTGGACGAACGTGACGCCTGCGGGCGTACCAGTGGGGCTCGCGAACGAAGTCGAGGTCTCCCCGCACGATGCCGGCACCGTGTACCTGGCATTCCGGCTCGACCGGCACGGCGACTATACGCCGTTCGCATACAAGTCCACCGACTACGGAAAGACGTGGACGCCCATCGTGAAGGGTTTGCGCGCGGGCGAGCCGGTGCGCGTGGTGAGAGAGGATCCCGTTAGGCGCGGGCTGCTCTTCGCCGGCACAGAGACCGGCGTCTACGTCTCGTTCGATGCCGGCGCGAACTGGCAGACGCTGTCACGGAACCTCCCCGCGGTCCCGATCGCCGATCTCGACGTCCGGCACGACGACCTCTATGCAGCAACAGAAGGTCGCGCGTTCTGGGCGCTCGATGACCTGAGCGCGCTGCGTCAGATGAACGGTCAGGGTATGAAGGACGCGGTCTCCCTGTTCACGCCGCGTGCCGCGATGCTCGCCGGGGGTCCGTCGCCCGCGACGACGTCGGCGGGCCGCAATCCACCAGCAGGCGCCAACGTGTACTACTGGCTCGCCTCCGCGCCCGACTCCGCGGGCACGTTCAAGCTCGAGTTCCTCGACGCCGCCGGGAAGGCGCTCCAGACGTACGAGCGCTCGTCAGGCGCCGCTGGCCCTCCCGCGGGAGGCGGAGGTGGGTTCGGGCCGCCGCCGCGTCCGCGACTCCAGCCGAAGGCCGGCCTCAATGCGTTCGTGTGGGACCTGCGCGCCGAGACGCCGACGGCGCTGCCGGGGAACATCTCGATGTTCGGCGGTCCGACGAACGGCTACCGTGTGGCGCCGGGCAAGTATCAGGTTCGGCTGACCGCGGGTTCGACCGTGTTGACCCAACCGTTCGAGGTCGTCGGGGACCCACGGCTCAGCATCCCTACGGCCGAGGTTGCGGCACACGACTCGATGGCGCGCGCGATCAACGCGCGTGTGAGCGAGATCAACGAGTCGCTGATCAGGATCCGGGATGTGAAGGATCAGGTCACGCGCTTCATGGATCGGTCGAAAGACGCGCCTAACGCCGCGGCGATTTCGGCCAAGGGCAAGCTGATCGGCCAGAAGGCCGACACGCTCGGCCCGAAGCTCTCGACGAAGGCGGCGAACGGCCAGGACATCATCAACTTCCGGAACGGCATCAATGCGCAGTACGTGTTCCTGCTCGGGAATCTCGAGGGGAATGACGTGGTGACGCAGCCGATGCGCGATCGGTTTGCGGAGCTGGAGAAGCTGTGGTCGGCGTTGAAGGGTCAGGTGGATGTGCTGGAGATGCAGGATGTGCCGGAATTCAATAAGCTGCTCGGTGAGGGGAAGGTTGAAGGCGTCATTGTTCCGAAGCCCAAGCCGAAGGTGGTCATGTGAGCGGCAGTCAAGCTCGAGCCAATCGGACACCAACGATGCGCCTAACGATTTCGATCATCGCATTCGCCATCGCGTCGCCTGCTCTCGCCCAACAGCTCCCCAGTGATCTCACGAGCCGAGTCGATAGTGTCTTCGCGCGATTCGCCCGGCCCGACTCCCCTGGCTGCGCCCTCGGCATCTTCCAGAACGGCGCCATCACGTACTCGAAGGGCTACGGCTCCGCCAATCTCGAGTATGGCGTGCCTATCACGCCCAGCACGCCGTTCATCTCCGGCTCCGTGGCCAAGCAGTTCACCGCCGCCGCCATCGCGCTGCTCGTGGATCAGGGTCGCATCTCCCTCGACGACGACGTTCACAAGTACATCCCCGAGCTGCCCGACTACGGTGCGAAGATCACCATCGATCAGCTCGTGCATCACACGAGCGGCCTTCGCGACTTCTGGGCGCTCGTGCAGGTGGCGGGTATGCGGTTCGACGACGGCTACACCGTCGGCGACGTCATTCGCCTCGCAAGCCGGCAGAAGCACCTCAACTTCCCGCCAGGCACCGAGTACGACTACAGCAACACCGGCTACATCGCGCTCGGACTCATCGTCCAGCGCGTGACGGGCAAGTCGCTCCGGGATTTTACGACCGAGCAGATCTTCGTTCCGTTAGGCATGGCGAACACGCACTTCCACGACGACCACACGATGCTCGTGCCGGGGCGGGCGTCGGCGTACACGCCGTTGCCCGAGGGTGGCTACCGGATCAACGTGTGGAACAACGACATCGTCGGGCAAGGTGGCTTGATCCTGACGGTCAACGATCTTCTCAAGTGGGACGAGAATTTCTACACGGGCAAGGTCGGCGGCCCCCGATTCCTCGAGCTCCAGCTGCAACAGGGCAAGCTCGCGAACGGGACGACGCTGACGTACGCGTTCGGCCTGACGGTCGAGCAGTATCGCGGCCTGCCGCTCGTGGAGCACAGCGGCAGCAGCGGAGGCTACCGGACGATCATCTCGCGGTTCCCGACCGCGCACACGAGCGTGGCCGCGTTATGCAGTACGACCGACGCGAATACCACCGTGCTGTCGCACCAGGTGGCCGACATTCTGCTCGGGCCCAAGCTGGCGGCGCCTGCTCCACGTGCCGCGCGCCCGGACACCGCTGCGACTCGCGCCGCCGCGCCAACGGCCAAGGATCTGAGCGGGCTAGCCGGTCGCTATTACTCGACCGAGATCGACGCCAGGTACGATGTGAGCGTCACCGGCACGACACTGACGGCCAAACGTCCGCGCGGCGAAGTGGACACGTTGAAGGTCGTCGGCCCGCAGACGTTCCGCGCCGGCGGGTTGACCTATCGCTTCGCTCCCGCTGTTGCGGGGAAGGCGCCGAGCTTCGCCGTGGACATCGGCCGGGCGCGTGGCATGCAGTTCGATCGCCTGCCGGCCTCCCCCAGGCCGGCATCTGTGACGAAGTAGGACAACGTCTTCGCCAACACCGTCACCGCTGGCCCGGTACTACTCTATTGTGCCTGGCTCCGAAGAATCGCTCTAGGGCTGGTGTGTAGATGCCGGCCGGTTCGACGCGCGCGTGCGTCCTGCTCCTCGTTGCGTGCTCGGCCTGCGCAACGTTCCAGTCGAATCATCCGCTCACCTCTGCTGCTCCCTCCGAGACCACGCGCCACACGCTCCGCGTGGGGAAGCTGAACCGCAGCTTCTACCTGCATCTCCCGCCTCACTTCACGGCGCAAGGCCGGTATCCGCTCGTCATCCTCCTCCACGGGCACCACAACAACGGCTCCAACGTCATTGGTCAGACCAAGATGGACGCCGTGGCTGACAAGTACGGATTCATCCTCGCGGCGCCTAACGGGACCGGGCGATTCGGCCGGTTCGGCCTGACGTGGAACGCGGGCACGTGCTGCGGCTCCGCGCAGGAGAAGCACATCGACGACGTCGGGTTCCTCGCCACGCTCATCGACACGCTGAAGCGCGTGTTCCCGATCGACTCGACCCGCATTGCCATCACGGGCTTTTCGGCTGGCGGGATGCTCGCGTTGCGCGTCGCCTGCGACCGGCCGGAGATCGCCACGGTCTACGCGAACGTGCAGGGCACGATGCCCGACACCACGTGCGCCGCTCATCGGCCAGTCTCGATGCTGCTCTTCGCCGGCGATGACGACGAAGACATGAAGACCGAGCACGAGGAGAACAAGCACCGGAACAATCATCGGTTCGCGACATCGGCCATGGGCACGTTCCGTTTCTGGGCAGCGCACGACGGATGCGATCGCCACTTCGTGATCGAGGCGACCAACGTCTATGTCGATCACATCGCCGTCGACTGCGCAAACGGCACCGAGACGCGCCTGCTGACCGTGCACGCCCACCCGCACGCGTGGCCGGGCGGGCATAAGACCTGGCTGTTCTCGCCCACACCCAATCCGAACATCGACGCCAGTCTGGTGATTGCCGAGTTCCTGGAGAATCGGCCCTGATTCCCTCAACACTTGATACAATCGAGCTTGGGCGCTATCGTGGGTCGTCATCACCACCGGGCTGCCTGCCATGTCGCTCCCACGCGAGACCCCACGTTGGCGACGGTATCTCCGATTCTGGGGACGGGATGTGCGCGCCGACGTCGACGACGAGCTCGCGTTCCACCTCCAGGCACGAATCGACGACCTCGTCGAACGAGGCGCGTCGCCCGACGACGCACGAACGCGCGCGCTCGAGGAATTCGGCGACGTCGACGAGTTTCGAGCTCACCTGACGACAATCGACGATCGCATGGCCCGTCGCGAACGGCGAACCGAGTGGCTGGACGGGCTGCGACAGGACGTCGCCTACGCATGGCGCGCGCTGCAACACTCGCCGAGCGTCACCGTCTCCGTCGTGCTGACGCTCGCGCTCGGGCTGGGCGTCAACGTCGCGATGCTCACTCTGCTCAACGCCGTGTTTCTCCGGCCACCGTCAGGCGTGGATCGCCCGTCAGACGTTCGCCGCCTCTGGACCGAAGTCGCGTTCCAGAGCGGATCGGAATACTGGCCGGGCTACGACTATCAGCAGTTCGTAGCGGTCCGTGACGCCATGCGCGGACTGGCCGATGTCACGCTCTACCGGCAGGGCACCGATGTGAAGGTGGGCCGCGGGGCGGCCGCAACTCGCGCGATGTTGGCCGGTGTAACCGCAGACTACTTCGCCCTGCTCGGCGTCCGGCCAGCGCTGGGCCGCTTCTTCTCCGGCGATGAAGATCGTCTCGGCGCTGGCCAGCGGGTCGTCGTCGCCAGTCATGCCTATTGGCGGCGCGCACTCGGCGGAGACTCCACGGTGCTGGGCGACGAGATCCGCATTGACGGCGCGCCGTATACGCTGATCGGCGTGGCCGATCCCGCGTTCACCGGTGTGGACCTGAGCAGCGTCGATCTCTGGAGACCGCTCGCAGTGACGGAAGCGTACGGCGACAAACCATGGTGGGCCGACCCGAACGTCAACGGATTCCAGATCCTGCTTCGGCTCGCGCCGGGTGTCACGGACGCGGCCGTGGAGGCGCGGGCGACGCTCGCCCTGCGTCGCGCGGAGGTCGCCCGCTTCACGAACAGCGCCACCGCCGTCACGCGAGTGGGCTCGATCATCGCCGCGCGTGGTCCAGGAAAGCGACTGCAGGAAGTGGAGATCGCCACGAGACTCGGCGGCGTCGCGCTGATCGTCCTCGTGATCGCCTGCGCGAACGTCGTGAGCCTGCTGCTGGCACGAGCAGTCCGGCGGCGGCGCGAGGTCGCGATGCGGCTGGCGTTAGGCATCTCGCGCGGCCGACTCGCGCGCCTGATTCTCACGGAAAGCGTATTGCTCGCGGCGTTCGCCGGCGTTGCGGCGGTGGTTGCCGCGGTCTGGGGCGGACTGGCCCTTCGAAGGCTGCTGCTCCCGGACGTTCACTGGGCGCAGCCTCCCGTCGACTGGCGCGTGCTCGTGATTGCCATTGGGGCGACCCTCGTCGCCGGCCTGGCGGCCGGACTCGTTCCGGCCGTGCAGTCGGGATCGATAGAGCTCAGCGAAGTGCTGAAGTCCGGTGGTCGAGGCGTGGCCACGCGGCGGTCTCATCTCCGGTCGTTTCTCGTGATGGCGCAGGTCGCGCTGTCGGTGGTGTTGCTCGTCGGTGCGGTCCTCTTCGTACGCAGCCTCTCGAATGTTCGAGGGCTCGACCTCGGGTTCGATTCCAAACGACTGATGTTCGCACGTGTCGCGTTCGACACGAAGGACGCGCAGCGGGGTTCGCTCATGCCCGCGCGGCTGAGCGAAGCGGCGGAGCGCATTCGCGCGATCGGCGGCGTCGAGTCGGTGGCGTTGACCGCAATGCGTCCGATGTACGGCTTCAGCATGACGCCTTACTACCCCGACGCCGACACGCTCACCCACAAGAAGCCGGAGGGGATGTACTGGGCGGTCTCGCGGGAGTACTTCGGCACAGCCGGCATGAAGATCGTCGCCGGGACGGGGTTCCCTAACGCGAGCGGACGCGCCATGCCGGCGTCAGTGATCGTCAACACCGCGATGGCGGCCGCACTGTGGCCGGGCGAGAATCCGATCGGCCGATGCGTGCGCTTCGGGAAGCCCGAACAGCGGTGCAACACGATCATCGGTGTCGTGGAAACGGCACGCTGGGGCGAAGTGATCGAGGAGCCCACGCCGCAGTTCTATTTGCCGCTCGCGAACATGCCGTTCCCGGCACAGCCGCGGGCAATCGCGATTCGCGTCGAGGAAGTAATGGCGCCGGCAGTCAGCCGAGAGGTGCGGCGCGTATTGCTCGACGAATTCCCCGGTGGCGACCCGGCCATTCACCGCATGACGGCAGTGCTCGAGCCGAAGTACCGGCCATGGCGCCTCGGCGCGACGCTGTTCTCGCTGTTCGGCGTTCTGGCGTTGGTGGTGGCGGCGTTTGGCGTGTACAGCACGGTGTCCTACGAGGTGAGCCAGCGGACGCACGAGTTCGGCGTTCGGTCCGCGTTAGGTGCTCAGGTCGCAGACATCGTTCGCGCTGTCTTGCGCGATGGGCTCACGAACGTCCTGGCTGGTCTCGTGGCAGGTGTCTTGTTGGCGCTGGCCGCCGGCCGGATCGTGGCGTCGCTGCTCTACGGCGTCGCCCCGCG
>JAJKIV010000049.1 GCA_021154285.1 Gemmatimonas sp. | reverse complement strand
TACATGTCGGGCTTCGACTCGCCGACGGAGAGGCCACCGACGCCGTACCCGAGCCAGTCGCCTTCTGACTGGATTGCGCGGGATGCTTCTCGTCGCAGGGCGGGGTGGATACCCCCCTGGACGATGGGGAAGAGGGCTTGCGTGGGAACGGGGAACGGGGAACCGGGAACCGTGCTTCCGAGGAGCCTCGGTTCACTGTTCCCTGTTCCCGGTTCCCACTGTGCAGCCCGTTCAAACTCGGTTCTGCACCGCACCAACCAGCGAATACTGCGTTCGCTCGCATCTCGCGCGTCGGCTTCCGTCGATTGCCCCGGAATCACGTGATCGAATTGCATGATCACGTCAGCGCCGAGGTTGCGCTCGATCTGCATCACCGACTCCGGCGTGAAGCGATGCCGGGATCCGTCGATGTGGCTGCGAAACTCGACACCGTCCTCGCTCACCGTTCGCAGCGACTCGAGCGAGAAGACCTGAAAGCCGCCGGAGTCGGTCAGCATGGGACCGTCCCACCCCATGAACCGATGCACGCCGCCGAGCGAGCGCACGAGCTCATCGCCCGGGCGGAGGTGCAGATGATAGGTGTTCGCGAGAATCATCTGGCATCCCATCGCCTCGAGCTCCAACGGATCGAGGGCCTTCACCGTCGCGGCCGTACCGACCGCCATGAACGCTGGCGTCTCGACTTGCCCGTGCGGCGTGTTGAAGACGCCGGCGCGCGCGGCGCCCGCGGCGGCGATGCGATCGAACGTGAACGTCATGCGTCGAAGCGGCGTGCTGGCGAGCGTCGGGACATCAGGAGCGCAGCACCTCGAGCGTCACGGCTCCGGTCTGCGCACAATCGTAGCCGACGCGAACGGGCCTCGTCGTCGACGGCTTGTTCGTCGCGCGAAGCGAATCGACCTTGAGCTGGGCGGTGACGGTTCCGATCAGCCCATCGAGCATCGTGTCGCCTGACGACGACATGAGCTCCGAACGCGTGACGGCGCCGCTCGTGTCGATCGTGATCGTTAGGCGTACATCTCCGCGCTCCGCCTTGTTCGCCGCCTTCCGCTCGGGGCACTGCACGCTCAGGTACTGATCGAGCACCCGGGTCGCGCCGTCGGTATCGAACCGCGGGTTGTTCGCGTCGGGCAGGTAGTAGGTCGTCACCGTGTGCACGCAGGCAGCCACGAGCACCACGGCCGTCACCGTCTTAGAGAATGGCCATCGCATCGCCATAGGAGTAGAACCGGTAGCCTTCCTCGAGCGCCCTTCGATACGCGCGCATCGTGAGGTCGTACCCGGCGAATGCGGCGACGAGCATGATCAACGTCGAGCGCGGAAGATGAAAGTTCGTGATCAGTTTGTCTACCGCGCGGAACTCGTAAGGCGGGCGTATGAAGATGCGCGTGTCGCCGCTCCGCGGCGCAAACGAACCGTCTGGACTCACGACACTCTCGAGCGTGCGCACCGACGTCGTTCCGATGGCCCAGATGCTCCGTCCGCGCGCGCGAGTCTGGTTGAGCGCCACCGCGGCGCGTTCATCCAGACGGTACCACTCCTCGTGCATCACGTGGTTGGCGGGATCGTCGGCCTCCACCGGCTTGAAGGTCCCCGCGCCCACGTGCAGCAGGAGGTCGACTCGTACGACTCCGTTGGCCTCCAGCGTGTCGAGCAGATCAGGTGTGAAATGAAGGCCGGCGGTTGGAGCGGCTACCGATCCCGACTCGTTCGCGTACACGGTCTGGTATCGCTCCGCGTCGACGACACTGTCGCCGCGCGAGATGTAAGGCGGCAGCGGCACGTGCCCGAATCGCTCGATCGCCTCGGCCACCGGTAGCGGAGAGCGCAATCGCACGATTCGCGACCGGCGTTCCGTCACCTCGAGAATCTCGACGTAGAGCTCGGGGGACACATGTACGGCGCGTCCGGGCTTCAGCTTCCCCCCCGGATGGACGAGCGCCTCGAAGCGGTCGTCGCCGAGCGACTTGAGGAGAAATACTTCTGCCTTCCCGCCGGACTCCCGCGTACCGAGGAGGCGCGCCCGCAGCACGCGCGTGGTGTTCACGGCGATGGCATCGCCCGGGGCAACAAGGCGGGCGATGTCGGCGAATCGCCGGTGCTCGATCGAGCCACTCGCTCGATCCACGACCATCAGGCGACTCTGATCTCGTCTGTCGGCGGGCGCCTGTGCGATGCGGTCCGCCGGCAGAGCGAAGTCGTAGTCGGCCGTACGCGAACCGACGCTCAGAACAGGGAAGGCTGGTTCGGGTCGCTCGGCGGTGTGTACCCGAAGTGGCGATATGCCGTCGACGTCGCGACGCGGCCGCGCGGCGTGCGCTGGAGGAATCCATTCTGCACGAGGAACGGCTCGTACACCTCCTCGATGGTGCTCGCGTCTTCGGCGACCGCCGCCGCGATCGTGTTGATCCCGACAGGTCCGCCGTCGAACTTCTCGATGATCGATTTCAGAATGCGCGAGTCCATGTCGTCGAGCCCGAACTGGTCGACGTCGAGCATCTGGAGCGCCTCGTTCGCGACGTCACGCGTGATCGTGCCGTTGCTCTTCACCTGGGCATAGTCGCGCACGCGACGCAGCAAACGATTCGCGATCCGCGGCGTGCCTCGCGACCGTCTCGCAATCTCCGCCGCGCCCTCGACCACGATCGCTACCTTGAGCACTTCGGCCGTCCGGTGGACGATCAGCTCGAGGTCCTCGGACGGGTAGTAGTTGAGTCGCTGCTCGATGCCGAAGCGCGCGCGCATGGGCGGCGTCAGCATGCCGAGCCGAGTGGTCGCGCCGATCAAGGTGAATTTCTCGATCGACATCGTGATCGTCTGCGCCTTCGGTCCCTCCGAGAGGCGGATGTCGATCTTGTAATCCTCCATCGCCGGGTAGAGGAACTCCTCGATCACGGGGCGCAGGCGATGGATCTCGTCGATGAACAGGATGTCACCGTCCCGCATGTTCGTAAGCGTTCCGACGAGATCGCCGGGCTTCTCGAGTGCGGGTCCGGACGTCGTGCGAATGTTCACGCCAAGCTCGCGCGCGATCAGCTCGGCGAGCGTGGTCTTGCCAAGTCCGGGGGGCCCGAAGAAGAGCGTGTGGTCGAGCGGCTCGCGGCGACTGAGTGCGGCGTCGATGTAAATGCGAAGGCTGTCTTTCACCTTCTGCTGCCCGATGAACTCCGCCAATCGCTGCGGACGAAGCGACAGTTCTACGGGCCCTTCTTCGGCGAGCTCTTCCGGAGTCGTGACTTCGCGTGGGGACATCGGCTCTACGTCGCAGGGGGAAGGGCTAATCTAACCGAAGAAACACCGACGCGCAGCAACGCAAAGCCGCCGCTACCGGGCCGGACTCGCCCTTTCGGCGCCGAGCATCGAGCTCTTCGATGTCGATCGCGGCGTACACAACATGAGCAGGACGGCGATGATCGCCGCCATGATCACGATCGCTACTGCAGGCTTGCCGAGCTTGGCCATCTCGCTCGCACCGGGTGACAGCCTAACGATGGTCCAGGCGCGCTACACGCGCGCGGTGAGCCCGGCGAGGCGTTCGGCTGCCTGGTCGAGCGTCTCCTGCTTCTTGCAGAACGCGAAGCGGATCATGTTCTTCCCCCGCCCGCTCCCGGCGTGGTAGAAGCTCGAGCCCGGAACTCCAGCGACGCCGATCTCCGCGGCCATCCACTTGCCGAACGTCGTGTCGTCCTTGTCGCTCAGTGCCGAAAAATCGGCGAGCACGTAGTAGGCACCCTCCGGCGTCGAGAACTTGAACCCCGCGTCGGCGAGCACCGGCAGCAGCGAGTCGCGCCGCGCGCGGTAATCGAGGGACAGGTGGTTGTAGTACTCGGCGTCGAACGACATCCCGACTGCCGCTGCCGCCTGCAGCGGGGCCGGCGCACCGACCGTGAGGAAGTCGTGCACCTTGCGGATGGCGACGCTCTCGCGCTCTGGTGCGATCGCGTATCCCAGGCGCCACCCCGTGCAGCTGAACGTCTTGGAAAGACCCGAGATCGTGACCGTGCGCTCGCGCATCCCGGGCCACGTGGCCAGCACGTGGTGCCCGCCTGCATAACGAATATGCTCGTAGATCTCGTCGGTGATCGCCCACACGTCGTGCTCGATGCACAGGTCGGCGATGAAGCTGATCTCCTCACGGGTCAGGACGCGACCCGTCGGGTTCTGCGGGGTGTTGACGATGATCGCCTTCGTCTTCTCGTTGAACGCGGCCCGCAGCACCTCGGGATCGAACCGCCAGTGCGGCGGCTCGAGCGGTACGTAGCGCGGCGTGGCGGAAGCAAGGATCGCATCGGGCCCATAGTTCTCGTACCAGGGCTCGAACACGATCACCTCATCGCCGGGATCGATGAGCGCGAGAAACACCGCGGCCATTGCCTCGGTCGCGCCGCACGTCACCGTGATATGGCGGTCCGGGTCCACCTGCATGTCGTACCAGCGGCGATACTTCTCGGCAATGCCGAGCCGTAACGCGGGCGCGCCCCACGTGATCGCGTACTGGTTGATATCTCCATGAATCGCGGCGCAAGCGGCTTCCTTCATCGCCTCGGGCATCGGAAAGTCGGGGAAGCCCTGCGCGAGGTTGATCGCCCCGTGTTGTTGGGCGACGCGCGTCATCTCGCGGATGACGGACTCGGTGAAGCTGGCTGTTCGGATGGCAGGCATGCGGGGAAACTGGCCATCCGTTGCGGAACAGGCTAGCCCCCGGCGTGATCCACCGACAGACTATCCGGGTCACTGAGATCGGTTGGAGGCGCCGTGCACCACACACGAGGGCGAGTCAGACGGAGACGCCCGAGACTGTTTGCTTCGTCCTTTGCCGCGGTGGTCATCGCGGTCTCGTCGACTGCTCGCGGGCAGTCGGCGCCCTCGCCAGCGAATCACGGTCGGCCGCTCGCGATCGAGGACTTCTACCGAATCAGAACTGTTGGCGCGCCCGCGCTCTCGCCGGATGGCGCGTGGGTCGCGTTCACGGTGACCACGCGCGTCGAGGCGACGAATGGCGAGACGAGCGAAGTCTGGCTCGTTCCATCGGACGGGTCCCGCCGCGCCGCCCGCGTGAGTCCGGAGGGTGCGAACGCGGGCACTGTACGATGGTCGGATGATGGCCAGCTGCATTTCCTCGCGGGTGGGAAGGGCTGGGCGCTCAATCCGACAACGCCCGAGCGGCTCGTGGAGGGCGAGATGTCCGCGGCGCAGCGTGGTGGCCTCGGCGATGAGTCAGGCCATGTCACGCTCCCGAGCCCCGACGGCAAGTGGACCGCATCCGTGCGCGACACACCTCCGCCGAAGCGCGAGATCACGTACGCGTCGGAATTCGAGAAACGGCACGAGGAGCGATTCAAGGGCGTGGAGTTCGACTGGCTCGATTTCCAGCGCGACGGTCAGCCGTTCCCGGTGCCCAACAGGCTCGATCCCGAGGTGAGCCCGCCGCAGGAGCTCTTCCTGGCACCTAACGACGGCGGCGCCGAGCGACAGCTCACGCGGCTCGGCCTGCGTCCGATGGCTGTGAACTGGAACCACGACGGGAGCCGGCTCGCATTCACGGCCGATTCCGGGTATCGGACCGAGCTCAGATACGGGGCCAGTCAGATCTTCACGGTCGCAATGGACGGCAAGGTCCGGCGGCTGACGACGGACTCCGACTACACCTATGCCGGAGCGCAATTGTCTCCCGATGGTCGCTGGATTCTCACGACGCGCCAGCTGTCCACTGATGCGGTCATTCGTCACAAGCTGAACCACGGTAAGCCGACGGATGTCGTGCTCGTACCGGCCGAGGGCGGACCCGAACGCAACCTCACGGTCGATTGGGACTACCTCCCGACGTCGCCGGTGTGGAGCGCCGACGGGCGGTACGTCTACTTCACCGGCGGAATCGGCGGCACCACGCATGTGTTCCGCGTGGCGCCTAACGGTGGAGCGGTCGAGCAGGTTACCAAGGGCCAGCGCCGGATCATGGGCGCGACCTACAACCGCGACTTCACGCGCATGGCGTATACGGTCGGGCTGACCGAATCGCCGCCCGAGATCTACACCGCCAACATCGATGGCTCAGGCGAGAAGCGCCTCACGCACGTACACGACGCCTACGTGGACGAGGTAGCGTTAGGCAAGGCCGAGCGGCTCAGCTTCCGCAGCAAGGACGGCACGCCGCTCGAGGGATGGCTGCTTTACCCGTACGGCTATCGTCCGAACGCCGGTCCGTATCCGCTCGTGGTGAGCAATCATGGTGGCCCCCACGCCGCGGACGGCTACGCGTTCGACTTCAAGAACCAGCTCTTCGCCGCGAACGGGTACTTCGTCCTGCAGGTGAACTTCCGCAGCTCGACGGGCTACGGGGAGAAGTTCCTGTGGGGAACTTGGGGCGCGTGGGGAACGAAGGATGGCCAGGACGTGATGGCCGGGGTGGACTACGTGATCGGCCGCCTGCCGATCGATCGCAAGCGGGTCGCGACGATCGGGCACTCATATGGCGGCTTCATGACGAATTGGCTCATCACGCAGTACCCGGACCGATTCGCGGCGGCGGTTTCGGGCGCGGGGATCGTGAACTGGATGAGCGACTACGGCACGGCGGACGTTGCGCGGACGAAGGAGACCGAGTTTTTCGGGACGCCGTGGGAGGAGCGGTCGCGCGAGATCATGATCCGGCAGTCTCCGCTCACGTACGCGGGCCGGGTGAGGACGCCGACGCTGTTCATCAACGGCGAGATCGACCAACGGGTTCCGTATTCCGAGGCCGAGCAGATGTACGTGGCGCTGAAGAAGAACGGTGTGCCCGCGAAGGTGATTCAGTACGCGAACATGCCACACAGCATTTCCGGTTCGTGGAATCAGGTGCATCGCATGTTGAACGAGCTGCACTGGCTCGACACGTATCTCAAGCCGGGCAAGGTCAGTTGACGCGTTCGTCGCGCCGCGGGGCGAGTCGAGATCCTCGCGGCGCGGGGCATGTTGAGATCATCGTGGTGGCTCGAGCCGTGTAGCGCGTAAGCCGCCGGAGTCTCGATACCCCGCCGACAAGACAGCGATACTGACCGTAAGGCCGTCAGCAGCCAGCAGCTAGCCCCGAACCTTCGCGAGCGCGTTCCGAATCAGCTCCGTCGCGGACTGCGCGCGGCCATTGGCGTCCAGGGCCGCGCGCACGGCTTTTTCAGCGTCGGCCAGTGTATAGCCTAACGATACGAGCGCCCTGATGGCGTCGTCCGCCCCCGCACCCTCCGGCCGCGGCCCCGCCGACGGCTCGCCGCCCAGGCCGTCCAGCTTGTCGGCGAGATCCAGCACCAACTGCTCGGCCTTCTTCCGGCCCACCCGGGGTACGCTCTGCAGCGTCGCAACATCCTTCTCGCGGATCGCCCGGACCAGGCGCTCCGCCGATAGCGTGGAGAGGAGGCCTAACGCCAACGCCGGGCCAACGCCCTTCGCGTCGAGCACCCGCCGGAACACGCGCCGCTCGAATGGCGTCGAGAAGCCGAACAGCTGCCAGCCGTCCTCACGCACCACGAGGTGCGTGTGCAGCGTTGCGGTCTCCCCGACCTTCGGCAATGTCTCGTACGCGCTGAGCGGAATGGCCAGCTCGTAGCCGACGCCGCTCTCCGTCATGATCTCGACGTGGTCGAGCTCCTTGGTCGTGAGCCGGCCGAAGACCTGTGAGATCACGAGCGGCGACCTGACACGCGTGGTTTCGTTGCGAACGGCGACGGCAGCGCGGGCGGCGCTGCCGCAACCTTCGGCAGACGCGCGGTCATGAGGTACGTGAGCGCCGCGGCGACACCGTCGGCAGCGTCCGAGGGAGTTGGAACGGCCTTCAATCGGAGCAATCGTGTGAGCATGAACTGCACTTGTTCCTTCGTTGCGACGCCGGACCCGACGACCGCCTTCTTGATCTCGGCCGGCGGAAACTCGTAGACGTCGATTCGTGCCTGTGCCCCCGCGAGCAGCACGACGCCTCGCGCGTGGCCGAGCACGACCGTCGTCCGAACATTCTTCGCGTAGAACACGTCTTCGACCGAGATCGCATGCGGGCGGTGGCGCGCAATCAGCTCCGTGACGCCACTGTGGATCTCGAGCAGACGGTCGGGCAGGGCCTCTCGAGGTCTCGTGCGGATCACGCCACACTCGATCAACGTCGGCGGACGCGTGCCGTCGCCGCTCACGACGCCGTACCCCGTCGTGGCCGTTCCCGGATCGATCCCGAGAACGATCACGTCGCGGCCATCGGTGTCACGCCTTCGCCATCTCCGACACGTCCATGTCGAAGTTGGCTTCCACCTTTTGCACGTCGTCGAGCTCCTCGAGGCCCTCGAGCAGCTTGACGAGCGTCTCGGCGTCCTTGCCCTCGACGCGAATCGTGTTCTTGGGAATCCACGCGATCTCCGCGCTCGTCGACGCGAGCTTCTTGGCATCGAGCGCGGACTTCACCGCGTGCAGGTCCGCGACGCCCGTCGTCACGACGAACTGATCGTCCTCACGCTTCACATCTTCGGCGCCGCCCTCGAGCGCCACCTCGATCAGCGTGTCTTCCTCCACGCCCGTCGCGTCGAGATAGATCTGCCCGCGACGGTCGAACATCCACGACACGGAGTTCGCCGCGCCGAGATTGCCCCCGCCGCGCGAGAGCTTGTGCCGTATCTCGGCGACGGTGCGGTTGGGATTGTCGGTCACGGTCTGGATCATGAGGGCGACGCCGGCAGGGCCGTAGCCCTCGTACAGGATTTCCTGATAGTCGACGCCCTCGAGCTCTCCCGTGCCCTTCTTGACCGCGCGCTCGATATTGTCCTTGGGCATCGAGTTGTTCCGGGCCGTCTCGATGGCCGTGCGGAGGCGTGGGTTGCCATCGGGATCGCCGCCACCCTGCTTGGCGGCCATCGTGATCTCTCGGATGAGCTTCGTGAACAGGGCGCCGCGCTTGGCGTCAGCGGCCGCCTTGTAGTGCTTGATCTGCTTCCATTTACTGTGGCCAGCCATAAGCAGCTCGGAAAGTGCGCGTGGGTCGGGTGAAGGACCGAAAATATACCACCGGAGACCGGGCGGCCGCCTGTCGTCGCGCTCAGCGATCCGGCTCCAGCATGTCCTCGAACCGCATCCACTGCTTGTAGAAAAAGAGATCGACGTATCCGCGCGAGCCGTTGCGGTTCTTGAGGACGAGCAGCTCCGTTGCGCCGTCCACGTCCGGTGCGCTGTCGTACATCTCCTGACGATAGAGCCCGAGCACGACATCCGCGAACTGCTTCGGGGCGCCGAGCGCGCCGAAGTCATCGAGCTGCGGCCGCAGATCCTTGCGGTCCCGAACGATCTGCGGGAGCCCGCTGGTCGCGATGACGCACACATCGCGCTCGACCGCCAGTTGCTTCAACGCCCGCGCGGAGCTCGCCATCTCTTCATCCAGCGGACGACCGCCGGTGGCGAGCGCCTGAAGCGGGTCGATGACGACGAGGTCGACGCCCTGAAGTCGTACGTCGTGCTCGAGCGCGCTGCTGTCCGAGGCCAGCAACGCGTCGAATGTCGGGAACTGCTGCTCGACCCGTCGTGCCGCGACCTCCAGCCGCGACCGAGATTCGGTGTCGAGATTCCCGCGACGCAGGTCATCCACTCGGACGCGCGCTTCAATCGCCAGCGCGCGTTCGGCCGCCCGGGTCTGGTCCATCTCGGCCGACAGGAAGCGCACCTTCGCGCCGACCTCGGTCGCGCGAAGCGCGATGGCCAGCGCCAACGCGGACTTCCCGCTCCCGACTTCGCCGCCGAGGATGACGAGGTCGCGACGCCTGACGCCGCCGCCGAGTGCGTTGTCGAGACTCGGGAAGCCTGTCGGGATCGTGTCACGTGGCGCGCTGCCATCGATGATCGTGCCGATCGCGCGACGCGCGCGCGCTTCGTCGAGGTCACTCATATGCTCGAGGCGAGTACACGGATCATCTCGCGAAGCTCGGTCAACGCGGGGGCGTCGAGGTGTGTTGCGCTGGCATCGATCAACGCTCGCAAGGCGGCTTCGAGACCGTCGCGGTCCACAGACGTTGTTGCGTCCATCAGCCGCGTGAGTGATTGGCGAAACGATGGTGGAACCGCGAGCGCCGCGAACCAGGCGCGCGCACCGTTCGCGCGGACGATACGCACCTGCTGTGGCAGCGGCGACGGCGGCAGCGCACCGACGACGAGACGCGCCGCGAGCAGCGTCGCCAAGGCGACCTCACGTTCGCCGCCGAGCGGAGATCGTCCGACGAGCGCGGCGAGCGCGCGGAATCGGAAGCGCGGTGACGCGAGTGCGTATGGTGGCGAGAGCGGCACCGGGCCAATATTAGCGGGCGCTGCGGTCACGGCAACGACGCCAGCCCGACTAGATTCCCTGCATGGCTCCCCCAGCGAAATCCGTACTCTGGGTGGACGACGAGGCCGAGCTCCTCGAGTCCCACCGCATCTTCCTGCGCGAGAAAGGCTACGAGGTCGAGACGGCGACGAACGCCGACGACGCCGTGGAACTGCTGCGGCGCCGCGCGTTCGATATCCTGCTGCTCGATGAGCAGATGCCGGGCAAGCGGGGGCTCGAGACGTATCAGGAAGTGCGCGAGCTCGCGCCGAACCTCCCCGTGGTGATGGTTACCAAGAGCGAGGAGGACGCGACACTGCGCGAGGCGCTCGGCGCCAACATCCGCGAGTACCTCGTCAAGCCGATCAACCCCCGTCAGGTCCTTACGGTCATAACGCGGATCCTCGAGGGACCGCGGATTCGTCAGCAGGCGATCGCGCGACGTTTCGTCGAGCGCTTCCGCGCCATCGAGGTCGAGCGCGGACGCGTGCTCGACTGGCGTGGCTGGGTGGATCGGTATGTCGAGTTGATGCAGTGGGACGTCGACCTCACGGCCGCGGGCGAGACGGGGCTATACGAGTCGCTCCGCGGTCTCTATCCCGATATGCAGCGCGAGTTCGCGGAGTACATGCGCCAGGCGTATCCGGCATGGCTTCACGATCTCGAAGGCGATCGGCCGCCGCTGTCGATCGATATCGTGGGTGAGTTTCTGCTCCCGATGCTGCAGCGTGCGCGCAACGCAGTGTTCATCGTCGTCGACTGTCTGCGACTCGATCAGTGGCTCGTGCTCGAGCCGCTCCTGGCCCAGATGTTCGACGTCGAGCGCACGCACTACTACGCGGTGCTTCCCACGGCCACGCCGTATTCGCGCAACGCGCTGTTCAGCGGACTGTTCCCGGGCGAGATCGCCGCGCGGTTCCCCGACTGGTGGGGCGAGCGCGAGGACGAGACGTTGAACGCGCACGAGCGCGAGCTGCTCGAGGCGCATCTGCAGGAGCTCAACTCGCCGCGGTCCGTTCGCTACAACAAGATCTCTACGGCGTCCGACTCCGATGAGCTCGAGCGCCATCTCCACAGCGCCATCGCGCCAGAAGGGGTGAGCGCCTTCGTCTTCAACTTCGTCGACCTGCTAACGCACGGGCGGAGTGAATCGGCCATCCTCTATGAGGTGGCGCGGGACGAAATCGCGTTGCGGCAGCTCACCCTGCAGTGGTTCCAGCGCTCGGCCTTGTTAGGCGTGCTGCGAGAGGCGTCGCGTCGTAAGGTGTCGGTGCTCATCACGAGCGATCACGGCTCGATTCATTGTCAAACGCCGGCAACGGTCTTCGCGAAGCGCGACGCGACGGCAAACCTCCGGTACAAGTTCGGCGAGGACCTGCGCGCGGAGCGCGCGGAGCAGGCGCTCCTGTTCCCCAACGAGGACCTCCTGCGACTGCCGCGTCGCGGACTTGGCGCGAACACGCTGCTGGCAGTGTCGGACGGCTTTTTCGTCTATCCCACGAAGCTCCGCGAATACCAGAGTCGATACCGCGGGTCGTTTCTCCACGGCGGCGTGACGCCAGAGGAGTGCATTCTCCCGGTCGCGCTGCTGACGCCCAAGTGACCCCCAAGCGAGCGCGATGATGTACCGGCGCCTGCTCCAGTTCCTCCGGCCGCATGCGTGGCGCATGGCTGGAACGGTGGCGTGCAACATCGCCGCAGCGGTGCTCGACGTCTTCAGCTTCACGCTGCTGATCCCGTTTCTCGACCGGTTGTTCAACCAGCCGGCACACGAGACGAAACTGTCGGCCCTTCAGAATCAGCTCCTCGGTGCGTTTCTGAACGGCGAGAGCCCCGAAGCAGCGCTGCTGCGGATCGTCATCATCATTCTCGTCGCGGTCACGGCCAAGAACGTGTTCGTGTGGGCGAGCGGCCAGCTCGGCGCTCAGCTTCAGGAATACGTTACGCGTGACCTGCGCAATGCACTCTACGCGCACCTGCAGCGACTGCCGCTCGGGTTCTTCGTTCGGGTGAAGACCGGAGACATCCTCGCGCGCGTGCTGAACGACACGCAGCAGACGAAGCAGGTCATCACACAGGTGGTCACGCAATCGCTGCTGAGCGTCGCCACGGTCGTCGTGACGATCGCTGGTCTCATCGCCATCTCATGGCGCCTGACGCTGCTCGCGCTCGTCGTCGCGCCGATCCTCATCGGCCTGCTGCAGCCGCTCCTCAGAAAGCTCCGCAAGGGCCATCGTCGCCTCAGCAATCAGTATGGCGAGATGACCGCCGTCGTGCAGGAATCCGTGAGCGGCATCCGCCTCGTGAAGTCATTCGGTGGGGAGGCATACGAGGAAGGCAGGTTCCGCGAGGGGAGCAGTCGTTATGCACGCGGGATGGTTCGCGTCACGCGGATCGCGGCACTCGCTCAGCCGATCACCGAGACCGTTGGGACGGCGATTGCCGTCGCCATTCTGTGGTTCGGCGCGAGAGCGGTCTTCGCCGGCACGCTCGATGGCGCGAACCTGATCGCGTTCCTGATTCTCGTTATGCGCATGCTGCAGCCGCTCAAACAGCTGTCGCAGGTGCCGACCGTCGCCCAGCAGTCGCTTGCGGCCGCCGAGCGAATCTTCGAGGTGTTGGACAGCCCGACGGAGGCGAGTCTCGACCGCGGACGGATCACGAGCGCGACGTTCGAGCGAGCGCTCGAGTTCGAGCGGGTGTCGTTCGCGTACGCCGATGAGCCGGTGCTGGTCGACGTCTCGCTCGTGGCCCCCAAGGGCCAGGTGATCGCGCTGGTCGGCGCGAGTGGAGCGGGGAAGAGCACACTCGTCGACCTCATCCCCCGGTTCTACGAGCCAACGGGCGGGCGCATTCTGCTCGACGGAACGGACACGCGCGAAATCGCGCTGCCGGCGCTCCGCTCGCTCATCGGGATCGTGAGTCAGGACACCGTACTGTTCAACGACACCGTGCGCAATAATCTCGCGTACGGCGCGGCCGCAAAGTACACCGACGCCCAGATCGAGGCGGCAGCGCGCGCGGCCAACGCACACCGCTTCATCGCCGAGCTCCCCGACGGCTATGACACGATCCTCGGCGAACGGGGCACTCGGCTCTCCGGGGGCCAGCGCCAGCGACTCTCGATCGCGCGGGCGCTGCTCGTGGATCCGCCGATCCTGATCCTCGACGAGGCGACGTCCGCGCTCGACACCGAGTCGGAGCGCCTGGTGCAGGAAGCCATCGACCGCCTGCTCGAAGGGCGAACGGTGTTCGTGATCGCCCACCGTCTGTCGACGATCGCCCACGCGGACCAGATTCTGGTGATGGATCGCGGTCGAGTCGTGGAACACGGGACGCACGGCGCGTTGCTCGCACGCCGAGGTCATTATCATCGTCTCCATGCGTTGCAGTTTGCCGACGCTCGGGAGATGGAGGCTCGAGCGCGAGCAGCCGAGTCCCCTGTCCCCAGTCCCTAGTCCCCGCCGTCTTGCGCGTTTTGTTCTACTACTCGGGTCCTGAGTGGTCGGGGAGCGCGCGAGCGTTCGCCGCAGCGGCAGTCGCCATGGCCGGGCGCGGGTACCAGTGCACGTACCTCTGTCGCGCTGACAGCGCGGTAGAAGATCGCTTGATGTCCACCACGGATCGGCTGCCGGGCGTCGAGCTCGCGCCGATCCCGTTAGGCGGACCGTGGATGAACGAGAGCCTGCGACTGCGTCAGGTGCTGCTCGAGCACTACGTGGAGGTCGTGTTTGTCCACACCGAGCGTGAGCAGCTCGTGGCGTCCCTCGGGATCCGACTTGCCGAGCGCGCCGCACTGGTACGACGAATTCCCGCTGGGGCCACGCTCACACGTGGCCCGGAGGCGAGACTCGGCGAGCGGCTCGCGGCGACCGGCTACCTGTTTACGACGGAGGCATCGAGCTCGAACGGCGCTACTGCGCGTGGCGCGTTCGAGCCGGTTGCGGCCGACGTTGGCGTGTCGGTCGAGTCGATCGAGCAAGTGCGTCCGCTGTCCCTGGGCGCGATCGGCGCCAACGGCGGGGATCAGCTCATTGCGTGCGTCTATGACCCGACGGCGCGCCGGCGGATCGCCGCGCTACTGCGTGCGGTTGCCCTGCTGGCACCACGTCACCCCGGCCTGCGCCTTGCCATCGTGGGCCCCGGCGCCGAGGATGACGACCTGCGGATGCACGCGGCTGCGTTAGGCATCACCGAGATCGTCGCGCACGTCGGCCAGCGGCTCGATCAGCAGGCCGTGTTGTCGGCTGCGGAGCTCGCGTGGGTCGCTGCGGGCGGCGATAATGCCGCCTTCGGGTACCTGGACCTCATGGCGCTTCGCGTGCCAGTGCTCGCCGAGCGGGACGCGCTCTCGCAGCGCTACGTGGCGGATGGCATCTGCGGCGTCCTGCTCGCTCAGCCGGATCCTGGAACCATGGCGGCGCGCATAGCAGTGCTGCTGGCCCACAAGGAGCGGCGATCGGCGATGGGGAACGCCGGTCGTGCCCGGGTCAGCCGTGATTTCGCCGAGCAGGACATGGTCGACGGGTTCGAGCGCGCGACCGAGATCGCGCGCGATCGCAAGCGCTGGCGCACGTGACTTCAGCACCGGTTCGCTCCAGCGCATCCGCCGTTCCATGCTCCGTGGTCATCGCGGCAAAGGATGAAGCCGCGGAGATCGGCGACTGTATCGCGAGCGTCGCGTGGGCCGCGGAGATCATCGTCGTCGAGAATGACTCGAGCGACGACACCGCGGCGGTCGCGACGTCGGCCGGGGCGACGACGTTCAGCCATCCTTTCACGACGATCGGCCGCCAGCGGAACGCCGCGATCGCGCGTGCGCGCCACGAGTGGATTCTCGTGGTGGATGCCGACGAGCGCGGCACCGGCGGCTTGCGCGACGAGGTCGCGCGGATCGTTGCCGGCGAGGCGAAGGACGTCGCGTTCCGCGTCAGGCGACGCAATTTCTTCCTTGGTCGGGAAATTCGTCACGGCGGATGGGAGCGCGACCGACCGGTGCGGCTCTTCCGAAGCCGTATGCGGTACGATGAGCGCCCGGTACACGAGCACGTGATGACGGACGGCCTGGTCGGCGAGCTCGCCGAGCCGCTCATCCACTACCCGTACGCGTCGCTGGGCGAGTATTTCGCGAAGCTCGACCGCTACAGCCGGTGGTGGGCAGAACAGAACTTCGCGCGTGGACGACGGACGCGCGCGTGGACGATCGCGATCAAGCCACCGGTGCGTTTCTTCTCGATGTACGTGCTGCGCGCCGGGTTCCTGGACGGCGCCGCAGGCGTCATCATCGCCGCGCTCGCGGCGATGAGCGTGGCGGCGAAGTATGCCAGGTTGTGGGAGCTTGGGAGGGTGGGAACGGGGAACGGGGAACAGGGAACGGAGACTCCTCACGCAGCGCCGGTTCCCAGTTCCCCGTCCCCTGTTCCCGATCAGAAATGACGACGCCGACCTCCCCCGAAAAGGTCCGATTTTCTCATAAGGCGGAGTACACCGCGTTCCGCGCTGTCGTCGGCGCGCTCGGGAGCCTCAATTGGGAACGCGCCGGCAACCTCGGCGCGCGGATCGGCGCGTTAGGCTATCGGCCGCTCGGTATCCGTCGCCGCGTCGTGGAGCGTCAGATCGCCGCGGCATTCCCCGGCCTCGACGAGGCCGACGTCAACCGGATCGCGCGCAGTGCGTACGAGCACCTTGGCCGATCGTCCATCGAGGCGGTCATGCTGGCACGCCTCGGTCGCGACGCCGTGCTCGACCTGTTCGACGGCGCGGACGGATGGGACGTCGTCGAACAGGCGCTCGCGAAGCGGAAGGGGCTGATATTCGTCACCGGTCACCTCGGCAATTGGGAGCTGGCCGGTTCGTATGTCGCCGCGCGCGGCATTCCCCTCGACGCGATCGCGAGGCGAATGAGCAACCCGCTCTTCGATCGCTACCTCACCGAGACGCGCTCGCGGATCGGGATGGTTGTCGTGCACGACGCAGAAGCCGTGCGTCGAACGCCGCGGTCGCTCAGAGACAATCGCGCGGTCGCGTTTCTCGCCGACCAGGGCGTGCTCGGCCTCGCGTCCACGTTCGTGCCGTTCTTCGGAAGACCTGCGAAGACGCCACGCGGCCCGGCTGTGTTCGCGCTCCGCCTTCAGGTGCCAGTGGTGTTCGGCGTCGCCATCAGGCAGCCGACCGGCAAGTACAGACTCGTGTTCGAGCCTGTGCTCGTGGAGGACACCGGCGATCGCGATCGTGACGTCGACACCATCGTGGCCCGGTACACGGCGACGCTCGAGCGGTGGGTGAGACGATACCCCGAGCAGTACTTCTGGCATCACCGGCGATGGCGCCGCCAGCCGCCGGACACGCCACCCGAGCTGCGTGAGCCGACGTGACCGCCGCGCCCATCACGCGCTCCGTCTGGCGCAGCCTTCGGCGCGACACGCGCTCGCTCATCGGGCTCGGGGTCATTACGCTCATCGTGGCCGTCGCGGTGTTCGCACCGCTCATTGCGACGGAGGATCCGCTTCGCATCAATCTCATCGGGCGCCTCGCAGCGCCGTCGTCAGCGCATTGGATGGGCACCGACGTACAGGGACGCGACATCTGGTCTCGCCTCGTGTATGGCGCGCGCGTATCACTGGCGGTCGGGCTCGTGTCACAGGCGATCGCCTTGTCGCTCGGTGTAGCGTTCGGGCTGCTCGCCGGATATTACGGCCGATGGGTCGACGAGCTCGTGATGCGGCTCGCCGATGTGACGCTCGCGTTCCCCACGCTGCTCCTGTTGATCGCGATGGTCGCCGCACTCAGCCCGTCCCTCGGCGTCGTCCTCCTCACGATCGGCATCGTCGGCTGGGCGGGCATGGCGCGTCTCGTCAGGGGCCAGGTGCTCGTCGTACGTCAGCTCGAGTACGTGCAGGCCATCCGCGCCCTCGGTGCCCGCGACACCCGGATCATTGCCCGGCACGTACTGCCTAACGTCATAGCGCCCGTCGTCATTGCCGCAACGCTGGGGGTCGCCGGCGCGATCATGGCCGAAGCCGCGCTGTCGTTCCTCGGCCTGGGAGTTCAGCCGCCGACTCCGAGTTGGGGCAGCATGATCGCGGATGGCCGCGACCTGAATCTCCTCCGCAACGCACCGTGGACGTCGGTGTTTCCCGGGCTCGCGATCGGCGCGGCGGTGCTCGGCTTCAACCTGCTTGGCGACGCACTCCGTGACGCGCTCGATCCGCGCCGCATCGAGACCGCCGCTCCCATAGCGGGCGTGCCAACGCCCGAGGTGGAACCGTGACCGACCCGATTCACCAGCTTCGCGCCCGGGAGTTCCCGTGGGCGATCGCCGGCGATCAGATCTTCCTGAACCATGCCTCCACCGGCCCGCTCCCGCAGCGCGCTGTCGACAAGATACAGGAGCTCACCGCGCTCCGTGCGCAGCCGTGGCGGTACACCACCGAGATGCAATTCGACGAGCTCGCGAACGCACGGGTAAGATGCGCGCGTCTCATCGGTGCGGAGCCGCGCGAGATCGCGCTCACGGTGAACACGTCGTACGGCCTCAACCTCGCGGCTCGCGCGCTTCCGTTCGAGCGGGGCGACATCGTCATCACGAGCGATCGCGAGTACCCGTCCAACATCTATCCCTGGATGGAGCTCGAGGTAGCCCGGGGCGTGAAGCTCGAGCGCATTCCGTGCGCCGGCATCCTGCCTGACGAGGATGCCATCCTGGCCGCCCTGGATCGGCCACGCGTGCGCTGCGTCGTGCTGTCGTGGGTGTCGTTCGCGACGGGCTATCGTATCGACATCGAGCGAATTGGACGAGCGTGTAGGGAGCGCGGCATCTGGTTCGTTCTCGACGCCATTCAGGGTGTCAGCGCAACGCGGCTGGATGTGCGCTCGATGCCGGTCGATATCGTCGCCTGCGGAGCGCAGAAATGGCTGCTTGCGCCGTGGGGCAGCGGGTTCGTGTGGCTGCGCCCCGATCTCGTTGACTCGCTCCGCCCCGTGGACGTGAGCTGGATGGCCACGCGCTGCTCCGACGACTTTACGCGACTGACGGACTACGACTTCACGTACCGGGAAAACGCGCGGAAGTTCGAGGTCATCACGCTCCCGTACCAGGACTTCGCCGGGTTGAACGAGGCCCTGGATGTGTTTTTCGAGGTGGGACTCGAGACCGTATACGAGCGCGTCGAGCGGCTGACGGGCCGGATCGTCGACTGGGCGTTAGGCACCACCGACGTCCGGCTCGTGACGCCGCCGGAACGGGAGCGACGCGCCGGCATTGTGGCCGTGGCGCCGCGGGACGCCAAGGCGGCCTCCGAGCGCCTGACCCGAGCGGGAGTGGTCCACTCGTTCCGCGAGGGCGCTATCCGTTTGTCGCCGCACTTCTACAACACCGAAGACGAGATCGACGCGGCGTTGGCGCTCCTTTGATCGGGATTACGACACCAGCCGAACGATCGCGATCTCCCGCGCGCCCTTGCGCAGCACATAGAACTGGCCGTGAATCGCGCCGTTGGGCGCGAGCACGCCTTTCTCAGGCGTCAACTTTTCTCCGTTGGTATACAGCCCGCCCTGCTGAAGCAGGCGCCGAGCGTCGCCCTTGGACTTCACGAGTCCCGTCACGACGAACGCATCGAGAACGTCCACACCCGCCCCGTCCGATCCGCTCTTCAACGGAATCGTCGCGGCGGTGCCGTCGGCGGTCGTCACGCTGGCGCCGTCGTTGCTCGCGCGGAGGTCCACCGACGCCGACGGCAGTTCCTGCGTGAGGGACTCCAGCACGCTGGACGCGAACTGACGCGGGTCGGCTCCGCGGTCGAACACGAGCCTCGACGCGTCCGCCGCATCGCGCGCTGCGTCCGCGCCGTGGACCCTCGTCGTGACGTCGGTGGCCAGGGCGCGCTGTGCCTCGCGAGCCTCCGGACGCTCGCTCGACGCCGACTCGAGCGCCTCGATCTCTTCACGCGTCAGCAGCGTGAAATAGCGCAGATACTTCCCCACGTCGCGGTCGTCCGCGTTGATCCAGAACTGATAGAACTTGTACGGCGACGTCAGCGATGGGTCGAGCCACACCGCGCCCGCCTCGGACTTCCCGAACTTCGCCCCGGATGCTGCGGTCACGAGCGGCAGTGTCACACAGTGCGCCTCTACGCCGACCGAGCGACGGATCAGCTCGACGCCGGCAATAATGTTCCCCCACTGGTCGCTGCCACCGATCTGCATCCGTACGCCCTCGCGCTTGTACAGCTCGAGGAAGTCGTAGGCCTGCAGCAGCATGTACGAGAACTCGGTGTATGAGATCCCGCTGTCGAGGCGAGACTTCACGGAGTCCTTGGCCGTCATGTAGTTGACCGTAAAATGCTTTCCCACGTCGCGCATGAACTCGATCGCTCCGAGGTTCATGAGCCACTCGGCGTTGTTGCGCATGAGCGCGGCTTGAGGGCCCGAAAAATCCAGGAATCGCTCGAGCTGATGCCGAATGCCGCGCACGTTCTCCTCGACGACCTCGAGCGAATTGAGCTGTCGCTCCGATGTCCGCCCGCTCGGGTCGCCAATCATGCCCGTCCCACCGCCAACGAGGACGATCGGTTTGTGGCCAGCTCGTTGCAGATGCGCCAGTCCCATGACGGGAATCAGATTCCCGACGTGGAGGCTCCGCGCGGTCGGGTCGAAGCCACAATAGGCAACGGTCGGCGTCGCGGCGAGCATCTCACGAGCGCCTTCGGTGTACTGGAAAAGAAGCCCGCGCCACGCGAGCTCATCGAGATAGGATCGTACGGTCATTCGAGTAAGATATTGGGGCTGGCCGAGTGAGGTCAGAGTCGGCTCTGTTCCCGGTTCCCCGTTCCCGTCGTAGCTTCTCCTGCTGGATGAAAACGCCTTCTCGCCTCCGCCAATTCACCGAGCGGAATCCCAAGCTGGTCCGCTCGGTTCTGCTCGGGCTCACGTTCCTCGTCGCGTTCGGCGGCGGCGTCGCCTTCGCGAGTTGGGTCCTCGTCTGCAATGGTGGACGCTGTCCGCCAGTCCAGATCCTCGATACCTACACGCCTCGGCAGACCTCGAAGGTCTACGCCGCCGACGGGCGCTTCATCGCTGAGGTCGGGCTCGAGCGCCGCACGCTCGTGAAGATCTCCGAGATCCCGAAAGTCGTGAAGGACGCGTTCGTCCTTACCGAAGACAAGCGCTTCTACGAGCACTCCGGCATCGACTGGGTTCGCGTACCCGGCGCAGCGCTCCGCAACCTCCGCGCGGGCTCGTGGGAGCAGGGCTTCTCCACCATAACGATGCAGCTTGCGAGAAACGTATTTCCCGAGCGCATCTCCCGCGAAAAGAACCTCGTTCGCAAGGTCAAGGAGGCGAAGGTCGCCCGTCAGATCGAGGAGCGATACTCGAAGGACAAGATCCTCGAGCTGTACCTGAACCAGATCAACCTCGGGAACGGCGCCTACGGAGTGGAGACCGCTTCGCAGCGCTATTTCGGCAAGTCGGTCCACGACCTCAATCTCGCGGAAGCTGCGATGCTGGCGGCGCTCCCGAAGGCCCCGGCGCGCTACAATCCGCGACGATTCCCCGAGCGCGCGATCCAGCGACGGAACACCGTCATCGAGCTCATGCGCCGCAACGGCGCCATCAGCGATGCCGACGCCAGCCTCGCGAAAGCCTATCCGCTCCAGTTAGGCAGCAAGACCGAATCGGGTGAGGTCGCGGCGTACTTCGTGGAATGGGTGCGCCAACAGCTCGATGAGAAGTTCGGCGCGCGGCTATACGAACAGGGTCTCAAGGTCTACACGACTCTCGACCTCGACATGCAGTCCGCCGCCGAACGCGCGCTGGAGAATCAGCTCCGCGCGATCGAAGGCGGCAAATACGGGAAGTTCCCGCATCGAACGTTCGAGCAGCTCGCGGCACGCTCCGCGAATGGCGACGAAGCGGCCACGCCAAACTCGCCGTACCTCCAGGGCGCCTTTATGGCGATGGACCCGCGGGACGGGTCGGTGCGTGCGCTCGTGGGCGGCCGGCAGTTCGACGATTCGAAGTTCAATCGGATGACCCAGGCGCTGCGGCAGCCCGGGTCGACGTTCAAGCCGATCGTCTACTCGGCCGCGATCGAAAACGGGCGCACACCCGCCACGATCATCGATGACGCGCCGATCACACTGCCGCAGGTCGCGGGCGATCAATGGACGCCGCAGAACTACGACGGGAAGTTCGAGGGCCCGATTCCGCTGCGTCGCGCGCTGTACATGTCGCGGAACCTGCCCGCGATTCGTACCGGGATGGAGCTTGGCGAACAGACGATCATCGACATGGCCAAGCGGTTCGGTATCACGTCGACGATCCCGCCGTACCCGTCGATCGCCATCGGGTCGGCCGACGTTTTCCCGATCGAGATGATCTCGGCGTACAGCGCCTTCGCAAACCTCGGTGTGCGCACGGCGGCGAACGCGATCCGTCGCGTGGAGAACCAGAAAGGCGAGGTGCTCTGGGAACCGCAGCCCGTTCGTGCGCAGGTCCTGAGCGCGCCGGAAGCGTGGCTCATGGTGAGCATGATGAAGGACGTCGTGCAGCGAGGAACCGCGGCAGGAAGCGTCGGCTCGCGGTTCTTCGTTCCGTCCGGCGGAAAGACGGGAACGACGAACGATGGCGCGGACGTCTGGTTCATCGGCTACACGGCGGATCTCGTCGCGGGCGTGTGGATGGGCTTCGACCGGCCTCAGAAGATCAAGGCCAATGCGCAAGGCGGCGAGCTCGCGGCGCCGGCGTATACGTCGTTCATGACGGAAGTCTACCGCCGTCGACCGGCGCCTCCGGATTGGCCGCGCCCGGAGGGGATCACGACGCGCGACATCGACAAGACGACCGGCGAGTTGGCGAATGCGTATTGTTCGGCCGACTCGGTTGTCACGGAATACTTCATCGCCGGGACCGAGCCTGTTCAGGAATGCTCGCCGTTCAACATGGGCCAGCCGCTGGACTCCACTGCTCGGCCGGGGGTACCTAACGCGGCGAATCCGCCCAAGCCGCCGCCCGGTAAGCGCGACACGACGACCAACCCGTTCAAGATCCCGTAAGCGAATGGCGTGGAAACCGGTCGATTGCCACGCGCATTCGACCATGTCAGACGGCGCGCTCGATGTTCCGCAGATCATCGAGCGCGTAACCGGTCGGGGCGTGAGGCCGAGCGTCAGCGACCACATCTCCCGCGACGTTGGCGGAGCCGTTGCCTCGATCGACGGCGTCCGCGCCTACCTCGACGAGCTGGACCGGTATCCCATCGCACGCGGCGGCGAGTTCTGCTGGCACGACGCTTTGTGGCGTGAGATGCCGGAGGATCTCGCCGCACGATTCACGCACCGTCTCGGATCGCTCCACGCAATCTACCTCGACGATCGCACGCTCGTCCACGCGTTCTCACGCCGCTTTCCGGCAGCGCTCACGCGCGACGAGTACATGGATGCATTGGTCGCTAACGCCGAGGAGCTGGCGGCCACGATGCCGGTGGACATTCTCGCACACCCCACGCTCGTCAACCTCACGCTCCGGGAAGTCCCGGCGGACGAGCTGTGGACCGACGAGCGCGAGGATCGTCTCGTCACGGCACTGTTCGACGCCGGCATCGCATTCGAGATTTCGGCGCGCTACAAGGCGCACGAGCGGCTCGTTAGGCGTGCCATCGATCGTGGCGTTCGCATATCCCTTGGGTCCGACGGTCATTCGGCCGATCAGGTCGGCGATCTCACGTTCCCGCTCGCGCTCGCGCGCCACTGCGGGGCGCGCGACGAAGACCTGTTCGACCCGTACACGCGGCTCACGTAACCGCATGATACGGTACCACGCGCGGTGGGTGCTGCCGATCTCGCGTCCGCCGATCTCGGACAGTACAGTCGTCGAGCACGACGGGCGCATCGCGTATGTCGGCGAGCGGAGCGGTGCGCCCGACGGCACCGACGTCGACCTAGGCGACGCGGCACTCATGCCGGGGCTCGTCAACGCCCACACGCATCTCGAGCTCACCGTGATGCGGGGTTTTCTGGAAGACCTCGATTTCAGATCGTGGATCTTCCGCCTCACGCGCGCGCGCCGTGAAGCGCTCGCGCCGGAAGCGCTCCTCGACTCCGCGCGCTTTGGGATTGCGGAGGGTCTGCTTGCCGGGATCACCACGTACGCCGATACGAACGACTCGGGCGCACCGTTTCGCGCGATGCTCGACATGGGAGTGCGCGGGATCTCCTATCAGGAAGTGTTCGGCCCCGACCCGGCCCAGTGCGCCGAATCGCTCGCCGGGCTTCGTGCGAAGGTGGATGCGCTGCGCCGAGAGGCCACTCCGCTTGTGCGCGCTGGCGTGTCCCCCCACGCGCCGTATTCGGTATGCGATGCCCTGTTCGAGGGCACAGCGGCGTTCGCGATTCAGGACGGGCTGCCCGTCGCCGTCCACATTGCCGAGAGCGCGGATGAGTCGAGCCTGGTCCAGCACGCGTTAGGTGGCTGGGCGGACTCGCATCGGTCGCGCGGCATCGACGTCGTTCCCCGCGCGGACTCGCCGATCCGCCTGCTCGAGAGAGTCGGTGTGCTCGACGCACGCCCCCTCCTCATCCATTGTGTTCGCGTCGATGGTGGCGATGTGGGGGCGATCGCGCGGCACGACTGCGCGATCGCGCATTGCCCCGCATCGAACGCGAAGTTGGGGCACGGGATCGCGCCGCTCACGGAATTCCTCCGGGCGGGCATCCGCGTTGGTATCGGGTCGGACTCGGTCGCGAGCAATAACCGAATGGACCTGCTCGATGAAGCGCGTCTCGCGATCCTCATGCAGCGCGCGCGGACGGCACAGTTCAACGTGATTACTGCCGGCGAAGCGCTGGAGGTTGCGACGTTAGGCGGCGCCCGCGCGCTCGACCTGGAGTCGGAGATCGGTTCGCTCGACGTAGGCAAGTCGGCCGATCTCGCGGCCTTCCCGCTGGATGCGCCGCGCTCCGCTCCGGTCTACGATCCCGCGTCGGCGCTGGTGTTCGCCGCATCGGGGAGAATGGCATCGTTCGTGGCGGTGGCTGGTCGCCCACTCGTTCGGGACTCGCGCCTCGTCGGCCCCGCGGCCAACGTGCCCTCGCTCGAATCCGCGGCGCGGGCGCTCGCAGAGTGGTCGGCGAGCGCGCGTCGATAGATCGACTCGGGTCCAGCCCACCGGGGTCGGAAGCGGTAACCTCGCATACACCACCGTCCCGTGCAGGCCGTTATCATCCGACTGCACAACCAACGGGGATACTGCAATGACCGACCGTTCCGCCGGGCGAACCGCCAAGATCTGGCGCGACGGCGAGCTCGTGGCGTGGGAGGACGCGACCATCCATGTGATGAGCCACGTCGTCCACTATGGATCGAGCGTGTTCGAAGGAATCCGCTGCTACGAGACACCGAGTGGCGGCGCGGTCTTCCGGTTGCGGGACCACATGCGTCGCCTCCATGATTCGTGCAAGATCTATCGGATGCCGCTCAAGTGGTCGGCGGAAGAGCTGATGCAGGCGACGGTGGACACCGTGGCCGCGAACGACCTGCGAGCCTGCTACCTCCGCCCTGTGGTGGTACGCACTGGTGAGCAGATGGGGTTCTACCCGATCGGCATCCCGGTCGAGACGTTCATCATCGCCTACAACTGGGGCGCCTACCTCGGCCACGAGGCGCTGGCTAATGGTGTGGACGTGTCCGTGTCGAGCTGGCGTCGCGCCGCTCCGGACACCTTTCCGACTCTGGCGAAGGCGGGCGGGAACTACCTGAACTCTCAGCTCTCGAAGGCCCAGGCCAAGTTGGACGGCTATGCGGAAGGGATCATGCTGGACTCCTTTGGCTTCGTGGCCGAAGGCTCTGGCGAGAACCTGTTCCTCATTCGCGACGAAATCCTGTATACGTCCCCCGTCGCGGCCGGCATTCTTCACGGTATCACGCGTGACTCGGTCATTCAGATTGCGCGGGATCTCGGGGTCGAGATCCGGGAGCAGAACATTCCCCGCGAGATGCTTTATATCGCGGACGAACTATTCTTCTCAGGGACGGCAGCTGAGCTTACCCCGATTCGGTCGGTCGACCGCATTGAGATCGGCGAAGGCAAGCCTGGTCCGCTCACTGGGTCGATCCAGGAGCGCTTCATGTCGATCGCCAAGGGTCGAATCGCCGACCCCTATGGTTGGTTGACCGCCGTTCCGAGCGGAGTAAGCGCCGGGGTGTAAAATCCCGTGACTCGGGCCGATATGGAGCCATCTTGTTATCATATCGGCACTTTAATAGGTTGCGAGGGGTTTAATGTTCGACGGGAGCCAGCCTCGTCGAGCCAGGGTGCCGTAATGAGCTCGGACTCCCGCATGGACGATCCTGCGGGAGTTCGTGTACGCACCGAAGGGGAGGTGTGCGTGATTCTAGGTTGTCTGGCATTGAATGCATCGTTCGAACCGCTGACCATGGTTCCCATGCGGCGGGCGCTCCGGCTCGTGATCGACGGCAAGGCCGAGATCGTAGAAGCCGATCCTGACCGGGTTGTCCGGTCGGAGCGCCTGACCATGCCGCGCCCGGCAGTGATCCGGCTCACGAAGTTCATCCACGTGCCGCGTCGCTTCCGCCGCCAGGTCACGAACACCTTCCTGTTCGCCCGCGACCGGTACCGCTGCCAGTACTGTGGCCGGACTCAGGCCGAGCTCCGCCCGCGCGAGTCGCTGACGCGAGACCACTTGGTCCCGCTATCGCGAGGTGGATCGAATGACTGGAGCAACGTCGTGACGGCGTGCAGCCCCTGCAATACGCGGAAGTCGAATCGACTGCCGAGTGAGATCGGGATGCACCCGATGACGCACCCGGTCGAGCCGCACTTCGTGCACCTGAGCTGGGCGGTCCGCCGCCTGACTCCTACGCAGGCCCGCTACATTCGACTGTTCTACGGTGCGGAGGTTCTGCACCAGATCGAGGAGTTGGAGGGAAAGCACAAGACGTAGGGAGACGGGAAGCGGGAGACGGGAGACGTAGAACCCTCGGGATGCTCTTCTTCACCAGAAGAAGCCTCCCGAGGGTTTTTGTCAGCCAGCGTCAGCCAGCGTCAGCCAGCGTCAGCCAGCCACCCGCACGAGCAGCCAGTCACCAGCCTCCGTTCCTCCCGCTTCCCGTCTCCCTTTACTTACCGACTCTGAAAATTTCCGATCGCTGCTCGTACCGGCGATTCTCCCCGCCCAGCAGCTTAGTTGCGAGTCGCGACAGGCCACGCCCAAGCGCAGTCCCGGGATTGCGCTTGCCGCGCACCGCCGGCCGCAGCTCGCCGCGCAGCCAGCGGTCGATCTCGTCGAGATCGGACATCGAGAGGACTTCGACCTCGAGCGTCACGATGTAGTACTGCCGGTCACGTGTCCGCCGCGCAGGAAGCTTCGGTTGGTACGGTCGGGCGAGCGCCGCCTGCGCATCCTCATATCGCTCGAACCGGCCGAGATTCTCGGCCTCCCCACCGACGAACCGCGCAACGCGATACGTCTTGGTGAGCGGCTCGTAGCGCACGAGCACATCCCATTCGACCGACGACTTCACATCGTCGAACAGCCCACCTCGCGACCAGAGCTCCGTGCGATAATGCAGATTCGCCGGAAACCCGTTCTGCAGCAACGTCTGCAGCTCACGGTCTGCGATGACGTTCGCCGTCCGGATGACAGGGCCCATCGGAACCGGTGTGGTCGGCGTCGATGCCGGCACCGATACATTGATCCCGGCCGCCTGCTGAACAGCGGCGGGGCTGGCGGGAACGGGCTCGTCACGCCGCGCCGCTTGCTGGGCGCGCGCGTCGACGGTCAGGGCGAAGGCGAGGACGATCGCCGCGCCTAACGGGCGCACGAGGCTAGAAGCGCTTCCCGACACGAACGAAGAAGTTCGGTGGCTCCTTCGAGTCGGACACCGACTTCGCCACGAACAGGCCGATCAGCCCGGCGTCGAAACCGACTCCAATGTCCGTCTTGAACGTCGAGAGCCCTGGAAGCTCGTCCCTTGGATACTGCAGATCACCAATTCGGTTGCCGACGAGCCAGCCGCGGCCGGCGTCGGTGAACACGACCCACTGTGCGCGATGACGCCAGCCACCGTGTCGCCAGGAGTTGACCCACTGCCAATCACTGAACATCGACAGCCAGAGATCGCCGCGGTATTCCGCCTGAAACAGCACCATCCGCTCGCACTGAGCCGGCATGCCTAACGGGATGTTCACGCCATCGCTGCACTGCCGGACATCATCGCCTGCGCCGGTCCGGCGGAACGGATACCCGTCGACCGCCCCGGGGCCGCCCATCGAGAATCGCCGCTGAAGCGGTAGCTCGTCCCCGTTCAGCCAGCCGCCAGCTACCACGCGCAGGTTGAGTTGCCCCTCCGGCGACACCCGATTGTATCGCCGCAGATCGAGAAACCCCCGGGCGTAGTTCGTCACCCCGTTGGGACTCGGGTCACGGACACCCGGCGACGTCGGCCCGAACGAGGTGGTATTCCCCGTGCCGTATTCGTAGTCCGCTGTGATGTCCCATCCGGACCGCGGATCTTCCACGTCGCTCCGCGTATCGATGCGCAGCGTCGCGTTCGTGACGTGAAAAAGGCCCTCATCCAGGACCGGATTGGGCCGCCAGTCCTGCCCGTTCCGGAACAGCGTGAACGGATCGAATGTCTCTCGCACCGCCCATCGCTCATCGCTCAACGATCCCGTCAGGCTCACACTGCGATTCAAGTTCAGCCTAACGTAGGCAGACCCGCCGTGACGGTTGTAGTAATCGCGGAAGTCGCGGTGCAGGAAAAACGACGCGAGACCCACCTCCACGTCCGAGAGCTGCCATTGCTCCACCGGGTCTACCACGTCGAACAGCTTGCCTCCCATCGCGACGCTCGCCTCGTGACCGTACGACAGCTCGGCCTTCAGGTTGTGGCCGACGGTCTGCGAGTTCCATTGCAGGTCGTCCCCGGTACGAAAGACACCGAGCGCATCGAGCTCGAAGCGCGTCTGGCCGGACCGATGTCCGAACGACGGGCCGATGAGGATCGGCAACCCCTCGACACGATTGTACGTCCGGGCGGAGATGAGGTGGAGGTCGCTGTAACTGTGCGAGTGCCATTTCTGGTGGCGTCGCCACCACCGCGCGTCCTCCTCGCTCGAGCCTGACGCGATGAGACGATCGCCTTCCTGCCGGTACGTGAGTCGCTGCCGGTACGTGCGCACGTCGCCGCCGATGAACGCGCCGTCCTTCCCATCGACGTCGCCACCCACCACGAGGATCTGCCCTTCGACGCGCGCGCCGGGTCGCAGAATCACATCGGCGTTGATCGCCACGACGCGCCCGTTCACTCGGCCCGCGATCGTCAGTGGCCCGTTCAACACCGCCACGTCCCCTGTGACCACGCTCCCCGAGTCGACCTCGTATGCGCCGGAAGCTCGGATCGCGTTCTGCCCATTGAACGCGTCCGTCACCTCACGCTCCACGTCCGGCGGAAGGAGTCGCGAGCCGACCGTATCACGTGCCGGCGTCTGCTGCGCGTCGAGCGTCGCGAATGGAAGCAGCCCGCACATGAACGCTGTGACGGCGTGCTTCGTAAGGAGCCTGATCATGCAATCTCCAAGGGCGGTTTCGAGTCGCCGGCAGCGGAGGCACCTCCCGTACCGCGTGCACGAGCGCACGATACCGATAAACACCGCAATGAGTTCCGGAATCCGCAAGAGATCGCGCGTGTCCCCGAGTGTCCTGTCGTAAGGGCAAGCGCGTGTCGTCGCGTTACGTCCGCGACTCGACGCGATCTCCCCGTTCGCGGTCCGACTCGACGATCCCGAGTCGTTTCATGCGCCGATAGAGATTCGGTCGGTCGGTCTGCAGCCGTCTCGCTGCCTCGGCAATGTTGCCGCCGGCCACCGACAGGGCTCTCGTGATGAGCACGCGCTCGTACTCATCGAGCGTGTCGGTGAGCGAGGCATCGAGTACCGCCGCGTTAGGAAGCGCGGCGGGCTCCGCCAGACGTGTTGGCGCGCTGGGCAGCACCTCGCGGATCTCGTCGCTCGTGACCTCGCGACCCGGGTGCAGGATCGCGAGCCGCTCCACGATGTTCGCGAGCTCCCGAACGTTTCCCGGCCAACGATAGCGACCGAGTGTCTCGAGCGCCTCGGCGCTCCACGACGTGAGGGGCTGCCCCGTACGTCCGCGATGTACGTGGGAGAAATGCCGAACGAGTGCCGGGATGTCATCCGGACGTTCGCGAAGCGGCGGTATCGCGAGCGGGATGACGTTGAGTCGGAAATAAAGATCCTCGCGGAACGTGCCGTCGGCAACGGCGCGCGTGAGATCCTTGTTCGTGGCCGACAGGATCCGGACATCGACGCGGATCGGCTTACTCCCTCCGACTCGCTCGATCTCGCCCGACTCGATTGCCCGCAGGAGCTTCGCCTGCGCCTCGGCCCCGAGATCGCCCACCTCGTCGAGCAACAGGGTGCCGCGGTCGGCAAGCTCGAAGCGTCCGATCCGACGATCCGTGGCTCCAGTGAATGCTCCCCGCTCGTGACCGAACATCTCGCTCTCCACGAGGTCACGCGGAATCGCGGCGCAATTCACGCGAACGAACGGACGATCCTTTCGCGATCCGCCGCCGTGGATTGCTGCCGCCACTAGCTCTTTTCCCGTACCGGACTCGCCGGTGATGAGCACGCGCGCGTCGGACGGTGCAACCTTGGCTATCATCTCGCGAACACGGCGAAGTGCCGGGCTGCTCCCGATCATTTCGGACGCGAGGCCAAGATCGGCGCGCAAGGTTCGCGTTTCGCGCCTGGCTTGTCTCAACTCCAGCGCGGACGCGAGCGCCAGGAGCACGCCCTCGGGTGTCAGCGGTTTCTCGAGAAAGGTGAACGCGCCCAGCTTCGTGGCGCGAACGGCGTCGCTCAGGCCGGCCCGGCCACTCATCATCACGACTGGCACGTCAGGCACCCGCTCACGCAGGGCCGTGAGAACGCCCATGCCGTCGAGCTCTCCAGGCATCATGAGATCGACGAGGGCCAGATCGGGCTCGGATTCGACCGCGAGCGCAACGCCGCGCGCGCCGTCCGGAGCCTCGCGGACCTCGTACCCCTCGGACGCCAGTAACGCGCCGACCATCCGGCGGATGTTGGGTTCGTCGTCGACGATGAGAACCGATGGCATGCGGGCGGCCAGTCGTCAGGCGGTGGCGCGTCGCCGGAGATCGCGCCCAGGCAAGCCTAACGAGCCTCCCGGGCACGCGACAGCGGGGCCGCGCTGCGGTCCCCGGCGCGCTCGGCCAGTGCCGCCGACGGGTCAGGCTGCGGGAGCCCGCGCAGCTCGGAGATGACTTTCGTCGTGAAGCGCTGCCCCTCGGAGATCCGCTCGACCTCGACCGCGATCGCGTCGACGGCCTGCTCGATTCGCTCGAGGCGGTCGCGCGTCTCGGCGTCAGTGCCGGGTGACGCCACATTTCGCCTGTCCATGCGGCGCGTAATGGCCCGCACGATCGGAACGCCGATCGCGATCACGGCGCACATGATGAAGAAGGCGACCGAGATGACGACGGCGCCTTCAGGGACTTGAGGGCCGAAGGGGGGAAGCGGCGGGAACGGAACCGCCTGGCCCTCGCGCGCCGTCGTGCGCGCTAACTCGGCTTGCATCTGCCGCACGGCCTGTTGGGCTTCGCGCTGTGCCTGCTGGGCTTCGCGTTGCGCTTCCTGCTGCGCCTGTTGTGCCTCGCGCTGGGCCTGTTGCACCTCTCGCTGCGCTTGCTGAAGCTCGCGCTGGACTTGTTGCTGCGCCTGTTGCGCCTGTTGTACGGCCTCTCGCTGGGCGGCCTGCACGTCCTGCGCGCGGGCGTTCAGCAGTTCGGCGGCGCCGTCGCTCATATGCATGATCGTCTCCTCACTGCCTTACGAGTTGTCGTCGCCGCGAAGCGGCAGCGCCACGCGCTCCGGCGCCCGGTCCGACATGATTCGCGTCACGAATCGCTGGCCTTCCGCGATTCGTTCCACCTGGATCGACATGGCATCGATCGCCTGCTCGATGCGGTCGAGGCGCGCCGCGGTATCGGTTGGCATCGACGGGTCCGCGGACTTTCGGTCCCACCGCCGTACGATACCGCGCACGAGCGGGATGCCGATCGCCATGATGACCACACTCACGAAGAATGCGATCGGAACGATAATGTCTTCATCCCACACGGGTGCGGCCCTCAGTCGGTGGTTCGCGCGAGCGCGCCTTCGGGACGCGCCACGTCGGCGCGCGAGGCGAGCAGCTTTGACGTGAAGCGCTGTCCTTCGGCGATGCGCTCGACCTCGACGGCAATGGCGTCGATCGCCTGTTCCATCCGCTCGAGCCGCGCGCCGACGTCGTTAGGCAGCGCCGCCGGCGGCCACGCCCCGCGAACGCCGCCCTCGATGCGCCGCGCGATCGCGCGCGCGATCGGGACGCCGATCGCCGTGATGGGAATCATCGTGAAGAGTACGATCGGGATCAGCTCACCGGGAATCCGCACTGACGGCCTCCGTTGCGTCGATGCCCGATGTGGGCAATGTGAATCGAATCTCGGTCCCGTCGCCAACCACGCTGGTCGCGTGCACGGTACCGTTGTGGGCGAGAATGGCTTGTCGCGCGATCGCGAGACCCAGCCCCGTCCCGCCCGGCTTGTGGGTGACGTACGGCTCCCAGATCCGCGCCAGCTTATCCGGTGGGATGCCGCACCCGGAATCCCGAACGACGATGATGATACCGTCGTCGCCGTTGTTGCGCTCGCGCGCGACCGTGACACCGATCCGGGCCGGTCGGCTCGCGCCGGAATCGCGCCCGGTGCGACACGCATCCACCGCGTTCAGCAACACGTTCGACAGCGCGCGCGCCAGCGCGTCGTGGTGGCCGCGGATCATCGGCACGTCGCCCTCGATGCGGACCTGAGCCTCGACGTCCGGAGGCACCGACGCTCTCGTGGTGTACCGCACTAGTTCGGCGACGTCGATATCGGCCGCAGGCCCTTCGGGCAATCGGCCGAACTGTGCGAAGCTCCGAGCCATCTCCTCGAGTCGCTGCGATTCCGCATCCAGGACCTCGACCGCGTCGGCAAGCGATGGCGGCGCTTCGCGGCGGAGACGCGCCACCGCGAAGCGAATGGGAGTCAGAGGATTCTTCAGCTCGTGCGCCACTTGTCTCGCCGATTCACGGAACGCGCGGAGTCGCTCGGCTTCGATCTCCCGTGCGCGCGCATCGCGCAACTCACGGGCAACGGACCGCATGCGGGACCGCAACACTGCAAACTCGGGCGCGCCCTTGCGAGGCGGGCCCTCCGGTAACTCCTGTCCACGTCCCAGCCGATCCGTCCAACCGACCAGCTCATCGATCGGCCGACTGAGCTGTCGGCTCAGATGCCCTGCGACGCGCGAGGACACGACGACGAGGATACCGAGCGCAAGCACCGCGACCACCGCGATGATCGGCACCGCCCGCTGCGCAATGAACCCGAATCGCCGAGCCTGCGTGAGCGACTCCTGCAGCTCGATCTCATGGGCCCGGAGCGCTGCCCTGTCGCTCGGTGAAAGCGGCGCCTGCTGAGCCGCCGCGATCGCCCGCCCGCCAGTCGCAGCCGCGCGTTCCCAGGCCGAGCTCCCACTGATCAACGGCAATGCCTTCGCGAAGGTGCCCGCCCACACGAGGGTGAGCAGCAAGGAGGGCAGCGTCGCGAAGAGCGTGAGAATCAGAAACAAGCGCGTCCGGAAGCCGACTGGACTCACTCGGGCTCCTTACGGCATGGTCAAGAAGGTGGTTTCGTAGAAAGAAGATACGCTGCGTCGCGTGCGCCCGGGGAGAAGCGGCGCGCGTGGAGCAGCTCGCGTTCACCCACGCCTGCTACCCGATGAAGTTCCACACCAGCTACCTCACCTTCAACACGAAGCGCCGCCAGGAGATCATCGACATCACCGACGAGGTCGAGAAGTGTCGAGCGGCCGCAGGGATCGAAGAGGGAATGGTCCTCGTCTCGGCGATGCACATCTCCGCCTCGGTCTTCGTGAACGATCACGAGTCCGGCCTCTGGCAGGACATCCTCGACTGGCTCGAGAAACGAATTGCCCCGTGGTCGCCCGACGCCTACCGACACAACAGCGGGACGGGCGAAGACAACGCCGCCGCGCATCTACGCTCGCTCACCGTGGGACACGAGGTGATCGTCCCGGTCACGAAGGGGAAGCTCGACTTTGGGCCGTGGCAGCGGGTCTTCTATGGAGAATGGGACGGCCAACGGTCCAAACGGGTCCTCATCAAGGCTATGGGAGAGTGAACCGCGAACCGGGATCAGGGAACACGGAACGGGCGCTCCACGACGAGTCCCGGTTCCCAATTCCCAGTTCCCTGTTTTCCTAGGCCCCAGTCTTTGTTAGCTTTACCGCGTTCCACCGGCGGTGTCGACATCGCCGGTGAGGCGGGATACGTGTGGATCGTGGGTCGCCGTCGCGAAACGATCCTGTGCGGTGGATTTGAGATCCACCCACGCGAAGGGAGGCCCAGCTCCGCGCGTATCCGGCAAGTGGACGATGTCCGCGTGATCGGTGTTCCCCGGGAGGGTCCTGGGTGAGCTGGTGTGCGCGCGTCGTGCCAGTCACGATCTCGTGCGCTTCCTCGGGCGTGCCCCCCAACCATGGGGGCCGGCAGGCGAAGCGGCGGGAGTTCGAGCGCATGGTAGTGCTCGAGCACACCATCACCCTAGGAAGTACATGAACTCACGTCCCACGCGGCCGCCGCGCCCTCCCGTTGCCCCGATTCACCGAGGCCCCCAGGCGATGCCCGCGGTCAGCGGCCCGATTCACACGCACGCGCCTAACGCCGCTCTCCTCATCGACTTCGACAACGTCACGATGGGGATCCGCTCCGACCTGCAGCAGGAGCTTCGCCACCTCCTCGGCTCCGAGATCATCAAGGGGAAGGTCGCCGTCCAGCGTGCCTACGCCGACTGGCGGCGCTACCCACAGTACATCGTGCCACTCGCCGAGTCGTCCATCGACATGATCATGGCGCCGGCCTACGGCTCGTCGAAGAAGAACGCGACCGACATCCGGCTCGCCGTCGACGCGATCGAGCTCGTGTTCACGCGGCCCGAGATCGGCACGTACATCCTCCTCTCCGGCGACTCCGACTTCGCGAGCCTCGTCACGAAGCTCAAGGAGTATGGCAAGTACGTGATCGGCGTCGGCATTCGCGAGTCATCGAGCGACCTGCTCGTGATGAACTGCGACGAGTACTACAGCTACAACGCCCTCGCGGGCCTCGTGAAGGCGGGAGACGAGGAAGTCGTCAAATACGACCCGTGGGAGCTTGTCAGCGAGGCGATCAAGCGGATGTCGCAGAACGGCGACGTCATGCGATCCGATCGCCTCAAGCAGGTCATGCAGGAGATCGACAACTCGTTCGACGAGAAGAACCTCGGCATCTCGAAGTTCTCGCGCTTCTGCATCGAGGCGGCGCAACGCGGCCTGATCTCCGTCAACAAGCTGGAAAACGGACAGCTCGAGGTCGGGCTACCGCGCGAGACCATTCCACCCATTCCGGCCGGTGAGACATCCGCTGGCAAGCCGCAGGCGGCGACCGCGGACGACGACGGCGCGCGTGAGCCGCGGGCCGAGAGCGGCCGACGCGAGGGCCGTGAAGGCCGCGAGGATCGCGGGCGTGACGAGCGGGGACGCCGGGGACGTCGGGGACGAGGCCGCGGGCGCGATCGGGAAGACCGTGGACCGCGCACCGACACCCATCGCGCTGCCGAAGCAGCGCCGGAAGCGGGTGAGGCCGCGACGGCAACGCCGCCCCATGGAGACCAGCTCGTTCATCCGCCAGCGGCGCCGGTTTCCCCCAGTCACACCGCGTCGGAGCCGGAGGCAACGGGCGACGTCATCGGCTCGGGCGGCGAGCGCCTAACGCGTCACGAGGCGTTCTCGCTGGTCGGCCGCGCCGTGGCTGCGCTCACGTCGGGCGATCGCGCGGTGCCGGCGAGCCGCATCCGCCAACAGGCGTTCGAGCTGCTCGGTCGCGACAGCGAAAGCCTGAGTGAACGGAACTTCATCCGGATCCTCAAGGACGCACACGACGGTGAGGTCATCGATCTCCGCCGGCGCGGCGACGACTACGAGGTCGCGCTGGCCGCACAGGTAGCGCCGGTGTCGGAGCAGTTGAATCGCGCCGCCGCGGCGACGACGCCCGCGCCGAAGGCGTCTACGGCACCGCCGGTGCCGCGCGGTATGGGCCCACGAGGCGCCGGGAGCCGCGGGCGCGGGGCGACCGGCCGTACGGGGGAGCTGCCGACGGATCTGCTGCTGTTAGGCGTCGTCGAGGAGTCGCTCCCGGCGGCTGCCGCGCCAACGACGATTACCGCGTCGATGGACCCGGCGTCGCATCGCGACGATGAGAACACGCAGGCACCGGTGGAGATCATCGAGACGCCCACGCCGAAAGGCGGTCGTGGCCGGAAGAAGGCGCCGGCGAAGAAAGCGGCTGGGAAGACGTCTCGTGGAGCACCGCGCGCCGCGGCGCCGGAGAGCGCCGCGCCGGCGGCCAAGCCTCGGCGACCGCGCGCGAAGAAGACCGCCGCGGCAGCGGAGGGGTAGTCGGCACCCGGTGGGACGGTCGCTGCCTGCATCGTTCTACGATCGTCCCACCGAGTTGGTCGCCCGGGATCTGCTGGGCGCGATCCTCGAGCATACATTGCCTGAGGGCGTCGCGTCCGGTCGAATCGTCGAGACCGAGGCCTATCTCGGTCCGGATGATCCGGCGTGTCACGCCGTCGTCGGACGAACGGAGCGGACCTGGCACCTGCACGGCCCGCCGGGCATTGCGTACGTGTATTTCATCTACGGGGCGCACTGGTGCTTCAACGCAGTCACCCGCGAGGAGGGGCACGGCAGTGCGGTCCTCGTCCGCGCGCTCGAGCCGGTACACGGGGTCGACCTCATGCGCCGGCGTCGCGGAAACGTTCGCCGCGACGCGGACCTCACGAACGGCCCGGGGAAACTCTGTCAGGCGTTAGGCATCGACGGCGCTCTGGACGGAGCACGGTTGGATCGCGGCCCGCTCCGTATCCGTGCCGGCGGGCCCGTGCCCGACGCGCAGGTCGAGGTCACCGCGCGTGTTGGCATCACGAAGGCGGCTGACTGGCCCCTGCGATGGATCGTACGAGGGAATCCGTATGTCTCGTTAGGCCGCCCAGGCCTCGCGAAGCCGCGGCGACGGACTCGCCGGTAGATGCAGAGAGGGCCGCGC
>JAJKIV010000048.1 GCA_021154285.1 Gemmatimonas sp. | reverse complement strand
GACAACATCAAGGAAGTGAAGATTCAGGCAGGCAGCCGGGTCATCGGGGCGTTCAAGCAGGAAGTGTTCGTCGGCCAGAAGCCCGCGAAGCGCTTCACGCTGAAGTACCCGATGGAGAACAACCCCGCGGAGCTCGAGCGTCTGCGTGCCAAGAACGTCAACATCATTGGCACGGACGCACGTCCGTCGTTCGGCGCGCTGCTCTTCAACTTCCTGCCGTACTTCCTGCTGATCGGCTTCTGGATCTTCCTGTTCAAGCAGATGCAGGCCGGCGGCGCCAAGGCGTTCTCGTTCGGCAAGTCGAAGGCAAAGCTGCTGACGGGCGATACGCCGAAGGTCACGTTCGCCGACGTGGCGGGCGCGGACGAGGCGAAGGTCGAGCTGCAGGAGATCATCGAGTTCCTGAAGGACCCGCAGAAGTTCACGAAGCTCGGCGGACGTCTGCCGAAGGGGGCGTTGCTCGTCGGTCCTCCCGGCACCGGTAAGACGCTGCTCGCCAAGGCCGTCGCCGGTGAGGCGGGCCGTCCGTTCTTCTCGATGTCCGGCTCCGACTTCGTCGAGATGTTCGTCGGCGTCGGCGCGAGTCGCGTGCGCGACCTGTTCGAGCAGGGCAAGGCGCACGCGCCGTGCATCATCTTCATCGACGAGATCGACGCCGTCGGTCGTCACCGCGGCGCCGGTCTGGGCGGTGGTCACGACGAGCGCGAGCAGACGCTCAACCAGTTGCTCGTCGAGATGGACGGCTTCGAGTCGAACGACGGCGTGATTCTCATTGCCGCGACGAACAGGCCTGATGTATTGGATCCTGCCTTACTTCGACCGGGTCGCTTCGATCGCCAGATCGTCGTCGATGCGCCGGACCTCCGCGGCCGCGAGGGGATTCTGCGCGTGCACCTCCGCAATAAGCCGATCGCTGAGGATGTCGATATCACCGGCCTCGCCCGCGGCACGCCGGGCATGGCGGGTGCCGACCTCGCGAACCTCGTGAACGAGGGCGCCCTGCTCGCGGCGCGCCGGAATCACGACAAGATCTACATGGCCGACCTCGAGGAAGCGAAGGACAAGGTCATGCTCGGCGCCGAGCGGAAGTCGCTCGTGATGAAGGAGGACGAGCGCCGCCTGACCGCGTACCACGAGGCGGGGCATGCCGTCTGCGCGATGATGGTCAAGGGTAACGACCCGCTGCACAAGGTGACGATCGTTCCGCGCGGCCGCGCGTTAGGCGTGGCGTTCACGCTGCCTGAGGATGACCGAGTGTCGGTGACGCGTGAGCAGCTGGAGGCACGTCTCGCGATGGCGTATGGCGGCCGCGCGGCGGAGGAGATGGTGTTCGGGCACGACCGGGTGACCACGGGTGCCGCGAGCGACATCCAGCAGGCGACCGGGATCGCGCGCCGCTACGTAACGCAGTGGGGGCTGTCGGAGACGATCGGGCCCATTCTCGTCGGCGACAACGAGCAGGAGGTTTTCCTCGGCCGTGAGCTAATGAGCCGGCGTGAGGTGTCGGAGAAGACCGCGCAGCTCGTGGACACCGAGGTGAAGCGCGTAATCGATCACGCGTTCAACCGCGCGAAGGCGGTGTTGACGGAGCACCTGGAACTGCTGCACAAGGTCGCAGCCGCGCTGTTGGAGCGTGAAACCCTGACGCGCGAGGACATCGAAGTGCTCCGTCGCGGCGAACAGCTGCCACCGCGCACGCCGACGATGCCGCCTCCGACGGCGCCCGCGACGCTGATTCCATCGCTGGCCGAACCGAGGCGAGTTCCGCCGATTATTGGGGGACCTGAACCTTCTCCCGCATGACCTTGGGAATCGGGAATCGGGAATCGGGAATCGGGACGGTCAGGCTGCGAGGCTCTTCAACAGTCTCGTGAGCATGCGGCCGTGGTGATCGAGGAGCTCGCGGAATTCCGCGAGCTCCTCTTTGCTTATGTAGTGAAGTCCGAATGCGATCTCCACGAGCGTCTCGACTTCACGCAGAGAGCCGCGAGCCATCGAGACATGTTCGAATACTCGCGTCGATGTGTGCGGCCGTTTCCCTCCGCGATGTTCGCGGGAACCGACACGGCCGCACGTCGGATTTGGCTTGTCAGGCCGTAGGTTTCCTCTCGCGGGAAGCGTCGTGAGAGTCGATAGGTGTGAAGCGCTAACTGGACTCCCTTCTGCCACACAACGAGATGGCGGTGATCGGAGACAGGCATTTGTCGCGAGCTTGATGAAATGGTTGGCCGCGCGCTGCGATAGCTTGTGATTGGGAGCGCTGGCGATCATCACCGATGTACTTCGACCGACATCAAACCATTGCCCGATCAGATTCCGGCCTCCGCGTTGCCAATACCCTCCGTGTTTCACTGGCGGATCCGGGGACGGACCGTACGGATCACGCGACCGTTCGTGGTTGGCATACTGAACGTCACGCCCGATTCGTTTAGTGACGGCGGTCGGTTCGACACGTTGAAACCGGCCATGGCTCAGGTGCGCGCAATGGTCGAGGAGGGAGCCGACGGAATCGACGTCGGCGGCGAGTCGACGCGACCGCAGGGCGCCTCCGCAGTCTCCGCAGAGGAGGAGATTCGACGGGTCATGCCAGTCGTGTCGGCAATTCGGGACGCGTTTCCCGACGTCCTTTTGTCCATCGACACAACGAAAGCAGAGGTAGCGAACGCCGCATTCGCCGCCGGTGTCGACGTGATCAATGACGTGTCGGGCTTTCGAATTGACCCGCGAGTCGGCGAGATTGCCGCAGCGCGCGAAGCCGGCGTAATTCTCATGCACTCGCGTGGGGGGGTGACCGAGATGGGCACGTACCGGTACGCCGAGTACGGAAATGACGTCGTGGCCGAGGTGATCGGCGAGTTGAGGACTTCGGTCGAACTTGCCCGGTCGATGGGGGTAGCGCGCGGATCAATCGTCATCGACCCAGGGGTTGGTTTTGCGAAGCGAAGCGAACATTCGCTGGTCGTGCTCGCCGAGCTGGACCGAGTATGCGCGTTAGGCTTTCCGGTGATGGTCGGTGTTTCCCGAAAACGGTTCGTGGGGGAGCTCTCCGGAGTGCACACAGCGGAACATCGAATTGCCGGATCGGTCGGCGCGAACGTGGCGGCGCTCATGAATGGAGCGCGGCTGTTCCGCGTGCATGACGTTGCGCCCAGTCGCCAAGCGCTGGACGTGGCGTGGGGGATCGTTCAGGTGGCCGCGGACGCGGGTGGTCAGCGGGACCGGGCAAGTCCCGATTCCCGGTTCCCGATTCCCGATTCCCGATGAACTCGGTGCTCGATCAATTCCGCCTCCTTCACCCCGGCCCTCGCGATCTCATCGAGATCTTGATCGTCGCGTTCGTGTTCTACCGCGTGCTGTTGCTCATCCAGGGCACGCGCGCCGTGCAGATGCTCATTGGCATCGTCGTGCTCGTGCTCGTGTACGCGATCGCGTGGATCGCGAAGCTCACCATGATCACGTACCTCCTCGAGCTCGTGTTCACGTACGGCGCGTTCGCGGCGCTCATCATCTTCCAGCCAGAGCTCCGCGCAGGGTTGGCACATCTCGGGCAGTCACGCGTCACTCGATTCTTCCGGCGCATGGAGGAAGTCGAGGTCGGCGAAGAAGTCGCCGAGGCGGTCGAGCGACTTGGGCGATCGGGCATCGGTGCCATCATCGTCCTCGAGCGCGAGATGGTACTCGGCGACTACATCGAATCCGGTTCGGAGATGCAGGCCAAGGTGTCCGCGGACCTGCTGACCACGATCTTCACGCCCTACTCACCGTTGCACGACGGCGCGGTGATCATCCGCGGCGACACCATCATCGGCGCGGGGTGCATCCTGCCGCTGTCGCAGGCCCCGTTGCCCGATCGGTCGCTCGGCACGCGACATCGAGCCGCCATCGGGCTCAGTCAGGAAACCGACGCGGTGATCATCGTCGTGTCGGAGGAGACGTCCACGATCTCGGTCGCACTCGCGGGACGCCTGACGCGCAACCTGACGCCGGCCCAGGTGCGCGACCTCGTGTCGGGCCGTCCAGCGCGATCGGCGGCCGAACAACAACCGGTCGCCGAACTGCCGGCGTGAGCGCAGCGTCGCCGCGGCGCGCATTCGCCCTCGTCGCGACGACACTCGGCGTCATCTACCTCGCGAGTCTCGCTCCCGGTGTCACGTTCTGGGATGCCGGAGAATTCGCATCGGCAGTCGAGTCGTTCGGGATCCCGCATCCGCCGGGCACGCCGCTGTTCATTCTCGTGGCCCGTGCCTGGAGACTGGTGCTCGATTTCCTGCCGACGGCGATTGCGACGAACCTGCTCGCTGCGGCATGCACGGCCGTGGCCGGCGGAGTCACCGCCATCCTCGTGACGCGATGGACGCGCGACGTGACCGCCGCGTTCGCGGCGGGCCTGGGGTTCGGCAGCGCGGCGACCGTGTGGCTCAACGCAACGGAAACCGAGGTGTACTCCGCCTCACTGCTCCTGTCCGTGATCATGCTGTACGTGGCGTTTAGGGCCCACGCGGACAGCAGGAACGCGCGCGTCGAGGCTGGCGGAGCCACGCCGCAGATGTCGTTAGGCAGGCATGACCTGCTTCTGGCGTACCTGTTTGCGCTCACACCTCCACTGCACCTGAGCGCGATGGTCGCTGCGCCTGCCGCGATCGCGCTCGCGACCATCGAGCGCGACCTTCGGATCGATGGAGTCCGGGCAGCCATGCTCGTCGCCGCTGCCGTGCTCGCAACTGGTGTCGGCACCGGGTCCCGCCCGATCGCCGCGGCAGGCCTGGTCTTGCTCGCGATCTGGACGCTCGTAACACGCCATCGGCGGAATGGGTACCTCGATGCCAGCGCGGTCGCGGCGGTCATCGCGGTTGGCGCGTCCAGCTTCCTCTATCTCCTGCTTCGCGCTCACCACGACCCGGCCATCAATCAGGGCGATCCCGCGAACCTTGCCGGCGTCATCGAGGTCATCTCACGCCGGCAATACGACGTCCCCGGCCTCTGGCCCCGCCGTGCGCCGGTGTGGCTGCAGCTCGGAAATTTTATCCAGTACGCCGACTGGCAGTATGCGCTGGGGCTCGATCAGTGGGTCGGCGCCTCGCTCGTCCGAACGCCGCTCACGGCGGCGTTCGTGGCGTTAGGCATCGTGGGGAGTCGGTGGCACTGGCGTCGCGATCGACGCACGTGGGCGGCGCTGCTCGTGCTCGTGGGGTCAGCCACCTTCGGCGTCGTGCTCTACCTCAACCTCAAGGCCGGGCCGTCGTTCGGCTACGGGGTGCTGCCGGCCAACGCGGACCGCGAGGCGAGGGAACGCGACTATTTCTTCGCGCTCGGATTCGCCGGGTTTGGTCTCTGGATCGGCATGGGTGCTGTCGCACTCGCGCGCCGGATCGCACAGCGGACCGCGCGCCCACGCCTCGCGATCGTCGGGCCGGTGGTTGCCGCGCTCCCATTCGTTCTCAACTGGCGGGCGGTCGATCGGCGACGTGAGCCAGCGGCGACGCTGCCCGGTGCGTTCGCTCGGGCCACACTGGAGTCGGCACCGCCACGTGCCGTACTGTTTGTCGCGGGCGACAACGATACCTATCCGCTCTGGTATGTGCAGGTGGCGGAACACGTCCGGCGGGACGTCACCGTCGTGACGGTCCCGCTGATCCCCGCCGAGTGGTACCGCGCTGAGCTAGCACGCCGACACGGGCTCTACGAGCTTGGCGACACCGCGCGGTGGAAGGGAACCACGCGTGAGCTGACGTCCATCGCGGCCCGTGCGAAACGGGCCGGGCGCCCCGTCGCGGCGGCAGTGTCCCTCGAGCCGGACCTTCGGGCCGCACTCGGCGCCGGCTGGACGTTTCGCGGCCTGCTGTACGTCTCCCACCAATTCCCGGCCTCTGAAGCGGTCACGGAGATCGAGCGACCCGCGGTAGATTCCACGGCCGCGATGGTCGAGCGCCTCTTCGGGGGACCGGTCAAAGCAGAGCGGGTGGAGGATCCCGCGGCGCGCTACATCGCCGACCTTCTTCTTTGTCCGACCATAGCGAGGCGGGGCGTTCACGGTGAGTCGACGGACTCGGGGGAATTACTTGCCTCGCGTTGTAACTTCCGATAAAATGTAATGTTATGCCATTTCCAGACCTCGCCGCACGCGTCGCCGAGATGCGCGAGCGGATCGCGGCGGCGGTCGCTCGAGGTGGACATGCACAACGGGTTACGGTCATTGCGGTGACCAAGACGTACGGTCCTGACGCGGTACTGTCCGCGTGGGAAAGCGGTATCGCGGACGTCGGTGAGAACAAGGTGCAGGAAGCGCTGTCGAAGATGGGCGAAGTGAGCGTCCCGGTCCGGTGGCACCTCATCGGACACCTTCAACGCAACAAGGCGAAAGCAGTCGACCGATTCGAGATGGTGCATTCGGTGGACAGTGGTCGTCTTGCTGACGCGGTCGCACGCGTTGGCGAGGAGCGGGGGAGCCCGATCCGAAGCCTGATGCAGGTGAACGTGGCGGGCGAGGAGACCAAGGGCGGGCTTTCACCTGCTGAGGCCGATACTGAAGGGGAACGCTGGTTGCGCCTGCGTGGTTTGCGTATCGAAGGCGTCATGACGATGGCGCCGCTGGACGCAGATGAGCGCATTCTTCGCGCGACGTTCGGCGGCGCACGGAAGGTGAGGGAGCATCTCATCGCGCTGGGACACCCGGCGGCGGAGCTCTCGATGGGAATGTCTCACGACTACGAGATCGCGGTGGAAGAAGGGGCCACGATGGTCAGACTCGGTACTGTCCTGTTCGGGGCGCGAGACGCATGAGTGACGAAGCCTTTCATCTCACGGCGGTCGACATCCGCCGGTACGATTTCGGCTCGGCGCTGCGCGGCTACGACAAGGCGCGGGTCGACCAGTTCCGCGATCAGGTGGCAGCCGAAGTGGAGCGGCTCAATCGCGCAAATCAGGAGCTCGACCAGAAGTCGAAGGGGCTCGTGGAGCAGCTTCGCGCGTTCCGTGAGCGCGACAAGGCGCTCAACGACGCGCTGGTCTCGGCGCAGCAGCTTCGTGCGGAGATTCGCGAACAGGCGGACCGCGAGGCGCAGCTCCTGATGCGCGAGGCGCGAGCCCAGACCGAACGCGACCTCGAGTCCATCCGCGCGGAAACGCGAAAGGTCGAGGATGAGATCCAGGGCTTGGTGCGGGCGAGGCGTGCGTATCTGTCGCAGCTCCGCGCAATGGTCGAGCGCCAGCTCGTGGAGATCGAAGCGGCAGAAGCCGCGTCCATGCCGCCGACGGCCGCGGGCACGCCGCCGTCGGCGCCGAGGACCGAGGAGCCACGACGTTCTGCGCACCCGACGCCCGCGTGGCTGGATTCGCTGGTGAAGGAGTAGCGAGGTTGTGTCCGCCGCCGGAACGCTCCCGAGCGATCGTCAGCTGATGCTCGACGGTCCGCACACGCTCGAGCAGGTCGAGCGCGCGGCGGACGTTGTACGGAGTCGCTTCAGCCGGCCGCCGGATGTCGCCGTGATACTCGGAACGGGCCTCGGAGGCCTCGCCAGTCGAGTCGCCGTGGAGGCGAGCATCGACTACGCCGACATCCCGGGTTTTCCGCTGTCGACCGTGGAATCCCATGCCGGGCGGCTCCTGTGCGGGACGCTCGCGGGCAAGAGGGTCGTGGCCATGCAGGGCCGGTTCCATCGCTACGAGGGGTATTCCCTCGCGCAGGTGACATTCCCCGTCCGCGTGCTGCGCGCGTTAGGCGCTCGCGTGTTGGTCGTGTCCAACGCCTGCGGCGGGATGCATCCGCTCTGGGCACCCGGCGATCTCATGCTCATCGCGGACCACATCAACCTGCTCGGCGACAACCCGCTCATCGGGCCTAACGACGATCGGCTCGGGCCGCGCTTCCCGGACATGTCGGAGCCGTACGATGGCCGGCTGCGGTCGATCGCGCGTGCCGTGGCGCTCGAGCAGGGCATCACGCTCCACGAGGGCGTCTACGTTGCCGTCCCGGGGCCGAACCTCGAAACGCGCGCCGAGTATCGCTTCCTCCGGGGGATCGGCGCCGACGTCGTCGGCATGTCCACTGTGCCCGAGGTCATTGTCGCCATCCACGGCGGGATGCGGGTGCTGGGCATCTCCATCATCACGGACCAGTGCCTGCCGGACGCGCTCGAGCCGGCGAGCGTCGAGAAGATCATCGCGGTTGCGTCGCGAGCCGAGCCGAATCTCACCACGCTCGTGTGCGGCGTGTTGGAGCGCGTGTGACGGCCGTTGGTTCGGAGCGCCGTTTTCGGCTCCTTCCTCCCGACGGCGGCGCGAACGCGCTCGAGGATGAATTGCTCGCGAAATGGCGCGAGGAAGGATTGTTCGCGCGCACGCTCGAGGCGCACGCCGACGCGCCGCCGTGGGTGTTCTTCGAGGGCCCGCCGACGGCCAATGGCCGACCGGGCATCCATCACGTCTTCGCGCGAACGATCAAGGATCTCTTCTGCCGGCATCGCGCGATGAAGGGGCACTTCGTCCTGCGAAAGGCAGGCTGGGACACGCACGGCCTGCCGGTGGAGATCGAGGTCGAGAAGCAATTGCCGGCGCTGCTCAAGGCGCGCGGGATGAGCGACGACGAGATCGCGCGTTACAGCGGGAAGCAGCTCATCGAGGCGTTCGGGGTCGAGGAATTCAACCGGCTGTGTCGCGAGAGCGTCTGGAAGTATCAGGGCGATTGGGAGCGGCTGAGCGAGCGCATTGGGTACTGGCTCGACTACGACAACGCGTACGTCACGTACACGAACGACTACATCGAGAGCGTGTGGTGGGCCCTCGCGACGCTGCACGACAAGCGCTACCTAACGCGCGGCCACAAGATCCTGCCGTACTGCCCGCGCTGCGGCACGACGTTGTCGAGCCATGAGGTGGCGCTTGGATACCAGGATGTCTCCGATCCGAGTGTCTACATCGCGCTTGACCTGAAACCGGGAACTGGGAACGGGGAACCGGGAACCGAGCTTCCACTCGGCGGCACGGTTCCCGGTTCCCGGTTCCCGGTTCCCAGTCGCAGACGGATCCTCGTCTGGACGACGACACCCTGGACGCTCGTCTCCAACGTCGCCCTCGCGGTGCACCCCGAGCTCGATTACGTCGAGCTGCAAAAGAAGACGGGCAGCGACTCGACGATCATTCTCGCGGAGGCGCGAGCGGGTGCGGTGCTGGGCGACGACTACCGGGACCGATGGGAGAGGGTTGGGCGGTTCCCGGGAACGATGCTCGTCGGGACGCGGTACCAGCGGCCCCTGGACTGGGTCTCGTTCGACGGTGTCGACGGCGACCACGGCGTGATCGTAGGCGAGGAGTTCGTGTCGGCCGAGGATGGCAGCGGTGTCGTGCACATCGCGCCCGCATTTGGGGCGGACGACTACGAAGCCGGCCAGCGACACGGGCTCGCCTTCGTGCAGCCGGTCAACGCGCGCGGCGAATTCCCGGCAGACATGCCGGTTGTCGGTGGACAGTTCGTCAAAAAAGCCGACCCATTGATCATCGAGGAGCTCGGCCGGCGCGACGTGTTGTGGAAGGCCGGGACGCTCCTGCACGCCTACCCGCACTGCTGGCGGTGTGGAACGCCGCTGCTGTACTACGCGCGTGCGTCGTGGTTCATCACGACCACCGCAATCAAGGACGAGATGCTGGCGCGCAACGCGCGCGTCGACTGGCATCCACCCGAGGTGGGCGCCGGGCGGTTCGGCGAGTGGCTCGAGAACAACATCGACTGGGCGATCTCGCGCGACCGCTACTGGGGCACGCCGCTCCCGGTGTGGGTGAACGATGAGGACCCGACGGAGATCGAGGTCATCGGGTCGTTCGCGGCACTAGCGGACCGATCCGGCGTGTCGTTAGGCGAGGATTTCGACGCGCACAAGCCGTTCATCGACCGATACACGTGGCCGGCCCGGAGCGGCCGCGGAACGATGCGCCGCGTCCCGGAGGTGATCGACGCGTGGTTCGACTCCGGTGCGATGTCGTTCGCGCAGTGGCATTACCCGTTCGAGAACCGGGAGACGCTGGCGAAACAGTATCCGGCGGATTTCATCGCGGAGGGCGTGGACCAGACGAGGGGATGGTTTTACAGCCTCCTTGCGATCGCGAGCGGGTTGGGGTCCGTGTTACCCAATAACGAGCCGCTTGGAGAGAGGGAACCGGGAACGGGTTCCCAGTTTCCCGTTCCCGTCTCACCGTACAAAGCCGTCGTCGTCAACGACCTCGTTCTCGATGCGCACGGCGTCAAGATGTCGAAGCGCCTCGGGAACATCGTCGACCCATGGACGGTGATCCCGAAGTACGGCGCCGATGCCGTGCGACTGTTCCTCATCTCGTCAAGTCAGGTGTGGAAGCCCCGCGCGTTCGACGAGGCGCAGATCAGGGAAGGGGTCACGCAATTTCTGGTGACGCTCAAGAACGTGTACAGCGGGATGTTCGCGCTCTACGCGAACTTCGGCTGGGAACCGTCGGCGCTCGACCCTGCGCCGGCCGACCGACCGGCGATCGACCGATGGATGCTGTCCCGGCTCGCGACCGTCGAAGCCGACGTCGACGCGCTGCTCGTGGCGTTCGACGCCACCGCCGCCGCGCGGACGCTCATGAGCTTCGTCGTCGATGACGTCTCGAACTGGTACGTCCGGCGGTCACGGGCTCGCTTCTATGAAGTAACCTCGCCCGACAACCGCGCGGCGTTCGCTACGCTGCACGAAGTGCTCGTGGTCACCGCGCGGCTGCTGGCTCCGCTCGCGCCGTTCCTGAGCGACTGGCTGCATCGCGAGCTGACGGGAATCTCGGTCCACCTCGCGCCTTATCGTCGCGCCGACCCGGGACCAAGCGATCCGGCTCTGGAGCGTGGGATGTGCGAGATCCGGACGCTGGCGCGACTGGGGCGGGCTGCTCGCGAGGAGACGGCCATCAAAGTCCGTCAACCGCTGTCCCGACTGGTATGCGTTGTGCCTCAAGCGCTCGCCGCTGACGTCGGGTCGCTGTCCGACCTGCTCGAGGCCGAGCTCAACGTCAAGCGTGTGGACCTCGCGTCATCGTCCGATTCGCTCGTTACACTTTACGCGAAACCGAACTTCCGGTCCTTGGGTAAGAAGTTCGGCAAAAACACACCACTCGCGGCGCAGGCGGTCGCCGCGTTTACCAGCGACGAGCTTCGATCGTTCGAGCACGGGCAACCACTCGCGATCTCGGTTGGCAACGATTCCCGAACGCTCGATCACGAGGACGTAAGCATCCTGCGGCGCGCCACGGGCGCGCTGGCCGTGAAGGAAGAAAACGGTCGCGTTGCGGCGATCGATCCGACGATAACCCCGGAGCTTCGGCGCGAAGGGATCGCGCGCGAGCTCGTGAGCCAGCTCCAGCGATTGCGGAGGGACTTAGGTTTTGTGGTGAGCGACCGGATCCGAGTATGGATCGCCGCTCCCGCGGAGACGTACGAGGCGATCAGCGAACATGCTGGTTGGATCGCCAATGAACTCCTCGCCCGCGAGATTGTTGCGGGAGAGGCACCGGCCGGTCAACAGGTACACGAACTCGACCTCGACGGGTCGACCGTTCGTGCCGCCCTTTCCAAGGAACTGTAGCAATGGCATCCGCAAGCAGCGCGAGCAGCGCCAAGAAGGCGAAGCCGATGAACAAGAAGAACCTTCAGCACTTCGAGAAGCGCCTGCTCGAAGAGCGACGTCGCGTGCTGAAGGAGCTGGGTCACTACGACGAGACCTTCGGCGCGACGCCGCAATCCGCGGATGGCGACCTGAGCTCGTATTCGTTCCACATGGCCGACCAGGGCACCGACGCCATGGAACGGGAGAAGGCATTCCTGTTCGCGAGCCAGGAAGGCCGGTTCCTCTGGCACATCGACGAAGCGCTGCGCCGCCTCTATCGGTCGCCGGAGACATTCGGTAAATGCCACAACTGCGGCAACGAGATTGCCTTCGAGCGTCTCGACGCGCTACCGCATGCGCGGTACTGTATAGAGTGCAAGCAGCGCGAGGAAGATGCCAAGAAGTAGCACGCCTAACGCGGTCGTGTTCTGGCCGGTCGTCGCGATCATCGTCGTTGCGGATGTCGTGACGAAGATGATCGCGCTCAACACGCTCGCGCCGTTCTCGCCGCAGCAGGTAGTAGGCGAGGCGCTGCGGCTCACGCTCGTCCGCAATCAGGGCGCCGCGTTCGGCCTGTACCTCGGAGAATACTCCCGGTACATCTTCATGGTGTTGACGGTCGGCGCGCTGGTCATCCTGTGGCGCCTCTACCAGTCGACGCGCGAGGGCGATATGCCGCGGACGCTCGCGATCGCGCTCGTCTGCGCCGGCGCGCTCGGCAACCTGATCGACCGGATTCGCTGGCATGAAGGCGTCGTGGACTTCATCGACGTCGGCTTCCGAGACATGCGCTGGCCCACGTTCAACGTGGCCGACATGGCCGTAAGCACCGGCGCGTTTCTGTTGGCGTGGGTACTCTGGGGCGACGACCGCGCCGAAACGGCGCGGGCAGCCGACGGCTCCGCGGTGAGCGGTGGCTCGAACGCCGCGAGCGCGACCGCCGGGTCGCAGGATGCCCCGTAACCCGGAAGAGCGTCCGACCCACCGCGAGTTCACCATCGAGGCGGATACCGGTATCGGCGTCCGCCTCGATCTGTTGGTGGCCGGTCGCCTCGGCATCTCGCGCAACCAATCCGCGACGCTGATCGCGAACAAGCTGGTGACGGTCAACGGCAAGTCCGAGCGCGCCAGCTATCGCGCGACGCCGGGTGATCGCGTGGCGGTCGACGTGCCGGCTCCGCCCGCTCGCGATATCGAAGGTGAGCGGATTCCTCTCACGGTGGTGTTCGAGGACGACGACATCGTCGTCGTCGACAAAGAGGCAGGGATGGTCGTACATCCGGCGCCAGGCAACTGGACGGGTACCTTGGTGAACGCGCTCATTGGCCGCGGCAACGAGCTCGCGGACTCCGGCGACTCCGACCGCGCCGGCATCGTTCACCGGCTCGACAAGGACACGTCTGGTCTGCTGCTGGTCGCGAAGACGGATCGCGCACACCGGATTCTCTCCAAGGCCATCGCCGAGCGCCGAGTGGTGCGCCGGTACGCGGCGCTCGCGTGGGGACATCTCGACGCTGACCACCTCACGGTCGACAAGCCGATCGCGCGCGACCCGCGAGACCGGAAGCGCATGGCGATCGTCAGTTCCGGAAGGTCGGCCAAGACGGACTTCCTGCGCCTCGCGCGGTTCGACGCCACCGATCTGCTGCGCGCGCACCTCCACACGGGACGCACGCACCAGATTCGTGTGCACCTCGCGTCGGTGGGGCACCCGGTTGCCGGCGACGACACCTACGGTGGTGGGGGAGGGCGACGGCTGCTGGCATTGCCGCCGCGACGACATTTTCTCCACGCCGCGTGGCTGCGCTTTCGGCACCCGGTATCCGGCACGGCGATCGACCTTCGTGCGTCACTGCCCGACGACCTCAGACAGTCGCTCGTGGCGGCGGCGCAGGATCGTTCCCTCGAGACTCATCCGGATCCGCTCGACTACTTTGGCTTCTACCGCGACACCGACTGACGCCACCGCCAAGGCACACTCGCCGGATATGCTGCGACTCCTGTTGTTCGCGGTCGCCGGCACGGTGTACGGATGTGACATTGGCGCCGTCCGTGAGATCGTCCCGCTGCGGCGCACGACACGACTGCCTGGTGCGCCATCCCATGTGCGTGGGCTGATCAACCTGCGCGGGGCGATCGTCACCGTGATCGACCTGGCCGTGCGCCTCGCTGGTGGCAGCACGCCGGACGAGGGCTCAGTGGTTCTCGCCGAATTCGGGAACAAGAATGTCGGCATCGCGGTGGACGAGGTGCGCGATGTCCAGGTCCTCGCACCTCACCAATTCGAGCCCGCCAGCGGTGACATTGCTCGCGGCGGAATCGTGCGCGGTTTGGGACATCTCGACGGCGGAGTCGTCATAGTCCTAGAGGTCCCCGCCGTCATACGGCAGGTGATGGCATGAGGGCGGTGTAAGCAGGACTGAGGACCCGCCCACGCAACGCCAAAGGAATCGTCCCGTTTCGGAGTGGAGTGGAACGTGAGCCACACGGTATTGATCTGTGACGACGCGATCTTCATGCGCACGATGGTCGGCGACATCCTCCAGCAGGCGGGATTCGAGATCGTCGGGGAGGCGGAAACAGGCGTCCAGGCGGTCGAGAAGTATCGGCAGCTGCGACCCGACCTCGTCACGATGGATATCGTGATGCCCGACATGGGCGGCATCGACGCCGTGCGAGAGATCACGAAGTTCGACCCGCAGGCGAAGGTGCTCATGTGCAGCGCGATGGGTCAGCAGGCGCTCGTGGTCGAGGCCATTCAGGCTGGCGCGAAGGACTTCGTGGTCAAGCCGTTCCAGCCGAGCCGCGTACTGGAAGCGGTGCAGCGGGTGCTCGGATAGCATCGCATTCGCGTCGCTGAACGCGCTCGCGCGAGCGATTCATGGACACTGCTCGCTACGCCGAGCTGTTCCTG
>JAJKIV010000047.1 GCA_021154285.1 Gemmatimonas sp. | reverse complement strand
CGGCCCTCCATTCCCCTCCCCCTGCTTCCGGCAACCGACGGGGGGCGGACCAACGACCAAAGGGAGGATTGCCGACACGTGTCTCGCGTATACGAGGCGGTGTACATCTTCGATTCGACACTCGAAGACGCCGCCATCAACGACAAGCTGACCCGATACCACGGGCTGCTTCACGCCGAGGGCGAGATCAAGACCGACCACTGGGGACGCCGGCAGCTCGCGTATCCCATCGGCCCTCGCGAAAACGGCTACTACGTCGTCGCTCACTTCAGCACCGACCCCAAGACGCTCCCCGAATACGAGCGCGCGCTCAAGCTCGACGATGGCATCGTCCGCTACCTCGTCACGCTCCACGAGCACGAGGTTGGTGCACCGCCAATGTCCGAGGAAGACATGCTCGCGGCGCGCCGCCGCGAGGAAGACGACGAGGATGAGGATTGATCATGCGACGCCCTCAGAAATCCTGCCCCTTCTGCGAAATGCGAGTCCGGTTCATCGACTACAAGGATGACCGTACGCTCGGCCGATTCATCACCGACCACGGGAAGATCCTCCCGAGCCGGCTGAGCGGCGTGTGCGCGCGGCACCAGCGCCAGCTGTCCCAGGCGGTGAAGCGGGCTCGGTACCTCGCCATCATTCCCTACATCCGCGGCCACCAGGCCTGAGGCCTGGAGCCTAACGCGTCGACGGCGAGGGGGACCGATTCAGAACGGCGAGCAGGCGAACATCCCGGCGGCTCCAGTCCCGGCACCGCGAGAGCACGGTTGGAAACGCATCCTCCTTGCTCTCCTGGCGTTCGTCCTGCTGCCGCTGGTTCCGTTGTTCCGCGTCATCGTCCCGATCGAGCAGTCGCTCCTGCTCATCGTCCCGGCGCTCGCGACCTGCGCGCTCGTCGGGTGGTGGCTGGGCGGCCGCATTCTTCTCGCGCTGACGTGGATGGCGCTGGCGGTCTGGATGATCGTCACGCCGCTCCCCGGCACGCCGGCATTCGTGGCGATCGCGAAGGGGTGGTCGCTGCTGCTCGTCGCGTCGTTCGGCGTCGCGTCGATCATGAACCCGCGGCAGGCGTTCTTCCCTCGGGCACTCTCGGCCGTGGGATTGTCGTTCGCCGTCGGATTCGCGCTCGTGATGTTCGCGTCCAAGCGACCGGAGACGGTCGCACACGCGGTTCGCTCCGAGTACACGCGCCGCGTCGATTCGTGGCTAGCGGATTGGGAGTCGGTTTCCAAGACGCGCGAGTGGACCGAGATCACACGGGACAATCCCGGGATGGACTCGCTCGCGCGCGAAAGCACCGAGCGGCTTCGGGCACTGCCGACGTACACCGTTCCGCTGTATCCGTCGATCCTCGCGCTGGAATCTCTCGCGGTGCTCGCACTCGCCTGGGGGCTGTATCACCGCGTGAGCCGAGCCCGGATCGGTGCACCGCTGGCGCCGCTCAAGGAGTTTCGCTTCAACGACCAGCTCGTTTGGGGGCTGGTCCTCGGAATCACCGCCGTCGCGGTGCCAACGCTCAAGGCGTTCAGCATCGTGGGGCTCAACCTGCTCGTGTTTTTCGGCGCACTGTACGCCCTGCGGGGGCTTGGCGTGTTAGCGTGGTTTTTCGCGCCCGGCCGTCTCATGGTAGCGCTCACCATTGGCCTTGCCATCTTCATCTGGCCGCTACTCGGGGTGTTCGCCTTGGGTGTCGGTCTCGGAGATACCTGGCTCGACTGGCGCAGCAGACCGCGCCCGACCACATAACGACTGGAGTGAACATGGAAGTCATCCTGCGCCAGGCGGTCGAGAAGCTCGGCCAGCCCGGAGACGTCGTAAAGGTTTCGCCGGGCTTCGCTCGGAACTATCTGCTGCCGCGCGGCATCGCGTACTCGGCCACGGCCGGGAACCTCAAGCGGATCGCTCAGGAGAAGGCTCGCCTGCAGGCCGCTGAGAACGAGCGTCGTGGCGGCGCGCAGACGATCGCAACTCGCCTCGAAGCCGTTTCGCTGACGTTCTCCGCACGCGTTGGCGAAGAGGGGAAGCTCTTCGGTTCGGTCACCGCGTCCGATATCGCCGAGCAGCTTCACGCTCAGGGCTTCGACATGATCGAGAAGCGCCAGATCGATCTGCACGAGCCGATCAAGGCGCTCGGCGTGTACCGCGTTCCGGTTCGACTGCACGCCGACGTGAAGCCCGAGATCAAGGTCTGGGTCATCAAGCAGTAGAAGACCTTCGGCACAGAACGACGGCGAGGTCCACGGTCGTCGGTTCAGTGCGACAACAGATCGTCGGTTCGATGCGACAAAGGCCGGCCTGAGCGTTCTCGCTCGGCCGGCCTTTTTCTGGAGCTATCTCTCGGGTATCGGCGGCTTTGCACGCGCATTATGCTTGGGCGGACGGAGGCTTCCGCCTCCCGACCTCGCGTTGTGGCAACGCGGTGCGGGACCTGCGGAACCTCTCCCTGCACTCGGCTACAATCACTGCTCGGGAACCGACCGCATCGCATGACCGGACTCACTGCGCCCGTTCCGGCGTCCCTTGCACAGCGCGCGGCCGCGCTGTGCCTCGACCTCAAGGCAAACGACGTCGTCGTGCTCGACGTGCGAGGCGTCACTGACATGACTGACTTCTTCGTGATCGCGAGCGGCACGTCGGACACGCATGTCCGCAGTGTGGCGGAACACGTGCTCGAGGAGTTACGCAAGGAAGGCACGCGCGCGCATCACGTCGAAGGCGTTCAGCAGGGCCGATGGGTCCTGCTCGATTACGTGGATATGGTAGTGCACATCTTCCACCCGACGCTCCGGGAGTTCTATCAGCTCGAACGCCTCTGGAGCGATGCGGCCGTCGTCGCAGTCGATCAGCAGCAAGGAGCACTCAAATGAGGATCGTGAAGGCGGGCGCGTGTGCAGCCGCGCTCGTCGCCGCCGTTGGTGTGGCGACACGGCTCCAGGCGCAAACGTATTTCGGTCAGAATCAGGTTCAGTACGACCACTTCAAGTGGAGCGTGCTCGAAACCGAACACTTCCTGGTGCACTACTACCCCCAGGAACGTGTTGCCGCGATGGATGCGGCCCGCATGGCTGAACGCGCCTACGCCCGCCTTTCGCGATTGTTGAATCACCAGTTCCGTGAGAAGAAGCCGCTCATCCTGTATGCCTCACGCGGCGACTTCGGACAGAATAACGTCACGGGCGATCTCGGCGAAGGAACTGGTGGTGTCACCGAGGCGCTGCGGCATCGCATGCTGCTTCCCTTCACCGGCGACTACAAGAGCTTCGAGCACGTGCTGGCGCACGAGATGGTGCACGCGTTCCAGTACGACATCTTCGCTCGCGGGCGTGCCGGCGCCGGACTGCAGACGCTGGCGCAGGTGGACCCGCCGCTGTGGTTCATGGAAGGCATGGCCGAGTACCTCGCGGGTGGCCCGAACCACATCCTGACGCAAGCATGGGTGCGCGATGCCGCCGTGAACGGCCATCTGCCGTCGATCGAGCAGATGACGATGCGCCCGGATGAATACTTCCCATATCGCTACGGCGAAGCGCTGTGGGAATACGTGGGGAATCGGTGGGGCGACGAGATCATCGGCGAGGTGCTGAACTCCTCGCCTAACGTCGGGATCGAGCGCGCGTTCAAGCGCGAGACGGGCCTGACGCTGGCGGACCTGAGCGATGAGTGGCGCGAGGCGATGCAGACCAAGCACCTGCCCCAGATCGCGACCCTCGATCGTGCTCGCAAGTTCTCGCAGCCGCTGTTGAACGAGCGCAAGACCGGTGGGCGGCTGTTTCTCGCGCCGTCCCTCTCGAGCGACGGGAAACACATCGCGTTCGTGTCGCTTGGCAGCTTTCTCCGCGGTCAGGTCTTCCCCGACTTGTGGTTGGGCGATGGCGAGACCGGCAAGCGTCTGGCGCGCCTCGTGAAATCGACGACCGATCCGAATTACGAGGAGCTGCGCCTGCTCTACTCGCAGAGCGCATTCTCTCCCGACGCGAAGCTGCTCGCGTTCACGGCACAGCGCGAAGGGCGTGACGTGCTGTATCTGATGGACGTGAAGCGCCGGAAAGTCATCTACCGATTCGATCTGCCGCTCGAAGGTGTCACGAGCCCGTCGTGGTCGCCGGACGGACGGCAGCTCGTGTTCAGCGGAGGCCAGGGTGGGCTGACCGACCTCTACATCGTCGACCGCGACGGCCGGAACCTCCGCCGCCTGACGAATGATCGAAACGGAGACAATCAGCCCCAGTGGTCGCCTGACGGCCGAACGATCGCGTTCGTGTCGGATCGCGGGCGAGAGACCGACTTCGACAACCTGAAGTTCAGTCGTTGGCAGGTGTCGCTGTACGATCTCGAGTCCGGCCGAGTCAGCGTGCTCCCGAACCAGGCGGGCCAGAACCTGAATCCGATGTGGGCGCCCGACGGCAAGTCGATCGCGTTCGTGTCGGATCGGACGGGCATCCCGAACCTCTTCATCTACGACCTCGAGAAGAAACAGCATTTTCAGATCTCGAACGTCGTGGGCGCCGTACTGGCCGTGACCGAGTACAGTCCCGTGATCACGTGGGCGCGTCAGGCGGATCGCCTCGCGTTTGCATACTACGAGAACGGCGAATACACGGTGTGGTCGGTGAACAACCCCCGCCGGCTGATGAAGGAGCCGTTCCGCGATACGACGGCGATCAAGACGCAGACGGTCGCGAAAGCTTCAGTGCACCGCGACAGCTCGGCCGGGGAGACCGCGACCATAACGATTCCACCAGTCACCTCGTCGACACCCCGAGCCGGGATCCCAGCGGACCCAATGCCCAGGGTGCCGGCGGTATCGAGCGGCGACACCTCATCGCTCGCGCCGATCGCGACGGCGAACCGCGACTCTGTGTCGCGTGATCGGTCGCTCTACCGGAGCGCTACCGGGATGCGCGCGTCGGCGGATCTGCCAAGCGCGCCTGAACGCGCGGAGACGGTCATCACCGTCGCGCAGCTTCTCGATAGCGCCGCGCTCGCGCTTCCGGACACGACTGAGTTCAGGCAATACGGGTACCGAATCGGATATCAGCCCGAATACGTCTCGCGCCCGAACATCGGGTACGCCGCGGACAATTTCGGTCGCGGCGTCACCGGGGGAACTACCATCGTGCTGAGCGATTTGCTGGGCGATCATCGCCTCGCGTTCTCGGCACAGGTGAACGGCCGAATCAGCGAGGCATACCTGCTCGCGGCATTCACGAGCATGGGCCGGCGGCTGCAGTACACGAGCGGCATCTCGCAACAGCCAGTCTGGTACCTCACGTACGATCAAACCAACAAGGTGGACGGCCTGCTCGGCCTCGGCACAAACACCTACAAACAAAATCAGGCGGTTACGAGGTTCGTCACACGTCAGGCGTTCGGGATTGGCGCGTATCCGCTGAACCGGTTCACGCGCCTCGAATTCGGCGGAAGCCTCAACTACGTCGATCAACTGACGGAGTGGTACAGTCGCAAGATCGACTATGACCGAGGCTACGCTGATCCGTTCAGAGTCGACAGTCTCACCAACCGATCGGGCATCGTGTACGGCGCACCGTATTTCGCATACGTGTCCGACAACACGCTCTTCGGTTACACGGGACCGATCGCCGGGCGGCGCTATCGATTCCAGATCGAGCCCACGCTGGGGTCGTATCAGTGGGTGGAGTATCAGGCGGACTATCGCCGTTACTTCCCGATCCTCTTCAACTTCCTCACGGTCGCAATACGAGGCCAGACGAGCATCTCGGTCGGCCGGGACGAGATGCTGCTGCAGAAATACATCGGTCGTCCCGAATTCGTGCGCGGCTACGATCGTGAGCAGTACAGTTACCAGTGCTACGCAATCCCCGGTGTCCCGCAGAACCCCAACACGCAGGGCGGTTGCAGCGCGATCCAGCTGCTCGGCAGTCGAGTTGCGTTCGGGAACGCGGAGGTTCGCTTCCCACTCGTCAGGCGGTTCGACCTCGGTCTCTTGCCCATCTCGCTTCCGCCGGTGGATGGATTGTTCTTCTACGACATGGGTCTCGCGTGGTCCCATGGCCAGAAGGTCGTGTGGGACAATTCGGTGAACCAGAACGCCGCGACGACTCGTGCACCGGTTCACAGCTATGGCGCCGGAATTCGAATGAACCTGTTCGGGTTCGCCCTGCTGCGGTGGGACTACTCGATTGCGCTCGATCGTCCCAACGGCAAGAAGGGCTATTGGTCGTGGACGCTGGGACCGAGTTTTTAGCGAATCGGGAATCGGGAATCAAAAGAGCGGGATCGGGGAACCGGGAACCGTAGCTCCTCACGGAGAGCTACGGTTCCCGGTTCTGCGTTCCCTCTCCTTCTTTCTCCCGCTTGACGTCTCCCTGCATTTCCCTATTCCCGATTCCCGACCACGGCCATAGCTTACCGCCGTGCGTACGTTCGTCGTTCTGGCGTTCGTGCTTGCCGCGTGCGGTCGCCCCGACCGCTCCGAGTCTACCGCGCGGCACGACACCACGTCCGCTGCTTCTCCGACCGGCCCCGACCAGATCATGCTGCGCATTCCGCGCAGTGGCGGGGCCGTTCGTGCATTCCGCTATCCACAACTCGACTCCGCCATCTGGACGTCGGCGACGAACGCGGCCGCGCCAGGGCGAGTTCTCGCCTTCGACGGCGACGCCGGGTCGCTCGCGTACGTCGACAAGAACGGAGTTCCCGGCCGCATTGATCTTCGCTCAGGGAACGTTGGCGTCGCGACGCGAGCCAAGCTGACCTCGGTCTCGTCGAGCGATGGCTGGTCGATCTACGGCATCGCGGCGAATGGCAGCGTTACGCGGCTCACGCCGTCTGGCGATTGGACGTTCGCGCCGCCGAAACGCGCGCGACTCGTTCTCCCGCAACAGGACGGCACGCTGCTGGTGCTGACCGAGCGCGGCAGCGATCTCGGCGTCATTCGTGTGCGACCGCCCGATACTGATGTAACAGACAGTACATCGGTCCCGGACGCGCCTCGCATTCTTCACGCGCAGGTCGGCGATCGCGTGTACTTCGGCATCGATTCATCGCTGCTGTCGCTTCGCGGGCGGACACTGCAGGTGACCCCCGCGCTGCATCTCGGGGGTGGCGTGCGCGCCGTCGTGCCTACGCCCAGCGGTGATCGCCTGTTCGTCGCAACGGACTCCAGCCGCACGATCACGGTGATCGATCGGTACCGGGACCAGATCGAGCGATCGATCGAGCTGCCGGGCGTGGTGAGCGCACTGCGCATGGATCCGCTCGGACGCTACGTGCTCGCGCGCTCCGCGAAGGGCGACTCGGCATGGGTGGTTGCCGTCGGAACGGCGCGGGTCATCGGGGGCGTGTCCACCGAGTGGCGCGACGACCT
>JAJKIV010000046.1 GCA_021154285.1 Gemmatimonas sp. | reverse complement strand
GACCTCGATCGCGTCATGCGGTCGGTCGTCAATCTGGCGATGAAAGCGCTTCCGTTCGACCGCGGCGCGATTGCGTTGTACGAGCGCGGTACCTGTGACATTCGCGCGGTGGCTGGTGCGGAGACCGTGGATCCGGACGATCCCGAGCTGCAGGACCTCGCGGCGCGCTCCGCCTGGGCGGCGGGCATCGGCGAGAGCTTCTACCTGTCCGACCGCACCGAGCCCGCGTCGGATGCGGAGCGCACGTTCCTTCAGATCTTCAGCGACGACCTCGCCGCCGACGGCGTAGCGAGCGGATTGTACATCCCGCTCAAGGACGACGAGGGGGTTGTCGGCATTCTCGTCCTCGAGTCGGCGAAGCCCGACTTCGCGAGTGCGAGACAGCAGGAGCTGGCGACCATCCTCGCGAACCAGGCGACGGTGGCGCTCCGCAACGCGCAACTCTACAACCAGGTCCCGCTCGCGGACGCGTTAGGCGCCCTGCACGCGCGCAAGGAAGCGTTCTTCGCCCTCCCGAAACAGCGTCGGATCGCGATGGCGGTCGCGGCGCTCGTCACGATCGGGGCGCTCACGCTCATTCGCTGGCCACTGCGTGTGGACGCCACGGCACCGCAGTTTCGCCCCACCGCCCGCACGGATGTCCGCCCGCTCATAGACGGGATCATCGAGCGCGTGCTCGTGCGCGAGGGGACGACCGTCGAGCGTGGCGCGCCGGTCTTCCAGCTCCGCGATGCGGAGTTGCGCGCGGACTACGAGGCGGCTGCCGCAGCGGCGGTGATGGCAGACCGCGCAGCGGCAACCGCGGCGAGTCGTGGTGACGCGGCGGAAGAACGCCTCCAGCGCATGCGTGCGGACGTGCTTCGGCGCGAAGCCACGGTGCGGGAGGAGCAGCTCCGCGCGGCGACCGTTCGCGCACCCGTGTCGGGCGTCGTACTGACGCCGCGACCCGAGGAACGCGTGGGATCGTGGGCGGACGCCGGCAGCGCGGTACTCGTGATCGGCCGGACCGACACGCTGGAGCTGGAGTTTGGCGTCGATCAGCGCGACGTCGGCCGCGTACACGTGGGTGAAGAAGTGCGGCTCCGGGTCGACGCCTTCCCGCAGCGGACGTTCACGGGACGCGTCTTTGGTCTGGCGGACGTCGGCGTCGATAGCGCCGGGACCGTCGTCTTTCCGGTTCGCGCGGCGGTGCCTAACGCCGACGGCGCGCTGCGGCCTGGCATGGTCGCGTACGCCCGCGTGCTGACCGCGCCGTCCTCCCTCCTCGGTCGCGCGGTACGTGAGCCGGCGCGTCGCCTTCGCCTCCTCTGGTGGAGAATGTGGTCATGACCCGCGCGCTCCTGTGCGCTGCTGCAACCACGATAGTCGCTGCCTGCGGCCCTCGGCCGACCGCGGACCCGCGCGCCGCGTCCGCTGCGCCTGACACCGCCGGGCTCCTCGTCGCGGCCGCGACCGTTCGCGCCGCGCTCCAACTTCCGGCGCAGCTTTACGTGGAACACGACGTGGCCGTCGTTGCACGCTCGGCCGGTGTCGTCGACTCCGTGATGGCGGAGCTGGGGGGCCGCGTCGCCGACGGGATGACCCTCGCGAGACTCGAGAACGTGGACCAGGAGCTCGCGGTGGCGCAGGCCGAGGCCACGTACGAGAACGTGGGACGGCTCGTGAACAGGGCGCGCGTGATGACCAAGGCCGGCGGCATCACCGTCGCTGATTCGGAGCAGACGGAGTTCCAATACCGCCAGGCCGACATCGCGCGGCGGAAGGCGCGTCGCGACCTCGATCTCACGCGCATCGTCGCGCCGTTCCCGGGCGTGGTGACCGCTCGTTATGCTCGGCCGGGACGCTTCGTGGCAGTAGGGGACACGCTGTTCCGCGTGACCGAGTCGGGCCCGCTGCTCGCGCGCGTGCGTGTGCCCGAAGGCAGCGCGGCAACGGTGCGCGTGGGCGACCAGGCCACCGTTGCGGGCATCTCCGGAGCCACATCGAAGGCGACGGTGGTCCATGCGGCACCTGCGTTCGATGCTGCCAGTGGAACCCGGGAGGTCGTGCTGCAGCTCGCCGGCGCCGGGAGCCTTCTGCCCGGCGCGAATGTCACGGTCCGCCTCGGCGACGAGCAGCGTCAGGCGCTGACGGTGCCGCGAGAGGCCGTCTCGCCCGACGGGTACGTCCTCGTTATGCAGAACGGTCGCACGGCGTTACGCTCGGTCACGGTGGGTGCGGACGTCGGCGGCGGGCGAGTCGAAGTGGTGAGCGGGCTCTCGCCTGGCGAGCGCGTTATGCGAACGGCAGCCGCAACCCGATAAGGCCGCCGCCTCGCCCCGGGAACGCGAACGCAATGAGCTCCATCGCGCTGTCCAGCGCCACGACCAGCGGCCCGCGCCTTCGCGCGGATCTCACGATCGTCGAGCAGGTGTTTCGTGGCGAGGCGAGCTTCGTCGTGAAGGACCCGGCGACGCAGAAGTATTTCAGGTTTCGTCCAGTCGAGATGGGCGTCATGCGCTACTTCGACGGTGCGCGCACGCCTGACGAGATCGCGGCGGCGCTCACCGAGCAGGGCGTTCGACTGACCGCTCGCACGGTGGAGGGTTTCGCCCGGAAGCTCGCGTCGATCGGGCTGCTGGAGCGCACGCTGGTGGAGCGGACCACGCTCGAGCTCGAGCGCATCCGGGCGGAGCGGCGCAAGCGCCGCCGGCCGGCGCTCTTTCGCGGCGAGCTGCTGCGGATGCGATGGTCGTTAGGCGACCCCGACGGAATGTTCACGCGGGCCCTGCCGGCCATCCGATGGATGTTCACGCGAGCGTTCATCGGGACATCAGTCGCCCTGTTCGCGGCGTATTTTTTGATCCTCGGCGCAACCTGGAGCGAGTTCTCGAGCACGGTCGGTCAGCTGTATTCGCTGCACGCCATCACGTTCGGCAGCATCGTGCTGCTGTGGCTCACCGGCCTGGTCGTGATCCTCATCCACGAGCTTGGCCACGGCTTCACGTGCAAGTATTTCGGAGGAGAAGTGCACGAGATGGGCTTCATGCTCATCTACTTTCAGCCGGCGTTCTACTGCAACGTGAACGACGCGTGGAGCTTTCCGGCGCTCCGCGCCCGGCTGTGGGTCACTGCCGCGGGCGGATGGATCCAACTGGTGGTGGCGAGCATCGCGGCGATCGTATGGTATGTAGCCACGCCCGGGACACTGGCGTCCGAGGCCGCCGTCGCGGCAATGATCGTAGGCGGGGCGACGACGCTCGTCACCAACGCGAATCCGCTGCTCCCGCTGGATGGCTACTTCGCGCTCACCGACTGGCTCGAGATACCGAACCTGCGAATCCGGGCGCGCGAGTACTTCTCATGGTGGGTGCGACGCCACGTGCTTCGTGTCGACATACCCGAGCCCGCGGCGAGCGATCGCGAGAAGCGCGTGCTGCTCATCTACGGCGCGCTCGCGCTCTGTTACATCACGGCCCTGTTCTCGATCATTGGCTTCTGGCTGGTGGGACGCGCGGAAGCGGCGTTCGGGGCCATTGGTGTGTTGATCGTGCTCGGCGCGACGTTCATGCTCCTGCGCCGAGGGCTCGCGGAGTGGGGCCGCTCGATCGCGGTAGCGTTTCGTGCCTGGCGAACGGGCGGGCGGCGACGCTCGAGCTGGCGTGTGTGGGTCGGCGTGACGTTAGGCGCGATCGTCGTGCTCGCCGTGCTGCCCTGGACGCTGACGACCTCTGGTCGATTCGTGGTCACGCCGGTGAGCACGATGGAGGTGACGGCGCCGGACAGCGGTGTGATCGCGGCGGTGTTCGTTCGCGAAGGCGTGGAGGTCCCAACGGGTGCGGCGCTCGCACGGCTGGTCGATCGCGATCTCGAGCGTGAGATGCTGTCGGCCGCGCGGGCGGTGGACTCGCTGAGCGTGGCGACGTCGCGAGCGCGGGCGGCGCAGTCCTCCGGAACACTGGAGCGGCTGGAGGCTGAGCGGACTGCGGCGGTCGCGCGATTCACGGCGCTGCAGGCGCGCATTGACGCGCTGACGCTGCGCGCGAGATGGACGGGCACGGTCACGACGCCACGGGTTCACGAGATCGAAGGGCGTCGCGTGCAGGCGGGCGATCCGCTCATGCGGCTGGCGACGCTGGACACGCTCGAAGCGCGGGTCGCGCTCGCTCGCGCAGGAGCGGCGAGCGTGCGGACGGGTCAGGTCGTTCATCTGATCGCCTACGGCGATGCCGCAAATCCGGTGGACGCGGTGGTGCGCGGTGTGGCGCCGACCGGCGATCGCGATCGCGGGACGATCGAGGTCCGTGTGCCCGTTGGACTGTCGATCGGTTGGCGCGCCGGCGCGACGGGGGAAGCGAGTGTCGAGCTCCGACGCTCGACCATGCTCATGGCGATCTGGTGGAACTTGAGACAGAAGATCCGCAACGATCTGTTTATCTGAGCGGCTCGCGCGGAAGAGCGGCCTCTTCCGCCCTTAGGGCCAGTTGCGTCGCGGCTCATGTCGTGCATTGTTGAAGCGCTCTCACTGATCGAAACGAGGCAACGATGCGTTGGACACCGGGCGGACGCAGCAAGGATGTCGAGGACCTCCGCGGTCAAACGGGCGGCGGCGGAGGCGGGATGATGTTAGGGCGCGGCATGGGAATCGGCGGCGCCGTCATCGCGCTGATCCTGAGTCTCGTCTTCGGCGTGAACATCTTCGACAGTGGTGGCGGAAATCCCGCGCCGCAGCAGGCCGCGCCGGGCGACGTGCAGCAGCCAGGAAGCAAAACGCCGGAGGAGGAGAAGCGATTTCAGTTCGTCAACTTCGTCACCGACGATGTGCAACAAACGTGGGACCAACTCCTCCCGAAGGTCGACGGCCAGCAATATCAGCACGCGAAGCTCGACCTTTTCCGGGATGCGATCAACACAGGATGCGGCCAGGCGCCGGCGGAGGTCGGACCGTTCTATTGCCCGGTCGACCAGAAGGTCTATCTCGACCTCAGCTTCTTCGACGAGCTCGCCCAGCGCTTCGGCGCGCCGGGAGACTTCGCCCAAGCGTATGTGATCGCGCACGAGTTCGGACATCATGTACAGCATCTGCTCGGGATAGAACAGCGGGTGAGGGAGATGCAGGAGTCGCGACCGAATGCGGCCAATAAGCTGTCGGTGGCGCTCGAGCTACAGGCCGACTGCTTCGCCGGCGTATGGGGGAACAGCACCGCGCAACGAAAGCTGCTCGAGCAGGGTGACGTCGAAGAGGGCCTCGCCGCCGCGTCGGCGGTAGGCGATGACCGTATTCAGGCGCAGACGACCGGTTCAATCCGTCCCGACACGTTCACCCACGGCTCGTCCGCGCAGCGGTCGCAGTGGTTCCGGCGGGGTCTGGAGAGCGGCGATCCGAATTCCTGCGATACTTTTGGCGGTAGTACAGGTCGGAGATAGACTGGCGACTGGCGACTGAAAGCGGAGAACCTCGGGATGCCTCTAGCGCGAAGGAGGCATCCCGAGGTCTTTTGTCTTGCCACTCGCCAGTCGCCAAAATGCGTCCTACTCTCCTCTTAGTCGCAACCGCCCTGACAGCTCGCGATGCCGCAGGTCAGTCGCGCCCGGCGTTCCGCTTTGCGGAAGCGACCATCGCTCAGGTGCACACCGCGCTCCGCCAGAAGTCGATGACCTGCCACGCGATCGTGGCCGGATACCTCGCACGGATCGATGCGTACGACAAGCGCGGCCCGGCGATCAACGCGATCATCCTGACCAACCCCAAGGCGCGCTCGATCGCGGACTCGCTCGACCGCCGGTTTGCCGCCTCCCGCACGCTGGGCGGTCCGCTCTTCTGCGTCCCGGTCATCGTCAAGGACAACTTCCAGACGGCCGGTTTGCAGACGACGGCGGGGTCGCTCGCACTGAAAGGGTGGACGCCGCGCGAGGACGCGACGATGGTCCGGCGGCTCGAGGACGCCGGCGCGATCGT
>JAJKIV010000045.1 GCA_021154285.1 Gemmatimonas sp. | reverse complement strand
CGGAGGCTGCGCCGTGCGGATTCGCCCAGCCTGGAACAGCACGAGGTTCACCGCTGTCGTCAGCAGCGAGAGGCCGAGCATCATGCGGACGACGTGGCGTGAGAGCACCATGTACAGCCCGCAGCCGAACAGCCCGGCGGCGACGAGCGCGTAAAGGACGGTCACGACTCCGCCTCCCTCGTTAGGCCGAACAGGAAGGCGAGCACGGTTCCGAGCACCGCCAGGTAGACACCGACGTCGAAGAGAAGTGCCGTGCCCTGCTTGACGTGCACGCCGAGCACGTCCACGTCGATCCAGACGTGCCGCAGGTAGTCGCCATGCATCACGAGCCCCGGCAGTCCGCTCGCCACCGCGAGCAAGAGACCGCTGCCGACGAGCGTTAGCGGATGCCACCGCAGCTTCTCGCGCGCCCGATCCACCCCGTGAGCGAGCGCGACGATCGCGAAGGCGAGGGCGGCCGTGAGACCACCCACGAAGCCGCCACCGATCTCGTTGTGTCCGCGGTACAGGACGATCACTGACAGCGCGGCAAGCAGCCAGAAGAAGAGCGGGCTGGCGAAGGCGAGCACGAACGCCGAGCGTCGCGCACCGCCCGACCGAGTGGCGAGCGGTAGGCGCGGGCCGAGCAGCGACCACGCGATGACGGCCGACAGCGCGATCACAGTCGACTCGCCTAACGTGTCGAAGCCGCGAAAGTCCACGAGGATGACGTTCACGACGTTGCGGCCGAAGGCGTCCAGATAGCTCCGTGCCCCGAAGAACGCCGAGACTTCGGTCTGCTGCGGCGCGGCGCCCATGTCGAGCAACGCGACGAAGAGCAGCACCGAGAGCCCCGCCGCGATCACGGCATCTCCGCGCCGGGCACGCGGCGAGCGTGTCGTCGGAGCCTCGAGCGGGAGAGCAAGCAACGCGGCGGTGAGCAGCACCACGACCAGCGACTCCACCGCGAACTGCGTGAGTGCCAGGTCCGGCGCGCCGTTCACGAGGAACGTGAGCGCGGCGACGAGCCCGGCGAGGCCGGTCGCGATCATCGCGGCGAGGAGCGACCTGGCCCAGGTGGCGGCGATACCGCCCGCGAGGCCGACCAGGGCCAGTGCGGCTGGTCCGACACGCACCGCGCCCACCTCGCTCGCAAGGCGTGGCGCGCGCCCCGACGTGACGAGACCCCACACCACGAACGCCGCCACCGCGAGGAAGATGACTCCGAGCTGACCACGGAGGTCCTGCCGCTCCAGCCACTCGGCGATGAGTCGAGCAACGGTGCGGATGCGCCGCAGCAGCGCGTCGTAGGCGTGCTCCACATCATACCGGTCGAGCGGGATCGTGCGCAGGCGATAGTGGATGGGTGCCCAATAGAGGAAGAGCAACGTGCCGATGCCGACCACAACGGCGCTGAGCAGCAGCATGGGCGTCAGGCCGTGCCATAGCGCGACCTTCACATCCACGGTTTGCCCGTAGATCGCTGCCACCGCAGGCTGCAGCACGACTCGATTCACCCAGGTCGGCTCCAGGCTGATCACGAGACCGAGGAGCGCGAGGACCATCGGCCCCAGGAGGAGTCCGAACACTTCCTGGTGCCTAACGTCTTGAACGCGCCGGCTACCCATGAAGAACGGCCGCAGCGTGACGACGCCGGCGACGCCCACCATCACGGCATTCACGAGGACCGCCACCGCCATCGGCACCGCATCCCAGGAGCTCTGGATTTGCGCCTCGAACAGAAACTCCTTGGAGATGAAACCCAGGAAGGGCGGCAGACCTGCCATCGACAGGCTCGCGAGAGCAGACGCGAGCGCCGTAACGGGGAGGAATCGCCACAGGCTGCCCATGTGGCGCAGCTTCGTCAGTCCGGTGGCGTGAATCACCGTCCCGGCACAGAAGAACAGAGTCGCCTTGTACAGGGCGTGGGCGAGGAGAAATCCGATGGTGGCGACGCTGGCCATGGGGCCGTTGAGCCCCACGAGCATGGCGAGGATACCGAGCGACGCCACGGTCGAATAGGCGAGCACCGTCTTGTAGTTCTCGGCCCGGATCGCCTGGAACGCTGCGACCAGCATCGTGAGCAGAGCCACCGTGATGAGCACGTCACGGCCGCCCCGCACGGCACCGATGACGGGCTCGAAGCGCGCCAACAGGTAGATGCCCAACTTCACCATGGTCGCCGAATGCAGGTACGCCGAGGCCGGCGTGGGCGCCTGCATTGCGTTAGGCAGCCAGAAGTGGAAGGGGAATTGCGCCGACTTCGTGAAGGCGCCCATGAAGACCCCCGCGAGGATCGGGACGATCCACGGGCTTCGCGCGAGCTCGGGCGCCCGCGCGACCACGTCGGTCAGCGAATAGCTGCCGAGCGCCACGCCGATGAGGAGGATCGCGGCAAGCAGCCCGAGCCCGCCGCCGGCAGTGACATGCAGCGCCATGAGCGCCGATCGCCGAGCTGACGGACTATCGACGTCGAAGCCAATGAGCAGGAACGAGAACACGCTCGTCGCCTCCCAGAAGAGGAACAGGACGAGCAGGTTGTCGGCGAGCACGGTTCCCAGCATCGCCGTCATGAAGAACAGGATCAGCGCGAGGAAGCGGGCCCGGTCCTCTGGCGGTCGTTCGACGAGATAGGCATCGGCGTAGACCACGACGAGTGCGCCGACACCGGTGACGAGCAGGCAAAAGAGATAGGCGAAGCCGTCCAGGCGTAACGTGAACTCGATGCCGAGCGATGGAGCCCAGGTCATCCGCTCCATCACCGTCCGTCCCGCCTCGATCGTCCCGTAGAAGCCAAGGAAGCCGACGAAGAGCCCTGCGGGCACGAGCGCGAGCAGCCACCCCACGCGCCGGCGACAGAGGAGGCGACCGACCAGCAACGACACAGCGCTGGCGACCGCTGAGGTCGCGAGTAGTATCGCGATCATACGTCACCGTGAGACAGCATAGCGGCTTGGTCGGAAGACATGCCCTTTCGCTACGGTGGACGTTGCGGCAATCGTGCCCCGCAGCACCAGGGCCGGCGACACCTGGACATGCCGTCGGCACGGACTACGCCATTGCGGGCGGCCCGATTTGTCCGGTAATCGGCACGACCAGCACCGACTTCGTCGCTGTCTTTACGAGCGATCGCGCGATCTCACGTCTGTGCTCAGCCGTCTCGCGCGGGTGCGCGCGCACGCCGACCGCCACGACGCCCGCCTTCAGATCTCGCGCGGCGCGGCGGATCGCACGCACGACGTCACCCGTGGCCGTCACCGACATCGAGCGTGCACGTGGAATGTCCGCCGCATGAAGCCAGGAGTCGATCGACGCCAGTGACATCGACGGCTCGCTGTCTACATGGACCACCGCGACCCGCCCGTCGCGTGGATCCGCGATCATCCGGGCGGCGCCGAGCACCGCCGGCGCGTCCGCATCCCCTCCGATGGCGGCGAGTACCGTTTCGGCCATCGACGGCTGCGCACCGCGTGCGATGAGCACGGGACGAACGGTCCGACGCAGCAGCCGTTCGGTCGTGGCCGCCTCCTCGCTCGGCAACAGCGGCGATGTCGCCGTCGGGCCGGTCACGATGAGGTCCGCGCCGACCGCATCGGCAAACGCCGCCAGCTCCGCTGCCGGATCGCCCGCGCGAACTTCGACATCGATTCGCGCGTCACCTCCAATGCTGGCGAGACCGTACAGTGCGCCACGGAGGTTCCGTTCGCGCGCGTCCGTTACTGCGCGTCGCGCCTGACCCAAGCCGGTTCGCTCGTGTCCAACGTTAGGCACGCGCCGGTCCGCCGTGACGTGCACGAACGTCAGTTCGGCGGACGTCGCGAAGTGTCGGGCAGCCCATGCTGCGTTCGCGAGTGATGCGGGGCTGAAGTCGACGGCCACTACGACACGGCGAATGCCTCGAGATGCGCCGGCACGCATCTCGAGCTCTTTTCCCAAGGGTAATCGCATGATGCTCACGCGGCGTCGTGCGGGGTGGTGTCGACGACGCGCAGGTCGAGCGACCCCGTCAACCCCGGGCCGACAACGCCATAGACGATCTGCGCTGCGCTGATCGCGACTCCGTCTGTCGCGTATGGCGGCAACAGGAATTCGATCGCGAGCTCCGCATTGCGTCCGCCTCCCATGTCGCGGAGCAGTCGCGCGAGCCGGACTCGCCCGTCGACGATCCACTCGTCGGCGCCATCACGCACGATGCGGGTGCGTGGCCTGTCACTCAGTTCCAGATGTGCGACGCCGAACTCCCGCTTGAGACAGCTGGCGAGCACCCGGGCTCCGTCGACTGCCGCAGCGCATGCCGCCTCATTGGTGCGGAACCCACCGAACCCGATGGCTCTCGACCTGACCCATCCTACGTCCTGACCGGCGCCGTTCACGAGTCGGAACGCGTTCTCTCCGTGCGCGAGTATCGCGACCATTGGAAACATCCTCCACCGCGCCATCGCGCGGCATACATCGGTGAATGGCCGAACGTGTCAGCCCGCGTCTATGCGTACACACCGCGAAGCTCGTGCACCGCCGCCACGCGACGTACGGCGAGCATGTACGCCGCGGTGCGCAGGCTCACCTGGTGACCTCGCGACAGCGCGAGCACATCGTGAAAGCTTCGGACCATGATCTCGTCGAGGCGGTCGTTCACCATGCGCTCGGTCCACGCATAGCCGCTGCGGTTCTGCACCCACTCGAAGTACGAGACCGTCACGCCGCCGGCGTTCGCGACGATGTCGGGGATGACGAAGATCCCCCGTTCCTCGAGTATCGAATCGGCTGCAGCGGTTGTCGGACCGTTCGCTCCCTCGCAGATGACCTTCGCACGGACGTGCGCGGCGTTCTTCGCCGTGATCACGTTCTCGAGCGCCGCCGGCACGAGGACATCGACTGCGAGCGTGAGCAGCTCCTCGTTCGAGATGCGATCCCCCTTGTTGAAACCCTCGAGCGTGCCGTTCAGTCGTACCCACGCGGCCGCCGCATCCACGTCGATCCCGCGATCGTTGTGTATAGCACCCGTCCGGTCTCCGATCGCGACGATACGGCATCCGGCTCGAGCGAGCTGCTGCGCAGCAACCGACCCGACCTTTCCGAATCCCTGCACTGCCACCCGCGCGCCCTGCACCGAGAGGTTGAGATGCTCGAGCGCCTGTCTCGTCACCACCATGCATCCTCGGCCAGTCGCTTCTCGGCGTCCGAGCGAGCCACCGAGGGCCAGCGGCTTTCCCGTGACCACGGCCGGTACGGTGTGGCCGACGTGCATCGAGTACGTGTCCATGATCCACGCCATTGTGCGCTCGTTCGTGTTCACGTCTGGCGCAGGTACGTCCGAGTCGGGACCCAGGAGCTCGATGATCGCCGATGTGTATCGACGCGTTAGGCGCTCGAGCTCGCCCGCTGATAGTTTGAACGGATCACATCGCACTCCGCCCTTTGCACCGCCGAACGGTACATCCACGACCGCGCATTTCCACGTCATCCATGCGGCGAGCGCCGACACCTCGTCCAGCGTCACGTCCGTATCGTAGCGAATGCCACCCTTGCCTGGTCCACGCGCCGTGTTGTGCAGTACCCGGTGCCCCGTGAACACCTCGATCTCTCCGTTATCAATCTGCACGGGGATCGATACCGTGACCTGCTTCTCCGGCTGGCGGAGCATCCGCAGTACCCCGGGATCGAGGTCGAGCGCTGCCGCCGCGCGATCGAGTCGTGCCGTCATCGCAGCGAACGGATTCTCTTCGTTCTGTGCGTCTTCTATCACCCAGCCGCCGTGGCGACGACCGGGCTTCTCCAGCGTGTTGACTGTCATCGGTGTGTCCGGTTGAACAGTGTCATCGAGGCGACGACGGCGCCGTGCGATGCGTCGGCGCACGCCAGGATGGTCGGGCTGCGAAGGTCACCATGGAGAGGTACCGGCGCCGTGGACCGGAGAGAGTCGCGTGTCCACCACGCGGCAGCACGACGCGCGGATACCTCGCTGGAAGTACCTAACGACTGTTCCGGCAGCGCCGCGTGCGGCGTCGAATGCACGACGCCCCACCGTGTGGAGAAGCGCGGTGGGGCGTCAGCAGCGTGTTCAACCCTGCCGATGGCAGGCTACACGATTGACCAAGTCACCTGAGTTCCCCTGCCGCGAAGGCGCTGCCGGAGGCCGCGTTCCGCATTGCGGATACGCGCGTGCACCGCGCCCCTCGGTTTGCGCTCCAGCCGCGATCGAATCGCTCCGGCGGGCACAACCCGATCGGACGGCAGGCCATTGCTCGGCCACCGCCAACCGTCGGATCGATACGCACGGAATGCGCGCGAAGCGCGTGTGAAGTCTGCATAGTCGCTGATAGAACCCGCAGGGAGTAGGAATGGTTCCCGACGAACCATAGCCCACGGATCACGGTGATGGGAGCCTGTCGCGAAAACGCCCCACCGACGTCGTCTGGCGAACGGGATGCCCGTTCACGGAACCGCCTGCGCAGAGTGCGCAGATGGGATCCGATCTGCCGCCGGGCCTAACGGGATGCAATGCGATGCCACCCAAGCGCCTCGGCGATACGCTGGGCGATTCGGTCGAAGCTCGCTGCAGCGGGTGAGTCAGCGCGAGCGATAACGGTAGGCGGCAATGTCGGCTCCAAGCCGGTCACGGCAGATCCGCCAACGAAGCGGGTTGGCCAACTCGCATTCCCATCCACGACGGCGGATCACTCGCAGGGAAGCTCTCGGCAGAGGCCTCATCCACGGGGTCTCGTGCCCGCTCGGCGTCGCTTACCGCGGATGGCGGCGGCGCGCCACGTACCGCGGCCCGCGCGTTGGCGCCGGCGTCGCGGTCAGCCCTTGCGTCATCCCGTTCCTGCGCTCGCATCGAGTGATCTCCCATATGTCACCTCCAATCGGTCCTCACCAGTCTTGTCGGCCGAGTGCTAGCCTCGATGCCTAACGCTTGCCGTATCAGGCCATCGAGCAGGGTGCACGGGCCAGTGAGGCGGGAGCCGGGTCTCGCCTCACATTAACTCTACAGCGTCGCACGTGCCGCGCTCGTGGACCGGGGCGAGGGTGGACGCGGAGTCGGCCTGACAGGCGAGTCGTGGGTCGTCGATGAGCTCGATGCACATCGTCGGCCGAGGGGCGACTCGATAACGTGCGGAGGTCGAGACATTTGCCCGCGGAATCACCGGTGAGGTACGACCATTGTGCGATCGGCTGGCCGAAGCCAGCGGCGATTCGCGGTGGAACAGCAGCCCCCTACCTGACGATGGCTCGAATGTGTTCCGAGACCACCCATTCGTGCCCACTCAGGAAGTCTCGGGCTTGCCGTCGGCGTCGCGCACTTGCGCGGCGAGTGGGTGTCGCCGCGACACGACAAAGATGGCGATCGCCATTCCCACCAGACTCCCGCCGAAGATCCCGAGCCAGGCGAGAGTCCCGAGCCCGAGATGCGAGAGGAGCACGGTGAGCATCGCGAACGCGATCTCCAGCGTCACGACTCCAAACACGACGGCAATGGCGAGGCTCGGTTCGCGCGCTGCGCCGTGTACGGCCGACACGATCGCGACGCCGTACGCGATGTTGAGCAGGTAGTGCACGATCGTGAAGGCCGTGATGCCACCAAGGACCGTGAACGTGTGGAATGGCTGGCCGGCCACCGCATCGACCATTGCGAGCCACACCCAGATGCCCGTGGCGACGATGATCCCGAGCGCGGTGCCCTCGCGCACCGAATCGTGGTTGCCCGACAGCCTGACGGCGACCGCGCTTCGAAGCCGCGAGAACGCCGGCGGCGCGCTGTGGGTGGAACGTGCGAGACCTTTCATCTCGGAACCTCCGCGTGAACGCTGAACTAGGCAGCTGGTTCGGTACAGACGTATGGTTAGCCGTGGCTCGTCGCGGCACCAATGAAACGTCCGTACTGCAGGGCGAAACACGCGTCCTGCGTGCCGATCCGGGTCGATTCGGCTGTGAGGAGACCAGATGCTCGAGAGCGAACTGTTTGCGCTGCTGGAACAGACCGCGGACGCGGCGTACACGGTGACCGAGGGCGGCGAGATCTGCTCTTGGAACGGGGCCGCGGAGCGGCTATTCGGCTACCCGGCGACCGAGGTGCTCCGTCGCAATATCGACGAGGTGTTCGAGGCCAGGGACACGTTAGGCACGGAGGCGCTCGCGGGCGGCTCCGAGGCCGCGACGCGCCGCTGGGACGGTCGAGCGTCGGGCGGGATCGCGAACTTCGACCTGGAAGTCCGGACTCGGTCTGGAGGGCGGGTCTGGGTGAACGTGTCGACGATCGTGTTCGACAACTCGCGCACGGGACGTCGCCTGTTCGTGAGACTGGCGCGCGACATCACGGCCCAGCGCACGAAGGAGGACCTGTCGAACCGCGTGCTGGACGCCGCCCGGCGGCTCGTCGCGCTCACCGACGACGCAGCCGATCACACGCCTGTCGAGCCGCTCTCGGATCAGGAGCGCCGCATTCTCAAACTCTTCGCCGACGGCGGCAACCCGGTGACCATCGCGCGCACACTGAGAATCTCCGCCCAGACGCTCCGCAACCACCTCCACCACATCAACCGGAAGCTTCGCACGCACAACCGCCTCGAGGCGGTGACCCACGCCCAGCGCCGCGGACTGCTCAATTGAGCGACCGGTTGTAAAATGCCCCGGCTGTACCATCTGCTGCGACGGCTGTACTAACGACACGAGTGCGTTCGATCGGTAGAGTGCCAGGTGCGACGAGCATCATCTCGCCGCTATTCCGGAGCTAGTCGCTAAGGCGTTCACGATTCTCGGCAACCGCGATGGCGCCGGAGGGCGAAGTCCATTCGTGGTTGGAGTCTCGCGCTCTCCGATGCCTCGCGCGTCACGAGCTCCAACGCCACGAGAGCAGGCGGCATCGACCCCCGTCGGCTCGAACCCGAACGCGAGACGTGCCGAGCAAGCCGGCACGTCGCATCAACGCCGATTCACGGACCCGCGATAGGCCTCCATTACTCCGGCCGCTAACGCGAGGCGGCCCGGGTGCATAGCGTGCTGTGGCAACGCGCTGTGTATGAAGCGTCCGTACCACCGTAGGTGACTGACATACTAGCGACAGAACATCGGCCCGACTTTACACTGCCCATGCGGGGCCGTCGGCATCTCGCCGCCCGATTGCGCGCGTGCGCGCGGCAGGATGCGCCTCGAGCGCGACGGCCACGATGTTCCATGACAGGTCGGCCGGTCGGGTCGCTAGTCGGCCGCGGAGATGCCTAGAATGCTACAGCTGAAACGAGCCTACCAGCCCGCAGCCGATTCCGATGGCCACCGCATCCTCGTCGACCGCCTGTGGCCACGCGGGCTGAGCAAGCAGACGGCAGCGATCGACGAGTGGATGAAGGAGATCGCGCCGTCGGCGGAGCTCAGGCGATGGTTTGGCCACGACCCGGAGAAGTGGCCGGAGTTCCGGCGACGCTACAAGCGGGAGTTGCAGGGCCAGGCCGACATGGTCCGTGCGATCGCCGCACTGGCGTCGCGTGGCCCGGCCACGCTCGTCTATGCGGCACGGGACGAAGTGCATAACGACGCCGTCGTATTGGCGGCAGTCGTCCGCGCGAGGATGAAGCGAATGTCTTCGGGAACGCGTCACGGCACCGGCAAGCGGTAACCAGCGTGCAACGGCATCGCCCGTTCGACATCGCCGGCATTGGTCGCGATGCGGACTCTATGCGCCGCGGCGGCTGGAACGTCGTGCCGCTCGTTCTCGTGGTGGCGATGCTGCTGGGGTCGGTGGTGGTCCCGGCACGCGAAACCTGGCGGATCCTGCACTCGCTTCGCGAAACCACCGACGTGATCGAGCCCGCTCGGATGCTCAGTGCTCGTCTCGAGTTCGGGCTGACCGCGGAGTCGGCCGCGCTCGAGAGCTACGCGCGCTCCGGCGATAGCGTCCAGTTCATGCGCTACGTGGCGGCCGCGGCGGACGATGACCGCCGGCTCGCCACAATCGAGGACCTCGCACAGAAGCTCGACGCTGGCGCGGTCGATCGCGCGGCGGCGGTCCGAGCTCGAATCGGCGAGTGGCGAGACATCAGTCGCGTTCTTGTCGACGGACACGCGCCGCTCCCGCCCGTGACGCAAGCCCAGCGCGCGAGCTCCGAGGAAGCCTTGCGAGACGTCGCTCGGCTGGCGTCGTATTTGGCTGCCGAAGGAAGCTCACGCCGGGAGCTGATCCATCGATCTGAGCGACTGGGTCTGGTGGTCAACGCGTCGCTCGTGCTCATCGCTCTGGCTGCCGTGCTTGCGGTCAGTGCGTTGAGCAACCGCGAGCGGCAGCTCACCAGAATCCTCGCGCGCCGCCTTGAAGAGGAAGCGGCCCTGCGCTACGTCGCTCGTGCGCTGGGCGCTGCGTCCACAACGGAGGATGTAGTACATCTCGTCGTCGAAGGCGCGATGGCAGCGACGCAGGCCTCCGGCGTGTATCTCGAGTGCATCGTTCCCAACATGCCAGCCGACGACGCTGTGGAATCCGTCGCGCAGGATCGCGGACGCTCACCGTCACGGTACACGCGCAGGCCGCGTTCCCAGTCGCTCTCTGACGCAATCGCGGGCCCGGGCAGCGCGGGTTCGCTCACGGAGGTCGATTCGGTCAGTGAGTGGATGACACCCGACCCGATAGCGCGTGCGGCATCACGCGCCGGGCTCGTCGCTCCGCTGTCCTCGCCCGATCGCACGTTAGGCGTGCTCGTGCTCCTCCGCGATCGCGCGTCGGGCGCGTTCGGCGAGGACATGCGCCGCCAGATTCACACTCTCGCCGATCTCACGTCGGCGGCGCTGCAGCGTGTCGCGATACAGTCAGCCGAACGGCGCGCTTTGCAGGAGGCGCAACGGCGGGCGCTGCAGGAAGAAGCGCTTCGAGAAGCCGCGGAGGCGCTGGCCGCCGCATTCACCATCGATGAGGTGACGAGCCAGATCGCCCGCACCGCACTTACCGCCACGCAGGCGCGGGGGGCGTTCGTCGAGCAGATTGCCGCCGGCGCGGCTGATCGGACAGAAACCGTGATCGTCCGCGCCTCCGCCGGCGCCGGCGCTCCAGCGTTAGGCACGTCGGTGCCGTACGCCGGCTCGATCACCGAACTGGTGCTCGGGCATGGTGAGCCCACGCTCATCCCGGACCTCGAACACGCTCCACGACCGAGCGCCGCGACGATGGTCCCTGCAACCGGGTGCTCGATGATCGTCGTACCGCTACGCCACGCGGCGGCGCCGGTCGGCGCTCTGTTCGTTCTGAGCGAGGCGCGAGCTCCATTCGGTCCAGATGACCTGGCACGGGCTCGCACGTTCGGTCATCTCGCAACGCTTGCGTACGAGAAGGTCAGACTGCTGGATGAGGCGCGCGATGGGCGAGCGGAGCTGGAGCGTGTGATGAAGAGCCGATCGAGGCTCATGCGCGGCTTTAGCCATGATGTCAAGAACCCGTTGGGCGCCGCCGACGGATATGCCGAGTTGCTGACCTCCGGTATCTACGGCGCGCTGTCTACGGAGCAGACCGAACGCGTCGAGTGCATTCGTCGCTCGATCAGAGTGGCGCTCGCGCTGATCGACGACCTCCACGCGCTGGCGCGCGCCGAAGCCGGCCGCCTCGAGCTCTCGGTGACGCCTGTGGATCTCGGAGACCTCGCACGCGCGACCGGCGAGGAATACAGGGCTTCCGCCGAGGCGAGGGGACTCGCCCTCTCGGTCGACGCGCCGCCCGCTCCTCTGCTCGTCGCGACCGATCGCGCTCGCGTCCAACAGATCATCAGCAACCTGCTTTCGAATGCGATCAAGTACACGGGGTCTGGCTCGATAGTGCTTTGTGTGCGGCGGTGGCCCCAGCATCAGGTTCCACCGGCCGACCGTTGGGCGGCGATCGAGCTGACGGATTCCGGGCCGGGCATACCACCGGACAAGTGGGACACCATCTTCGAGGAATTCAGCCGCCTCGCTTCCGCCGAGACATCCGGCGCCGGCCTCGGACTGGCCATCAGCCAGCGACTCGCACACGCGTTAGGCGGGCAGCTCACGCTACGAAGCGAGGTCGGATCCGGG